>NZ_WFLL01000002.1:0-278089 GCF_009208755.1 Janthinobacterium sp. FT14W | reverse complement strand
GGGCCATAACTGACGAGTGGCTGGGGCGTTCACGCGGGGGCATCACCAGCAAAATCCATGTCTGTGTCGATGGGCACGGTTTGCCGCTGTCCGTTCTTGTCACGGCCGGCCAGTGTAGCGACGCGGCGCACGTCGGACAGCTGCTCGATGCGATTGATGTGCCTCGTCCGGGCCGTGGTCGCCCCCGGAAAAGGCCGTCGAGCGTGCGCGTCGACCGCGCTTATGGTGCTCGGCATTATCGGCAACAGATCCAGGCCAGAGGCATTCGATGCATTTGCCCTGAACGTCAAGATGCGCGGCAGAGCCGTCTGCGCAAGGGACGTCGAGGTGGAGCGCCGCCGCGCTTTGACGCACAAGCTTACAAAGGCCGCAATGTCGTCGAGCGCGCAATCAACCGCCTGAAAGATTTCCGCGCCGTCGCAACTCGCTACGATAAACGCGGACACAATTATCTGGCAGTCGTGATTATCGCAACAATGATTCTATGGCTCCTCTGAAATCAGTCAGATAGACCCTAGGCGGCCCAGGCCACGCAGGCGAAACGCCTTGCTGGCAATCGGGATTTCCTCAGCCGTGGCGCGGAACTTGGTCCGGGTCTTTTCGAAGATCGTCCGCCATTTCTGGCTCAGGTTCCTGCCGACGTAGGTATTCGGGTCGTAGCAGGAGACCTGTTGGCGGCTCACATCGAGCCCGAATTCCTCTTTTACCGCTATCGACACCTGCGTCGGCGCGTCGAAACAGGCCAGCGCATTGACGATGAACAGCTTCACCTCGTCCTTGAGTGCGGCCATGTTTTAGTTTCCTGTAAAGTAACGTAAAGGCTACGCAGCCTTTAGAAGACACGTTCCGCACGCCCTCGCTATGTTGATTTTTGCCACTTCTGGCGCCGTCTTTGCCGCGTCGATGATGCGCTGCACGTCCTCGCTGGCGCCGTAGCGCCGGACCACGCCAATAAACTCCTCGACGTCATGCGCGCGCATACACAACTTCGGCAGCCCGTACTTGTTGAACGCCGGCGCACCGAACTCGTCGTGTTTCTGCCCTATACGGAAAAGCTCGTGCTCAAGCAGAGCGCAGAACTCGGCATCGCTGCAGGTCAGGCAATACGATGCGTCCAAGGTAATCAGGAAGTCCGGCACCATGCCGAACCAGTCGGCCATCTGCTGTTGCTGGCGGCCCTTCTGCCACGGCCCACAGCGGAACGTAACCTCTTCGCACTGGCCCAGCACGGTGCGGCCGGCCTTGTTGAAGCCGTGCGGCGCCCACAAGAACTGCACATCGGCATATTCCAGGCTGGCGTGGTCGTCGTTGTAGAGCGCACCGCCTTCGGAGAGGATGGTTGCGCGCGCCCACTTCAGCACCTCGGGTGCGGGCAAGTAGCGGTTGTTCAGCGGGTCGGCGAATCCCGATGGTGGCGCCGGGCGCTCGTTGAATTTTTTTTCAATGATTTTATGCCTTTTGAGGGTGGGAGCATAAACCTTCGCTCTATACCGGAAATGGGAAGCGCACTCCGTCACGCCGTGACGAGCGCAACCTTGTCCTCCGAAAGAAAACGCATGAAAAAGAAGATGCCTAAAAAACACAAGCCGAATCACTACGTTGTTGCCCTCATCGAGAGCGCGCCGGCTTGGGTCGCTGTTCTTATTGAACTCGCAATCAAAGTGTTCGGCTAATGACGGGTAAGCAACCGGGAAGGCGGTTGGCTACGCAGATAGCGTGACGCCGCCTTTCCGGTTAGCTCCAAATCCTCGTCCACATCAACCATAACGGGCGCCATTGTTGCGCCCCCCACAGCCGCACGGCGCCGCCGGCGTTCAGCGCGGCCAGTTCGCCGGCATCCAGCCGCCAGTACGACAGCACGGCAGGCAGGTCGCCAACGTGCGTGCACGTGATGGGCAGCGCGTTGCATGGCAGTTCGGCCTGATCCCAGCCTGCAGGTGCGCCGAGCACGCCGTTGTTCGATGGGTGTTGGATTTTCTGCATACTGGCTTTCGAAATGTCACCGCCCGCCTCCAGCAGGCGCCGCGGTTCATCGCGGCTGGAGTCCTCTGGATCATTGCTACGTCGGTGAGCTGCGCCCGTTTCTTCAAGCCCTGCCACTGGAGCGCGCTGGCAGTCGCAATTGTCAGGTGTATGGGATGCCGCCGCGCCGGGCGTGCTTCATCATGGCCTGGTGTGCGGCCTCGGTGCGCTCGCGCATCCAGGCGTCGAAGCCGATCGCGGCGGCCTGGTGTCCACTCGTACGCGGCACCAGCTCATAGTCGGCCAGCGCCAGGTCAATTCCTTCCACCTCTTCCGGATAGAACTCGCACTTCACCGTGACAATCTCGTCGACTGCGCAGCGCAGCTCGAACGAAATGCAGTGCTTCGGTAGGCCAAGCAGCGCGATCAGTTGCGGGCCAAGCGTGTGGACGGTCATCAGGCTGCTCATGCTGTCACCGCATGCAGCGTCGGCTTGGCCAGCGCCCACAGCCAGGGCCAGGCCAGCAGCGCGAGCGCGACGATGGCGCCACCAACCACGGCGCCCAGCAGGGCGATGCCCACGATCATGCGGCCGATATCGAAGTTGAACATGCGACACCTCAAATAGAAATGCCGTCAGCGCAGCGATGCGGCTAGCGGCGAAACCCGGCGAATGCCGAGTGCAGAAGAATTTGGGACGAAGTTGGCAACGTCGAACACAAAAATATCAAAATATATAGTTTTGTCCCACGAACTTCGGGATAAGATAACTCTTATCAAAAACAACATTTAAAGGCGCAAACCATGAACGAATTAGAGGCGGTGGTAGCACTCATTAAGGCTTTTGGTGATCCTGAGCCAAAACCCGGCTCAGTGGAGCATAAAATTTCTAAGATCATTGATATTCTCAACAGCCCATCAACGAGCACCGTGCTAAGAAAAATCAGCGAAGAGCTCATTGCGCGCTCGAAATCCGCGATCCCAATGAATGAAAGAAACACGTGCCTACTTTTGGCCTCTGTCTTCTCCTTTTGCGCCGAAACCCAAGCAGCGTCGGAACGAGCGCTAACTGGTCGCTGAGGGGGGAACTGGAGCGGCGGCGGGAATCGAACCCATGCGGAACGCTTGGAGTGCTTCCGCTCTGCCATTGAGCTACGCCCGCGAAGTGCCGGCATTACTGCCCTGCGGTTTTGTCCATTACAGCAGAGATAATCCAACACGAACACGGCCACAAAAATGTCCGGTCTCAGCGAAGCCACCACCTCTAAACTCTTGCTTATTTGCTAAAGATACAATATCCTATTAGTTCCACAAAACAACTAGGGTGTCTATGAAGAAATTTTTTGCCGCAATACTTTTTGTCGCGTCAGCAGTTGCCACATCAGCTCAGAGTGCAACTCCTCAACAAGGTGCGACATATGCAGCAGAAGCGTGTCGCGCTGGGTGCGCAGTTTTTAATACCGAGGGCAGCAATTTCTACCTCGGCGCGGCAATCAAATCATTCCGCGTCTGCACAGCCAATGGCTTTTCTGCAGTTATTAGTGTTGACGGAATCGAGCAGAACATCCCTGACACAAAATTCGGAATGCGCGGATGCGTGGATGTAAGCGGACAGACACTCAAATTGCTCCGCGGCGAAGTGGCTGTTGGAATTTTGCCTAACTAAATGAACAAAGCCTGCGACCGTTAGGTGGCAGGCTTTGTTTCTTGTAACCACGACTGCGGTGCGTGGTGAGCGGCAAATTCTAGGCGTGCAGGTGCGGCGCTGGGCCGGGTACTGTCGCGAGTTCCAGCTATCGGTGGCGCGATGCGCACATTACGATTTCCGAAAGAATTTTCTTGAACTGAGGCCTGAAGTATACCGCAGAAATGCTGTTTGTAAACACAGGCTTAAAGAAAACCTGCGCTACATGTCTCCGCAGCGTAACAGGCCGCCTGCCCGGCCAGAATGGCTATCGTAAATGGCGCTGAGTTCGCTCACCATATCCTTGACGCGCTCCAACTCCAGGCCGGCCACGCCGTACACTGGCGCCACGCCGGTTCCTTTGCAGGACGTGCACTGCCCGTTCCCCAGCAACACCTTGACGCCGGTACCGCTACACCCCTTGCACTTGCCGTCGAGCCAGTGCGCCAGCGACTTCTCGGCCACACGCCGATACAGCGCCTGCGCCGACTGCGCATCCCAGGCCGTGTTTTCCGGCACCCAGCGGCGCGCGCAGGCGCGCTTGATAACTTCGACTGTCCAAATACGCAGCAGCTGCGCCAAGTTCTGCTGATTGCCCTCGAATATGCGGTTGAGCGTGCCGTCGGCGTACTTCACGCGGCACAGCAGCGCGCCGATATCGCCAGCCAGCGCCGCAGCCGCCAGCGGATCCGTCTGGTGGTGCTGCGCGTCGTCCATCAGGTTGTTCGATCCTATCGCTGCGATGTAGCGGTCTGTAAAGCCCATACGCTCCTCCTTTTCATCTGTAAATGTTAACACACTGATTAATTCGGCGCCTCCTTCACCTGAAAAATTTTCAAAAGAAAACTAAAATGAAAATGACCCACGCAGGATGGGGCAAGAAACTTCCATACCTCTTACCATAAAACGTATTAATCATTGATTCACATGATGCATATTTTAAAAACGAAATTATATGAAATTTCAAAAACACCCCCCACACACGTCGAAGGCCAATCCTTTCCCCATATACCAATTTCACTTTATGACTCACATAAAATGCGGAAATTTACACTTACCAAATAAAATACATGCCCAGACAGAAAAATATAAATTTTATTCAATAATTAGCACTAGCGGATATTAATTGCAGAATTTAATATTAATTCTCCAAAAACAAAACATGCAATATTTATTTTTGATACAATTCGATAGATTTCATTATGGAAACATATTGTATGATAGCGAATTTTCAACCGTCCTTATGGAGCAAGCCAGTGCTTGAAATAATTTCTGCAATCGGATCGTTACTAGCCGGAAGTGCAACATGCGCCGGACTATGGGTTGCCTATACCGTTCACAAAAATCAAAAACTATTAGCCCAAAGACAACTAATAATCCCTCTTTGGGACTACATGTCAAGTCTCCGGAAATTTGACCCTTTATTGCCAATCACAGGAGATGCGATAAAAATAGTCAATACATTAGAATTGGTTGCCATTTGCTGCGAAGGAGAAATGATTGATGAGAAGGTTATTTTGAGAACTTTTACCGATCAATTTATAAATCATTATGAGAGTATAAAAAGCTGTCCTGCGATTCCCGGATTGAATATAAATGGAGAAAAATTACTACTAGAGAATCTATCAGCAGTACAATTTTACCGAAAACTCGATAATATACGAGTTAATGCAAGACGACTAACTCCATAATAGGATATCATCATGATAAAAAAGCAGGTAATAAATGCCGTCGCTGCCGAATTTTTGAAAGAGAGAACCATCACTTCCGAGCAAGAGGTACTGTTGACCGATGAAGATGGCAATGTGGAAATGGTAACAATTAGGTTTCAGCGAAAACGGTTGCAACATATTTCAGAATCCTTCAGGGTTTTGGCGAAGGCCAATACCATCTCAGCACTCCCTTCAGGGGAACGATGTGGCTGCTGTGGAGGATCCGGATCAGCATAAATTCTCTTGTCGCTGATTTAGAACATTGATATTTTTCGTTCAATGCAAGAAGAGTATCTGTGCTATATCAGCATGGGTAACTCTTCGTCGACGGCAGGATAACTGCTTGCAGGTCTACATTTCATTATTAGAATTCCTCAACTTTCCATCCGCCGCCCGCCTTTTTCGGCAGCGCCTGGACTGCGACGAAACGCAGCGGGTACATATCGGCCGCGATCTTGATCTTCGCGCGCGCGTCGTCTTGCCAGTGCCCTTTCACTTCGTGCGCCTCCAGCGCTCCGTCGGTCAGCTGCACGGCAAAATCTGGTGTGTAAAAAGTGTTGTCGGCAAGTCGGAATTTCAGGCCCTCGAACTTGTACCAGGCCACCTCGCCAGCGGCCTTGCGCAGCTCCAGGGTCTTGGCGTAGGCCGCCTCGGTCTGATTCATGGCGCCGACCTTGAGGCGACCTAGCGCCTGCAAGCCACGCGCCATCATAGCGCTTTCTCCAGGCGATGTGTGGCCGCCTTGACGATTGCGGCGCGCGCCGCGGCATCCTTGTCCGGATAGAGCCGGTACCACTCCAGAAAGCCGGCGGCATCAACCGGATCTCGAACTTCGCGAGTAGCGGCCCGGCCGCCGCCCAGTCGCCCATCCGGTCCGGCACCATGGCTTGACCTCGGCTTTGGGCAGCGCCCGCCGGCGGCGTACCGACCAGGGCACCGCCCACTTCGATCAAGTTGGACCAGCCCAGTAGCTGGGCCAGGTGTTTGTTTGCAGCGATTTCGTTTTCTTGATTTTTCATTTAAAGCCTTCTAAGCCGTTTTTTCTAGTAGGTACGTCGTTCATAGCGGCCATGGTCCTTGCGCAGTGCGGCGGTGCCTCTGGCAAATCCTGAGCGGCATTCGCGCTTGCCGGGCCAGCTGCATTTCTGCCGCCGGCCAGGTAAAGCTGGACACGCTCGGCAGTCGACCGCTTGAATTCCTCGTCCGCCAGGCGTTGCTGCTCGACGCCCTCCAAGCGCGCCGCCTCCTTCGCCGCAGCACCGTCAGCAATCATTTTTTATCGCGGCAAGTTGCGCGCGCGCGGCATCGTCCGGTGTCTGGTCCTGCTTGCCCTGCAGCAGGCCCGCTACGGCCGGCGCCAGCATGGGCGCGGTTCGCTTGAATGGCGTGCGCACCAAGGGCTTGCCAGGCTTCATGGGTGAACGTTTCATTTCCCACTGCCAATAATTTGCGTGTTACGATTCCGCCAACTTTGATTGGAGAAATAATTTTTATGCGCGTATTTCTGAGTGTTTCTATTGCCTTTATTGCAATTACGTTGGTTGGCTGTGCTCTTGCTCTCTGGATCCCTTGGTGCACAGTCGGACAGAATGGATGCAAAATGGGCGCTTCCGAATGGGCCTATTGGGTCGGGGCTATTGGTTCCATCGGGGCTATTTTTGGCGCATATATTATCGGTGAACGCCAGGCTCGCCATGCGCGGAATGTAGCATTGGATCTTCATCAAACCACACTGAACGACAGAAGGGATGCCATTCTCGGAATCTGCAATGTATGCATGGGTAGAATAAAGCTTGTGGAACGCGTTTTTGTGAATCTTCAGTATGAACGCAAAGCCTTTGAATTCGATATGATAGTGACGGCGCAAATTCTTCTCAAAGAAATTCGACCAGTTGAGCTCGGTAACTACAGGGCAGTAAACCGGTTTTTGAAGTTGGAGAAGGATATGAACAAGCTTATCGAACTTATCAGGGAATTTGATGTAGCTTTGTCTGAATGGAGAGTGAAAACGGAAAATCCTTCAGTGCAATCGAGTAAACTGCAATTGATGCTCGCAAACTCGGATCCTGCTGTAGCTCAAAAAAATATAGAAAAACAAGTCAATCATCTTAAGCGCGTCTTTAAAGTGATAGGTATGAGCGCCAAACGAAATAGTGAATTCATAATATTAAATTAAAATTAAAACAATCTCATTGAAAAATTATCTTTTTGATATTTTTATTAAATAAACCGAAAATCAGCGAAATAATGATGCCAAAATCGGTTTGATCGTTTATTAAAAACATACCTGCTCTAGAGAATGGAAAAGTGATTAAATTCATAATTAATCCTCCATCGCGCACATGATACTAGCGGCGTCGAGGCCAGCGGCCTTACAACCCAGGCGGTTCGCATGGGAATAGATCATTTCGTTGGCGGCACGGCCAGTCGTGGCTAGGCCGGCGGCCACCAAGCGCCGCATGGCCTCGTGCTGCTGGCCGCTGCCGGCAGCAAAGTAGTTGTGCCAGCCCCACTTGCTTTTCGGGTATTGAGAAACTGCGCCAAGCATGTGATGCAGCTTGGCGAAGTCGCCAGGCATGATCGCGTCACGGACAGCAGTCAGCGCGCAGGCGGCGCATTTGCCGTGCTGGGTAAGTTGCTTGGCGGTGCTGACCTTGCCGCAGATGCAGCGCTGGCGGATCAGCGAGAACACCGGCGCCTTTTGATTCGCCAAATGCTGGCGGGTAGTCTTTGAGAGATCCGGGATCATGCTAGAATTTCCTTATGACAATAACAATCAATCATTTCAAAACGAGGATTGTCAGGTACCCGTTGTTTGCGTTGGGACTCGCTTGCACCCTTATCACCACTGGCCTGCACGCGGGTCTCAATACGGCAGAATGGGCTTACTGGATCGCCGCAGTTGGCACCGTAGGGACCTTGCTGGGAACGACGTGGCTGGCCACTTCGGAGACTCGACGGCGCGAGCGTCAAGAGGCGGCGCGGGGGTTTATAGTCGCCGCTGCATTGGCGCCTCGGTTGAAGATGCTCGCCTTTCAGATCGGTTGCTTCCAGGCAACCCTGACTTTTACAGACTGGGATGACATGCTTCATGGGAGGCCGCATGAAATTGCTGCAAACTTTGTAAGCATTGGGTATGAACCTGCAAGCACTAAAGAACTGCTCGCCCTCGAAAGCATGTCCGATAACTGCGCCACTAAACTTGCATACGCCCAATCGCAATTTTCGATGGTAAAGAGCGACATTGAGGCCTACGTGCAAGGAATGGGAAATCCGGACCGCCCGCTTCCGCCTGCTATCGGGCGAATCTGGCTTGAGTGGGTAGCTGACCTGGGCGATCGAATTAATGAGATAACGCGGCAGATGAACGATGCTGCGCAGCCCCACGCTGTCGCGCCGTCTCAACTCGATCTTTACGGTGAAAACGATGAATAGCATTACGCCACCCTCGTAATCTCGCGCTCATGCGCGAAGTTAGCGAGGATCAGCGCCTTGGCCATGGGCGGGCAAACCGAATTGCCGCACATGCGCACTTGGGCGCTCTTCGTCAACTTCAGGCCCTGCGCCGGATCGTCACCAATGATGTAATCGTCAGGGAACCCTTGCGCCCGGAACAGCTCGCGCGGCTGCAGCATGCGCAAACCAATATCCACGATCTGATAGTCCTGACCGTGGATCGTCACTAGACCGAAGCGGTCGCGGCTCGTGACGGTGGCCAGCGGCCCGTCAATCTCCGGCGCCTGGTCCGTGCCGTAGTAGCTCAGCAGGAACGCGCGCACCTCGGCGGCGTGGTACTAGGTGCGCAAAAATAGCTGTCGTTGCGCGCCAGCAGCGTGCCGAACGGCCGCGCAGTCGGGCGCGGCTCGCCGGCGCGCGCCGGACTGCCGGCACCAACAATGAACGGATCTGCCGCGTCGACCACGTAGCGCATGATTCCCTTGGCGATGCGGCGCAGCGTGGCAGGCGCCAGCGGCTTGTCGCGTTCGAAGATCGACGGGCATGGCAGGGTGGCCGCGTGCATGGCCAGCGCCTCGGGATCGTGGTTGATGGCGATATCGACCGGGCGGCCGAACGCCTGCTCCAGGCCGGTGCTGGTACCGCCGCCGGCGAAGTTATCGATGATGAGCTCGCTGCCGAGGTCAAGAGAAAGGGTGAAGGCATCGCGCCTCATGAATGCGCCCCTGCAGGCTGTGGCGCAAAATGAGCACATGGTGGGCTGGTAGTGATCATTGCTACTGGCGCGCCGAATAACGCGACAACCAAGCAATCCCGGCCGTGCTGGCCACGTGGCCAGTTGTTGGTGCGGGTACGGTACAGATCGAATTCGGCCTGGTCGTCCAGGTCGGGCACACCATACAGGGCACGCGAGTGAGTCGCGGCGGCCTCGATGAGGATCAACTTGCCGGTGGCAACCAAAGCGGCCAGGCGCTTGCGAACCGTTTCACGATGTAGTGCCAAATCGTCAGCGATATCGATGATGGTGGCGGCGCTGCAGCGCTTGACCGTGGCCAGGATATCGGCGGCGCGGTCAGCGCTGGCGGAATTGCTGGAGGAGGCTATCCGCGCTGGAAAGCAACACGGAACGTGTCGTCGACCTATCTCTGCTCACGCAGTACCCGGAGGGGTATCTCGAAGAACTCCGCGCCTTCTCATCTCATCTTCAAGAATGGATTTCGAGAGGGGACCGCCAGTAGGTGCTGGTGAGCCGCCGCAGCCGTTTTTTGCGGATACCTGCGGGCTGGCCCGGTAAATGCGAGCCGAACCGAGTGGCATTCCCTCAACCTTGACCAGGACGCCAAACAGCTTGGCGACCAGATGGACTGGCAGGACACGCCAATTCGCGTGGATCTCGGTTTTGTTCATGCTGACTCCTTCAGTTGTTTCAGGGATTCATCGAACGGAACGCCAGGCAGCAGCTGGTGCGGTTCGAGCAGCGGGATGCGCACGATGCCGGCCGCCGGGCGCGATGGGGAAATTGGGATCAGGCGGATCATGGCTTCGCGCCCATGTCGACTCCGACGGCGGCGCGCGCAGGCACGGTGTCGAAGATGGCATTGGTTGTCGGCGGCTGGCGACCGGAGTGGCCCGGCAGCTGATCACGACGTGAGGCGGAAATCGGCTCACCGTAAATGTCGGTGTAAGTCACGGTTTCGCCCAGCGCCGCAGCGTATGCAATCAACAGTTTGGCCACCGTCGGCGGCATTTCTTGGCCTTGCTCATAGTGAGAAACGTTGCTTTGAGTAACGCCAAGGGCCTTTGCTAATGCGACTTGGGTCACGCGCAGTCGTCCACGAATCGTTTGGATTGGGTTCATGAAATAAATATTAGTCCGAGTGATAAATTATATCAACAGTCGGACTGTTTGAAATTTATTAGCTTTCCTTATAATCTGGCACGATGCCAGCCCTCCCACTATCAGAAGAACAACTTGCCGATGCGGCGAGACTTAAAGACCTTTTCAAGGAGTGGCAACACTCGCAGAAAGAAAAGAAACTCCCTAGCTCGCAGGAAGCAGCAGCTGGCGCGCTGGGCTTCGGTCAGAGTGCGCTCGCGCAGTATCTAAATGGTCGAATTCCGTTAAACGTCGCAGCCGGCATAAAATTCGCGCAGCTATTGGGTGTCGCACTTACTGAGTTCAGCCCATCACTGGCGAGCGAAGCCGAAATGGTTGCGCATGCCGTGGCGCCAAGTTCAGACGAAGAGGTAACCACACATTTCCCTGGGCTGCGCCGGGTGACTGGTGACCACAACCAGGCGCCCGTGATGGTGGCCATCAGGATGGTCCCTGAGCACGTACGGGCGGGCATTACCGGCTTTGAGATTGATCATCTTTTCGAGGACGGAGGCCATTTGCATGTGCCACGCCAGTGGCTCGAAGAAAACGATTTGTCACCTGACCAGCTGCGCGCCGTCAAGATCAAAGGTGACAGCATGGTGCCGATAATGTATCCAGGGGATGTGGCGGTTGTGAATATTAAGGATAAGAGCCGCGTCAATGGTGGCGTATTTGCCTTAAATTACAAGGGCGAGTCGGTTGTTAAGCGCTTGAAATATGACCGTCGGGAATGGTACTTGGCTTCCGAGAATCCCGACTTCCGACAAGAGCCCTGCCGTACCGGTGAGTACGATGTGATTGGCCGCGTCGTGCGATTCGAGCCGCGCAACTTCAAGGATCGGCTATGAGTGATATTTCTGCGCCAGATCGCGCAAAAAGGCAAGGTCTGCGAGAAGGGTTATTCTGGCTGCTGACAATTACAGTAGCGACGATGGTCAGTTTTGGCTATTGGGCTATGCACCGCCAACCGGCCAGCGCCCAATCGAGCGAACAAAAAGAAGCCTCTGAAAAAGAGTTCAAGGCTTGGTATGCGGTGAAGTATTGCCGGGAGCAGACCGAAAATTTACCTGTCGGATCTCGTGAGGCGCAGATTGCCCAAGGCGCCTGTCAGCTTCTGCAAAATGAGTACGAACAAATTCGTAGGTAATCACATGATTCCCAGATTATTTTTGCTCTTCTCAGCCGTGCTGGCCGCGCCCGCTGCTCATGCCGAGACCTGGCAATGCACCGACGCAGCAACTGGCCGCGCCTACACCGTCAGCCAGGCCGTGCCGGCAGACGCCTGTAAGCTGCTCAGCAGTACGAAAAATCCGCACTTCACAGGCCCAGCTGTCAGTGAGCAGCCAGTTCCTGTATCTATGCGTAGGCCGCATCCCTGCAGCAAGATGGCAGCTCAGGAGGTTCAATTCGGCATCCGTGAATTTGCCAAGTGGCAAATCGAAGGCGATCACCTTGCTGTGCATTGGGTCTACGCGATCGAGAAGCAGCCTGAGGCGAAGCGCCTGCAGATGATCACGACCTATGCTGATATGGATGCGTGTCTAGGTGGTGCTACGCGCGGGATCATGTTCTATCGCAAGGGTAAGTTGATGGGGATGGCTTCTCCGACTTCAGGCGTGAGATTGATTCAATAGGTGCGCTCCCACCAACATTCGTTTGCACAAACGGCCGCTCAATCAGGGGTGTCGAGCTTGACCTCGACACCCCTGAATTATTATTAAAAAAACTATAAAAAAATTGGTAAAATGTGTCAGCCACAGGTTTGACTATAGGATTTTCAAAATGCAACAAACTTCTTTTAATTTTGACGAGGATGAGCCTACTGAGGATCGCAACTTATGGATTCCTCGCGATATATGGGTTCACATGACCCAGCGCATCCTTGAATATTTCAAGGAAGATCGAAGGTTTGAACGCAAGAATCATAAGGCTCCCAATCTCGATGATCTCGCAATCTATTACAGTACATTTTCAAATACACCTGATGGTGGCTTATTGGTCTATGGAATTGCGGACAATGGGGAAATAAAAGGTTGCCATTTCAGTGCTGAGCAGATTAATAAGGTTGAACGGTGCCACATTAGTCATTGCCCGATGGCAAAACCAGAGTTTAAAAAGATTCCGGTCATAGTCGACGGCAAGCAAGAATTTTGTTTGGCTATATACATTCCTTATGTAGGCCGTCTCGTTGAAACTAATAAAGGTTCCGCTTGGATAAGATACGGCGATAGTAAGCACGAAATGAGCGAGGAGGAAAAGCGCGATTTCCGTGCCACTCGCCAAGAGCTATCATTTGAGCTGACAGTTGCAGATCTTTATCAGTACCCGAGAGATTTTAACCTACGAATTATCCAGGATTTTTGCGATGTATTCCGTGAGCGCGAGCAACGCCCCGATTGGAAAAATGATGAAATATTAATCGATCGTCATTTGATTAAAAATATTAACGGCATTCTTAAGCCACTAAATAGCTTGGTATTACTTGCTGCAAATGACCCAGCCTTGACGATTCCCGGATGTCGAATTCGTGTATTGAGATTTAACAGCACATCTGAAGGATCTGGCGAAAACTATAATCCTCTGAGAGATCGCGTAATTGAAGGAAATCTTGTAAAGTTGATTAGAGAGGCGCAGGAGGTAATATCTTCGCAGATCTATGACGTAACTTGGCTTAATAAGGATGGAAAGTTTGTAACAACCCCGGAATATCCGCAGTGGGCATGGTTTGAAGCCGTTGTGAACGCTTGTGTGCACCGTTCATATAGTTTCAGCGGAACAGAAATAACTGTTAAATTATTCATTGATCGAATGGAGATAGAGAGCCCTGGTGGATTCGTTCCACCGGTGAACGAGAAAACCATTTATGTTACGCGCTCTTCAAGAAATCATCACTTGATGGACGCTTTGAGATATCTGGGCTACGTTCGCATGGCGCGTGAAGGCACCCGCCGAATTAGGGATAGCATGATGGAGTACCAACTTCCAGCTCCACTTTTCAGGCAAGAAACTTTCCACGGAGTCGTAGTTAAAGTTACATTGCGAAATGATCAAGAAACACATCGAAGAGCATCTGACAGAGATGTCGCACATCATTTCGGGGTAGATTTATGGCGAATGCTGGAAGAGCATGAAATTAAGATAGCAGCTTACGCTTTTAGAAACTCCACAATTCAGGTCTCTGAAGCACAGAGAGTAACCGGACGAACATGGGCAACTAGCAAAAAAGATTTAGAAAAACTTGTGGTCAAGGGCGTATTAGTTTTTGAACCTGGAACTTATACTAGGGATCCAAAAGCACATTACCGGCTTACCAATCCCGGCAACGAGGTGACTAGTGACATCTAGAGTTAATGTAAAAATTATTTAATTTAAAATTATATTATTATTTTTTTGAAATATAAGCTTTACCTTAAATGCAACTATGTGCCACCATCATCAAGATTAAACAGATCCAATTGGTCGTGGTCCAGGTCGAGCCAGAGCACACTTGGCCGTCCACAGGCCCGGCCGCATTGGTGCATGCGCAACTGTTCTTCCCGACCCTCCCCATCCTGCTCCTAGCACCGCGCGTCGGCGGCTTCTCCCGTAGCTACGCCACGTTCGAAATCGCGCCACTGATCAGCCAGATCAACGCAAACAAAATCAAATGGCAGGCCTACCGGCGCCCACCGCCGCCCGAACTACCCTTCTAAGCTTCCATACCAGCCTCGACGATTCGAGGCTTTTTTTCGCCCGTCGATAAATATTCCATATCTTATTAGTCCGACTGTTTATATTATGATATCAGTCAGACTAATATTCGTCATCAAACAAGCAAACACAGAAGTACGACATGTCCCCAGCAGAGCTCGCAGCACTCGAAGCGGTCCTCGTCGCCCACGGCGAAGTGATCCCAGCAATCACAATTCCAGCGCGCGGCTAATCGCCATGAAGATCATCCCGAACATCAGCGCCGCGAAAACTACTAATGACGGCCATTGCGCCGGCCTGGTTGCAAGCATCGACTGCCCTCGCCACCTGGAGATCTGCAACTCGTTCGGCGCCACCATGCCGCCTGGTCAGTTGAAGTATTTGGAATGCAGCGCTGCCGAAGCGATGCGCGCCGAGGCGTACCGCAACTACACCGGCCCCCTGGTGGATGGTGGCGCCATGAGCGCCCGAGACTCCCTGCCCGGCCTGTTCACCGCCCCACCAGCGCGCGCAACGCTGCGCAAGTACAACGTGTCGATCAAGTTTGAGGATGGGAATTTTGTGGCGACAGCCTGGGCAGGAAGCCCGAATCTAGCCCATGAGCTGGCGCGAGTAGATGCGCGTATGGCGTCTTGCAGCGGCACGTTTTATGGCCGCGAGCTGGGCTGGACTGCAGAGCTGGCAAGGTTTCGTACTGGACGAGAGCCTGACCATCAAGTCCGTCAAGCCGCTGGAGATCATCAAGGAAAGCGCCACGCGCAACGACGACGAGCGCTTCGACAGCGATTTTGCGCTGATGACGGGCGAGCTGGCCAAGATGCTAGCCGATCTGGTCGAGGCACTGGGTGGCGAAGCCGAGGTAGATGCGCGGCCGCCGGGCCCGGCCGTTGACGCCGCGCCGGCCAAAGGCCACGAACCAGTGCGCGAACAACGCGTGGTGCTCGAATTAAACGGCCAGGCGCCCGACACCGTGCCGCCAAGCGACGGCAGCGCGAGCGACCCGATGTATGGCCAGGCCGTCGAGTTGGTGCGCAGCCGGCAGCGCGCATCGATATCGCTGGTGCAGCGGTATTTGGGTATTGGCTACAACCGAGCAGGCAACCTCCTGGAAACCATGGAGGCGATGGGCGTGGTGAGCGGCATGGCATCAAACGGCAATCGAACGGTGCTGGCTGCGCCGGGAGCAGCAACATGAGCGCCCCCCTCTTTTTCTTGCTGGTGATGGACAACCAAACTTTCGAAAGTGACGGCGCACCCGAAACTGTCATCTGCGCCACCTGGCGCAACACTCCACGTCTACGTCCGGTGGAAGCGGAGGCGGACTTTAGCGTAGTAGCTGAAGCGCCAACATGAATCCAGGATATTAAGTGATATCGCCTTGCCAAGGTGCGACGCTCTTAGCAATGACTTTGTCGTCCTTAATACTGACCTCAAGACCGGGTTTTAAAAACAGAGCGATTGCCACTCGGACCGCGTATTCCATGTGCCAAGTGCCGGAACGACCTGCCTTTGGTCCGATTTTTATTATGCGAATTTGAACCGCTACTGTCTCATATTTTATGTACTGGATTTCCGTCTGCACCTCATCACCGTCGCGGCTTGCAAGAACTCGGCACCCGCCATAACTAGGCGCATCGAAATGGAAAGTATGTACGTCATCACTGGCGGAATCAAGCATCTTAGCCTTAAAAAATTTAGAGAAAAGGAGACAAATCCTATCATGACAGAAAAGCCAATCCTCTTCAGCGCGCCGATGGTGCGCGCCCTACTCGACGGCAGCAAGACGCAGACGCGGCGAATCATGAAGCCGCAGCCGGTGGCAATCCCAAGTGAGCCGGGCAAGCACTGGTGGCCGTCGAATGCGGCGCAGTCAATGATACGCATCGAAGATAGCTTCCAGAAATATCCCAGTATTTTCGATGATGCGTGCCCACACGGCGGGCCTGGTTCCCAGCTGTGGGGGCGCGAGACTTGGTACTGCGACCACTTCGAGGTGCAGAAAGGCCCATACCTAGAAGTGCCGAAGGCACGCGAACTGCTGGTATACCGAGCAGACAATGAGCGCCCATACGAAGCCGAACAGCCTGCATGGCGGCCTTCCATCCACATGCCGCGATGGGCCAGCAGGATCCTGTTGGAGATCGTATCCGTGCGCGTCGAGCGGCTGGAGGACTGCAGCGACGCCGACGCTCGTGCCGAAGGCACACCTGGTGGACACGGCATAATCCCGAGTTACAACTACAACGCAACGCCGAGCGAGCACTTCATGCATCTGTGGGAATCCATCAACGGCGTCGGCAGTTGGGCAGCCAACCCATGGGTTTGGGTGATCGAGTTCAAGCGGGTGACGTCATGAACCCGCGCATCTACAAGAAGCAGGCGAAGCGCGCGGTCCAGTTGCTGCGCAGCCACGGCGACACCACGAAATACACACCGTCGAACGAGTCGGGTGTTATCGACGAACCATTTTCATGGAAGCGCGCCAAATGGCTGCGTCAGCACCGTCCTGCCGAATATGGAATGTGGCAGCGCATCACCGGCATCCCTGAACATCACTACATGAGTTTTGATGAATGGGAAGGTCAAGAGGCGCGCGGCGCCTGGGTAAGGCATTACGACCATGCCCGCTTGCCTGATGATTACTGGGAAGGCCCGGAATGGGAATGCGGCGGGAAGCCGTGGCCGCCCATCTCCACCAGCCAACGCATGGGCATGTGGCGCTACAGCCAAATCGCGCCGGGCTGGCGGTGGCGCGGTGGCCGTGCTGTGCAGGTGACGCCATGAAGCGCCTGAGGGCCTACCAGGTCAGCGACGGCGAGGACATAACCGTGATTCGCTACGCCACCAGCAGCGCAGCGGCCCGCCGCGAAGGTGGCAATGAAATCGGCTGCGAGTGGGATGGCGTCGATTCGTGCGAGCGCAAACAGGAATACGACCAAAATGCGCCTGGCCCTGTGCCGGCCCGGGCGCTGATCGAGGCCGGGTGGCAGTTCGAATACCGACGTATGGCGGCGGTATGCGGGCTTATGTCGACTTCAGTTTTCCAGGCGGCCGCTGGCCAGGGCGGTTTGTGTTCGGCGAAGAAGGCTTCCGCGTACATGGCGATGACCTACCTGCCTTCCAAGCCCTGTATGCGCCACCAGCCAGCGAACCTGCAATCACGGGGGCAGTGTGAACGACAACGACGAAGTGCCGAACAGCGAGCGCAGCCCCGGTACCGCGCGCCTGGCGGCGGCTCTGATCCTGATTTACGTGGCGGCTACCCTCGCGGGCGTCCTGGCCGCGACAACCTGAAAGGTAAATATGAAAACACTAATCGAAGCCGTGCATGTCGAGCGCCGTGAGGATGGCAGCTACTTCCACCCTGCCCTGGTCAACTCGCCGGACGACGACAGTGCCGTAGCTTTCAGCACCTGGTTGGCGGAATGCGGCGTCGAAGTCACCCGCGTCTGGATGGAGGTCGATGCCGCACCGCTTTGCGGGCGCTACATGGACGACGATACCGACGCACTGAAGGAGTGGCAGCCCACCACGCCAGCCGGCCAAGACTGGTTCCTGCTGGCCATCTTCGACACCGAGGACGATGGTCCCGTGGCGTACTTCGTCCGCCCAGCGCCGGCGGCAACGTGAGTAGCCGCAGCCCGGCGCAGCAGCCGGAAACCCCGGCCGAGGCCGCCTGTAAGCTGGACCGCGCCGTGCTGCGCACGATCCACACCTGCCAGCCCGTGCTATTCGACGGCAAGCAGCACCACCTGCGCGCTATGGGCGCCCAGGTCCTGGGCGGCGGCGTGTCTTCCGTGATTTACCTGATGGGCGACGCGACACCGCGCCAGCCCAGCGAGATAACCTTTTTGGAGCATGCAGAATGAACAACAACGCTAGTATTGCCGCGCTGGAGCAAGGTGCTCCCCTTTCGGTCGCCGTAACGCCGCAGCACCTGGCCGTGCCGGATGGCTGGAAGCTGGTACCGGTTGAACCGACGCCTGAGATCATCGCTGGCGCCGCAATCGCATCCTGGCCAACAGCAACGCTTGCCGATATTGACCTGGCACGCCAGGCGGCGCCGCTCGTCTTGATGCAGATGGACACGGCGCCGGGCACGACCGTCGATGCGTTGGCTGGCATGCTGGCTACGATGGCGCCGGCATATCGCGCCATGCTGGCGGCCGCGCCAGCTCCTCCAGCAGAAGTGCTGGTAGCCGCGCAGGGCAATATCAAGGAAGAAAAAACCGAGCTTGTACGCGCAGGCCTGGCACTGATGGTGAATTTGAAGACCGTCAAGGATGAACTGGAAACGTTGAAGGGTGATACTAAAGACGCGGAACGGTATCGTTGGCTGCGCCAGTTCCCTACAAACTTCGCCACTGATGTGTGGGGCGTATATGGCGCGGGTTTGCCTCTTGATAAAACTTTCATCAACCAAGGTGAGCGGCTTGACTCTGCCATCGACGCCGCTATCGCTGCCAAGGCGGCATCATGAGCGCCTACGATAAAGCCTCGATCCAGATCAACCGGTGCAAGCGCATTCTGGCACTGGTCGATACCTACGTGGAAAAGCAAACCACCGCCACCCGCACCAATCTGCGCAAGGCACTTATGGATGAATTTGAAGCGCCAGCCATCGCCCCGCCAAGAGCTGCTGGAAGCGTGGACACCTGCGCCGAAATGCGCGCACTGTGCAGCGCCTGCGGTGGAACTGGCGACGTTCATAGCATAGACGGCGAATGGCGCGGGCAATGCACTTGCGTCCACGCATGGCAGCAGCGTGCCGAGAAAGCCGAAGCCCACGTGAAGGAGCTGGAAGCAAGTCGCCAGGCACTTCAAGCCGGAGGCGAACACCCGGCGCCGTGCGCGCGCAGCTGTGAAGCGCCGGCGTTCCAAAGCTTGGTGCGAGAGCGCGATACGCGCATTGCGCAGCTGGCGGCCCAGCTCGTGCGCCGTCGCACACCACTCTCGCCCGAAACGCAGCAGGCCATCGCTGCTGCGCGCGCCGCTGGCCAGACCATCGCGGCGACGCCGGCCGGCCTGGTCTTCATGAACGACGGCGCCGAACTGGGCCGCGGCGAGCTGGACTGCCCTGCATGCGGTGGCAGCGGGCATGCCGGTGATGTGGCGGCCGGGAGTGCACCATGAACATGAACGAGCACGACATGGTGGCCAAGCTGGTCGAGACCATCGAGCGCAATGCGCGCGCGGCAGCCGCCAAGGCAGAGGCGGAGCGCCAGCCTCTGGCCTGGGTAAAGCTGGAGCGCTACGTCGAAATATCAGGCGATTCCGTCGATTCCGTGCAGGCCCGCCGCAAGGCTGGCAAATGGCTCGATGGCAATCAATGCAAAATTGTGGATGGCCGGCTGTGGATCAACCTGCCGGCAGTAGAAGAATGGGTAGCAAAATGGGAACAAGCAAGTCCAGCCCGCCAGGCGTCGAACTCCGGTCGGGCGTCCAAAGCGAATCGATCCGCATAAAATTCATGTACCGGGGCACCGAGTGCCGGGAAACGCTGAAGTTCGCGCACAGCAAGGCAAACATCAAATACGCCGAGCGGCTGCGCGGCGAGATCCTGAACGCCATTGCGCTGGGAAATTTTAGCTATGCCAAGTACTTCCCTGATTCGACGCAGTTGAAGAAGTTCGGCTTGCAACCTCGGGGCAAGGATGTAACCGTTGGCGACCTGCTTAAACAGCAGTTCGAAATCTATGAGCGCATCCTCGCGCCCAGCACGCTGAAAAGCTACAAGCGCGTGCTCAACAAAATTCTGTTGGAGCAATGGGGCGACACCCTGCTCACCAACCTGACTCCGGCCGCGCTGCGCACCTGGATTGTCGATCTGTCGCTGAAGGCCACCTCGGTCCGTCAAATTCTCATCCCTCTGCGCGGCGCGCTGGAGCTTGCGATAAACGACGATTTGATCGACAGCAATCCGCTGGACCGGGTGAAATTGCAAAAAACATTAGACCGCGACGCGTATAAGGCGGAATACGAGGTGGATCCGTTTTCCGCACAGGAGATTGCGGCCATCCTCGGGGCGGCTCAGGGCCAAGCCAGGAACGTCTTTCAGTTTGCCTTTTACACGGGCATGCGCCCGAGCGAGTACATCGCGCTTCGCTGGGAATCGATCGATTGGGCCGGGTTCAAAGCGAAAGTGGAGCGTTCGCGCGTGATGGGCGAATCCCGAGAGGAGTTGAAGACGCGCGCCGGCCGCCGCCTGGTCGACCTGCGGCGCGGCGCAGTCGAGGCGCTAGTTGCGCAGAAACAACATAGCTTCCTCGCTGGCGGCCTTGTGTTCTTTGATCCTGCCACCGGCCAGGGCTGGGACAACACGCAGCGCCTGAGCCTCTTCTGGGCGGCGATGATCAAGAAGGCCCAGGTCCGCTACCGAAATCCGTATCAGACAAGGCACACCTTCGCGTCGACGCTGCTATCGACGGGCGCCAACGCGATGTACGTGGCAAAGCAAATGGGGCATACCGATACGACCATGATCACCCGAACGTATGGCCGCTGGGTTGAGCAGGAGGGTGGCGTGTTGCCGGATCAGTATTGCAAAATGAATGATGGGCTAAAGGCAGGGGTCGCTTAGTATTTTCGCCCACGTTTCGCCCATGCAAACGGCAAAACGACTGGAACCCGCATGGATGCTTGCTTGTGGTGGCTAAAAGCAAGTTATACAGAAAAAAGCGCCCTCCGTCCTTGCAGCATAGAAAAGATATTTGAAAATAGCAAAAAATGTCGCCGCCAGGCAGGGCCAGGCTGCCCTGCCCGTTCAACCCTTGGCAGGCTTGCTGCTGGCGCGGCGCCGGCGCGCTTCTTTCGGGTCCGCCTGCAGGGGCCGGTACACTTCCACCCTATCATGCTCGTGCAAAACGGTATCGAGCGTCTTCTTCTTGCCATAGATGCCGACCATATTGGTGGCCAGGTCGATGTCGGGGATGGCCTGCAGCAAGCCGCTCTGCGCCACGGCCTGCTGAATGGTCGTGCCCGCAGGCACGCGCAAGGAGCGCAAGAACGTGCTTTCCGGCAACGCGTAACACACCTGCACCGCAATGTCCGCTTCAGCCATACACCGTCTCCGCGCGCTTGCAGAAGGAATCGACCATGCTGTTGGCGATCATGCCGAAGACGGGACCGATGATCTGCTCGAGCACGCGGCTGGAAAACTCGTAGTGCAGATCCAGTTCGATCTTGCAAGCGTCTTCACGCAAGGCCTTGAAGGTCCACACGCCATCGAGGGTCTTGAAAGGACCGTCCACCAGCTTCATCTTGATGGAACTCGGCGGCACGTTCTCGTTGGACGTGGTGAAGCTTTGGCGCACGCCGTGGTAATGTATGCCCACGCTGGCGACAACCGTGTTCTCGCCCCGCTCGCGAATCTCGACCGCACCGCACCAGGGCAGGAATTTGGGATAATCCTCCACCGCCGCCACCAGCGCAAACATTTGTTCGGCGCTATAGCCGAGAAAAACTGATTTATGTACTACTGCCATTGAAGAACCATTTGCTATGATGTTGGATACATTTGATTTTATCGCGCTTGCGCGAGACAGTAGTTTAACCGACCCGCGCACATTTACCATCTCATGACCATAGCAGACAACAGAAAAGCCTTCCACGACTACTTTATCGAGGATCGCTACGAAGCGGGCATCGTGCTGGAAGGCTGGGAAGTCAAAGCCATCCGCGACGCCCGCGTACAAATCAAGGAAGCCTACGTTGTCGTCCGCGGCGACGAACTCTTCCTGTTCGGCGCGCATATCAGCGCCTTGCCGACCGCCTCCACCCATATCCACCCGGAAGCCGTACGCACGCGCAAGCTGCTGCTGCACCGCGCGGAAATGGATAAACTGATCGGCAAGGTGGAACGTTCCGGCTATACGCTGGTGCCGCTCAACCTGCACTACAAGGGCGGCCGCGTGAAATGCGAAATCGGCCTGGCCAAGGGCAAGAAACAGCATGACAAGCGGGCAGCAGAACGCGACCGCGATGGCGCGCGCGAAGTGCAGGCGGCAATGAAGTCGCACCGCCGCTGATCCGGCACCGCGCGCAGCGTGCTGCGTCCGTAACAGCAAACCCGGCTATATGCCGGGTTTTATTTTGCCCATTGCCTGCGGCAAGCGGAAAGCACAGCGCAACGGAATTAAAACAGGGGAGCAAACAGATAAGACGGAGATAAGGCGGGAACTGGTATAGACAAAAATACCATGGAGATAAGCAGAGGTGAATCAGGCTGGCCTGGCTGGCCAAAAATGACGAATAAAGGAAGTTCCGGATGCTTGCATGCTGCCTTGTACTACACCTGTACTACTCCACAGGACAAGCATCCGAATGAACGGTTTTTTAACCCTTCAGGATCAAACCTTCAGCAGATCACGCGACTTGCCCGAATCGGTCCACTCTTTGACCCATTTCGGTTGACGGCCACGGCCAGTCCACTGCTGCGTCGCATCATCCGGATTGCGATAACGTACTGCGACGGTGCCGGTTTTAGCGCGAATACCCGTGCCGACCAGATCTTTTACGGAAACGCCCACGCTCTGGGCGATCGCCAGGATTTGCTCGCGCGCTTTGGACAGATCGTCTTGTTCGCGTTTCTTCATTTGTTTCTTGATGTCGTCCTGCAAGGTACGCAGTTCGGACAGGGATAAGCTGGACAGATCCATGATATTTCCTTGTGTGAGTTGAAAAATATAACTGAACAGTTAAATTCTATCCAATTGTAACGCGACTGAGGTGATTTTTCTTAAGATTTGATTGTTTTTTACAATTCTTTTACCAAGAACCCGACTCTCCCCGGCTTTCAAGCACTGAAAATCCTCAATCCCGGGAACTGCCACCGCGCATGCACAAGCTGCGCAGGCGACTCTGCTTTGTGCGCCTGCGATTCAATACGGCACCATCGGCAGTATTTATTCTGCAGCACTTTTTGTTTCATTGCAATTTATAGTAATTACAAATGGCAATTGAAAATATATATATGGAGGCAATACTATCGCCAATTGCACATCGCGCCATCAAAACACCGTCTTGGTATTCCTCGCAGATATCGGCACAATCATCGCCATGCTTGAGCAGCAGATTCTATTCCAATCGAAAAAACAAGCGCCGCACGGCAGAGCATATAGCCCCGAAAATGTGCACAGCATAACATGAAGAAAAGATTTTCAATGTTACTGTTCCGGACGCAGATACCGCTGCCCCGGCATCGCCATATATTCCAGGCAGCGCAAATGCAAACTGCCCGCCATAAGGCGGGCAGTATTGGCGACAAACTTGCTACGGACTTGCCACTCACCAGGCCGGCAGGCAATCAGGGAATAGCCACACCGCCTTTCGGCTTCTGCGTTTTTACCACCTGCATCGCCGTGGCGATCAAACCGCTCATGTCGCCCAGATTGGCCGGCACGATAATCGAGTTATTCGTTTTCGCCAATTGCGCGAATGCGCCCACATACTGCTCGGCCACTTTCAGGTTGACGGCATCCTCGCCGCCCGGTTCGCGGATGGCGGCGCCCACCTGGCGCAGCGCTTCGGCACTGGCCTGCGCCAGCGCAACGATGGCCGTGGCCTGGCCTTCGGCGCGATTGATCGATGCCTGCTTTTCACCTTCCGAGCGGGCAATCGCCGCTTCGCGCTCGCCGCTGGCGATATTGATCTGTTCCTGCTTGCGCCCTTCCGAGGCGGCAATCAGGGCACGCTTCTCGCGCTCGGCCGTAATCTGCGCCTGCATCGCATGCAGTATTTCCTTGGGCGGCGTCAAATCCTTGATTTCATAACGCAATACCTTGACACCCCAATTCGCCGCCGATTCATCGATGGCATTCACGATGGCCGTATTGATGTGGTCGCGCTCTTCAAATGTCTTGTCGAGTTCCATTTTACCGATCACCGAACGCAAGGTCGTTTGCGCCAGTTGCGTAATGGCGGCAATATAATTCGACGAACCATATGAAGCACGCATGGCGTCGGTAATCTGGAAATACAGAATGCCATCGACCTGCAATTGCGTATTGTCGCGCGTAATGCATACCTGCGGCGGCACGTCGAGCGGGATTTCCTTGAGCACATGCTTGTAAGCGATGCGGTCCACAAAGGGCACGACGATATTCAGGCCGGGACCCAATACCGCATGGAACTTGCCCAGGCGCTCCACTACCCAGGCATGCTGCTGCGGCACCACATTGACGGTCTTGAAGACAAACACCAATGCCAGCAATAACAAGATCAGCGAGACGCTTCCGATGCTTACTTCCATAATCTACTCTCCAGGTTATCCAACAATCAAACGGCTGCCACGCACGGCGCGGATGGTGTAATGACCCGCCTGCGTATCGCTGCCGGGAATCAGTTCCACGTCCCACAAGGCGCCGCGATACATGACGCGCGCGGCGCCATCGACCCAATGCGCAACCGTCACGCTCTGGCCGATATCGAGATTCACATTCGGGTCCTGCGCCGCATCGCGCCGCGCCGCCTTGCCAAAACGGCTGCGCCGCAGTAATAACGTGGCCGCCACGCCGACAATGGCGGCCGTCAGGGCCTGCCAGCTGCCATTGCCGCCCGCCAGCGCCACCAATCCTCCTGCACCGATGCCGATGGCGATCATCAGCAGATAAAACGTGCCAGTAAACAGCTCCAGGATCAATACCGCGCCAGCCGCCACAAACCAGCCCACCCATTCAGCCATGATGCCTCCATCTTTATGAATCCGAAAATAAAAAACCCCGCGGCCTATATAAGCGACGGGGTTTAATGCGCAGTACTGCCTGATATTATTCTTGCCAAACACCTATATACAAGCAGTCTAACGCAATTCCTGATGGCGTCAATAGCCGGGGGCGAATTAACGCCGCCAGCCCGGCAATTACTCTTCCAGCAGGCTGCGCAGCATCCACGCCGTCTTTTCATGCAGATCGAGGCGCTGCGTGATCAGGTCGGCCGTCGGCTGGTCATTGGCCTTTTCCAGCAGCGGGAACAGGCGGCGCGCCGTGCGCGCGGTCGCTTCCTGTGCCGCCACCAGGTGGCTGACCATGTCCAGCGCCGGCGGCACGCCGTCGATTTCCTTGATCGACGCCAGCTTGACGAATTCCTTGTACGTGCCCGGCGCCGGATAACCGAGGGCACGGATGCGTTCGGCGATCAGGTCGAGCGCGCCCCACTGCTCCGTGTATTGCGTCATGAACATCAGGTGCAGGGTGTTGAACATGGGCCCCTTGACGTTCCAGTGAAAGTTATGGGTCATCAGGTACAAGGTGTAGCTGTCGGCCAGCAGGCCGGACAGGCCTTCCGCGATCTTCGCGCGGTCCGCTTCGGAAATGCCGATGTCGATCTTTGCAGCTTTGCTCGGTTTCTTGCTTGCCATGAGAACTCCCGTTTCAATGTATTGGTGGAATCATTTTAGCTGATCTGGCGCAAAGCCATCGAATACAGGCGTGCGCCGCATGGTGATCGCCTCGCCGGCATGGCTGGCATAAAAAAACCCGCTGCCAGGTCAATGGCAGCGGGTTTTCAGAAGGCGGACAAGACGCTTACGCTTTCAGCGCAGCGAGCTTCTGCCAGGTGTCGATCACCGAGTCCGGATTCAGCGACATCGATTCAATGCCCTGCTCCATCAGCCAGACGGCGAAGTCCGGATGGTCGGAAGGACCCTGGCCGCAAATGCCGATGTACTTGCCGCGTGCCAGGCAAGCCTTGATGGCCAGGGCCAGCAGGGCTTTCACGGCGGGATCGCGCTCGTCGAAATCGGCCGCCAGCAACTCCATGCCGGAATCGCGGTCCAGGCCCAGAGTCAGCTGGGTCAGGTCGTTCGAACCGATCGAGAAGCCGTCGAAATGGTCGAGGAACTGATCGGCCAGGATGGCGTTCGACGGCACTTCGCACATCATGATGACGCGCAGCTCGTTCTCGCCCCGTTTCAAGCCATTCTTCGCCAGCAAGTCGATGACTTTCTCGGCCTGGCCCAGGGTGCGCACGAAGGGCACCATGATTTCCACGTTGGTCAGGCCCATGTCGTTGCGCACGCGCTTCATCGCTTCGCATTCCATGTTGAACGCTTCGGAGAAGTCGGCCGACAGGTAGCGCGCCGCGCCGCGGAAGCCCAGCATCGGGTTTTCCTCGTCCGGCTCGTAGCGCGAACCGCCGATCAGCTTCTTGTACTCGTTCGACTTGAAGTCGGACAGGCGCACGATGACTTTTTTCGGCCAGAACGCGGCGGCGATGGTGGCGATGCCTTCGGCCAGCTTATCGATATAGAACGCCTTTGGCGAAGCGTGGCCGCGCGCCACCGATTCCACGGCCTTTTTCAGGTCGGCATCGATGTTCGGGTATTCGAGGATCGCGCGCGGATGCACACCAATATTGTTATTGATGATGAATTCCAGGCGCGCCAGGCCCACGCCCGCATTCGGCACGGACTGGAAGTCGAACGCCAGTTGCGGATTGCCCACGTTGAGCATGATCTTGGTGTCGAGCTTCGGCAATTCGCCGCGCGACACTTCCGACACTTCCGTTTCCAGCAAGCCATCGTAGATCTTGCCCTCGTCGCCTTCGGAGCACACGACGGTGACGAAGGTGCCGTCTTTCAGCACGTCGGTGGCGTTGCCGCAGCCGACGACGGCCGGCACGCCCAGCTCACGCGCAATAATTGCCGCGTGGCAAGTGCGACCGCCACGGTTGGTGACGATGGCCGACGCGCGCTTCATGACCGGCTCCCAGTTCGGGTCCGTCATGTCGGCAACGAGGACGTCGCCAGGCTGCACGCGCTCCATGTCGGCCGGGTCGTGGATCACGCGCACGGGGCCGGCGCCGATCTTCTGGCCGATGGCACGGCCGGACGTCAGCACGGTGCCCGTGCTTTTCAGCTTGAAGCGCTCCTGCACATCGCTTGCCTTTTGCTGCGACTTGACGGTTTCCGGACGCGCTTGCAGGATGTACAGCTTGCCGTCGCGGCCATCCTTGCCCCACTCGATGTCCATCGGACGGCCGTAGTGGCTCTCGATGATGACGGCGTACTTTGCCAGCTCCACCACTTCGCTGTCGTTCAGCGAGTAGCGGTTGCGCATTTCGACGGGCACGTCGACGGTTTTCACGGAACGGCCGGCTTTCGCTTCGTTCGTGAATTCCATCTTCAGCAGCTTCGAGCCGATATTGCGGCGGATCACGGGCGACTTGCCTTTTTCCAGCATCGGCTTGTGCACATAGAATTCGTCGGGATTGACGGCGCCCTGCACCACGGTTTCGCCCAGGCCATAACTGGAAGTGACGAAGACCACGTCCTTGAAGCCCGATTCCGTGTCGATGGTAAACATCACGCCGGCCGCACCCAGGTCGGAGCGCACCATGCGCTGCACGCCGGCCGACAGGGCCACTTCAGCATGCGTGAAACCCTTGTGCACGCGGTAGGAGATGGCGCGGTCGTTGTACAGCGACGCGAACACCTGTTTCATGGCGTCGAGCACATTGTCGATGCCGACCACGTTCAGGAAGGTTTCTTGCTGACCGGCAAAAGAAGCGTCCGGCAAGTCTTCCGCCGTGGCCGACGAGCGCACGGCAAACGACATTTCCGTGTCGGAATCGGCCACCAGCTTGGCGTAGAACTGGTCGATTTCGGCAGCCAGGCGTGGCTGGAATGGCGTTTCCACGATCCATTGACGGATCTCGGCACCGGCTTGCGCCAGCGAACGCACGTCATCGATGTCCAGCCCTTCCAGGCGCTGGGCGATGCGTTCGGCCAGCGGCAAGCCGCCGTTGGCGCTATACGACAGGAAGTCGCGGAATGCCTGCGCCGTGGTGGCAAAGCCGCCAGGCACGCGTACGCCGGCTTCCGCCAGCTGGCTGATCATTTCGCCCAGGGAGGCGTTCTTGCCGCCGACGGATTCGACATCCGTCATGCGCAAATGCTCGAACGAGGCAACATACACCGCGTCCTTGTCTTCCTGCTGTTGCGATACTGCGTTAGTCATAATGACACCCTTACTGATGATAGAAATCTTTACGCGCGGCGCACAGACAGTCTTCTTGTTATTCTTGGCGTCGTGCAGCACAATCATACCGTTGCAGCCATTTTACCTTGTGCGGCGCAAATTGACGACGCACAATCTCGATCCGAAAACCCATGACACAAGATCCACGCCCCCCTCTGCCCTCCGCGGCCCGCACCGTCTTCTTCGTTTCCGACGGCACCGGCATCACCGCCGAGACGTTCGGCCACTCGGTGCTGACGCAGTTCGATCTGCGCTTCCGCCAGATCCGCCTGCCCTTCATCGATACCATGGACAAGGCCTACGAGGCGGCGCGCAAGATCAACGAAGCGTTCGCCGCCGATGGCCAGCGTCCGATCATTTTCTCAACGCTGGTGAAGAACGACCTGTCGGCCGTGATCCGCAAGTCCAGCGGCATGCACATGGACCTGATCCAGACCTTTGTCGCCCCGCTGGAGCAGGAACTGGGCGTGATGTCGACCCATACCATCGGGCGTTCGCACAATATCGTCGACAGCGAGGAGTACAAGAACCGCATCGAGGCGATCAACTATTCGCTGGCGCACGACGACGGCCAGTCGCACAAGAACCTGTCCTCGGCCGATGTCATTCTGGTGGGTGTTTCCCGCTCTGGCAAGACCCCGACCAGCCTGTACCTCGCCATGCAATACGGCATCAAGGCGGCCAATTATCCGCTGATTCCCGACGATTTCGAGCGCGAGAAGCTGCCTTCGGCCCTGCTGGAATTTAAGAATAAAATTTTTGGATTGAGCATTACGCCCGAACGTTTGTCGGAAATACGCAACGAAAGACGCGCTGGAAGCAAGTATGCGGCCATCGAAAATTGCCGTTACGAGGTCAACGAGGCGGAAAAAATGATGAAACGCGAGGGCATCCGCTGGCTCTCCTCGACCACCAAGTCGATCGAAGAGATCTCCACGACGATCCTGCAAGAGATCAAGCCGAACCGCCGCGAGTACTAGAACGCTTGACCAAACCTGCTGCGCGTCGGTATGGGCGGCTTGCGATGCTCACCGTACTAGAAGTACGGTTGCGCTTCTCGGCCACCTCTCCCTTCCGCTCGCTACGGTTTTGTCAGGCGTTCGTTTCGCTCGAAAGCACCGTCAGCGCGGCGACCAGCTGATCGAGTTCGCTGGTCTGCGTCGTGATGGCCACCGTGGCGCGCACGACATCGGCATCGCCGATATTGCGTTCGACGGTAAACACGCCGAAGCGGTGCAATAAAGCCTGTTGCAGTTCCCGCGCACGCATGCCGTCGACGGCAAAGGCCACCAGCGCCGTGCCCCGCTTCGCATCGAGCGGCGACAGCAGCCGCACGCCGGGCAGTTGCGCGGTGCGGCTGACCCAGTACGTACGCAGCCAGGCCAGGCGTTCCGTCTTGGCCGGCGTGCCGCCCAGGCGCGCATGGAAGTCCAGTGCGGCAGGCGCGGCCAGGATGGCGCCGATCGGCGGCATGCCCATGTGCAGGCGGCTGCGGATATCCGTTGGCGCATAATCGTCGTCGCCAAAATGCGGCTCGATCTTGTGCAGCTGCGAGGCGCGGATGTACACGACTCCCAGTCCCGCCGGCGCGCCCAGCCATTTGTGCAGATTGAAACCGGCGAAATCGACGCCCATGGCCTGCACGTCCACGTCGACCTGCCCCAGCGCATGGGCGCTGTCGAGCAGCACGTCGATGCCATGTGCGCGCGCCAGTACCATGATTTCCCGCACCGGCAGTTGCTGGCCGTTGGCCGGCGCCACCTGCGACAGCAGCAGCAATCTGGGCTGGACGGCCTGGCGCATGGCTTGCGCGTAGCTGGCGACGATCTCGTCATCGCTGATGGGCAAGGGCAATGCGACTTGCGTGCTGGTGACGCCGCGGCGCTGCGTAAGCCAGCGCATCGCCGTGCGCATGGCAGGATAGTCGAGATTACTCCACAGCACGGTATCGCCGGGCGCCAAGCCATGGTATTGCGTGATCAGCACCTGCATGGACTCGGTGCCGCTGCGCGTCAGCAGGATCTCGTGCGGTTCGGCATGGATCAGTTCAGCGACACGCTGGCGCAGAATATCCACATGCGTGCGCGTGAATTCGCCGCGCACGAAAGGACTCAGCTGCTCATTCGTGTAGCGCACGGCCTGCTCGAAGGCCGCTTGCACGGGGGCGGCCATGGCGCCGAAATAGCCGTGTTCGAGATTGACGATGGCGTCCGGCGGCGCGGGATAAAACGCCGCCGCCTGGCGCCACCAGGCCTCGTCACGCGTGGCACCGTCGGCGAGCAAAGGCAGAACTTGATGGTCAGGCATGGCGGGCTTGGCTTTCAACGTGTCAGGACTGGCCCTGGCGCAGCTGTTCGAAGAAGCACACGGCGGCGCAGGCGGCCACGTTCAGCGATTCGATCTGGCCCAGGTGGGGAATGACCACCTGGTGCGTGGCCATCGACAGCAGGTCGTCCGCCACGCCCTGCCCTTCATGGCCGAACAGCCAGGCCACGGGCTGGCGCAGGTCGACGTCGTACAAGCGCTGCGTGGCATAGCCGCTGGTGGCCAGGGTCGCCACCTTCGCGCTGGCAACCAGCGCGGCCAGGTCGACGTTTTCAAAGATGTCGAGCACGAAGTGCGCGCCCATCGCCGCGCGCAGCACCTTCGGCGACCAGCAGAACGCCGTCCCGGCGCTGCAGTACACCTGCGTGATGCCGGCGGCCGCCGCGCTGCGCAGGATGGAGCCCACGTTGCCCGGGTCTTGCAGATTATCGAGCAGCACGGCCGACACGCTCAGCGGCTGCGTGACGGCCCGTTCCGGCGTCTCGATGAGGAACATCACTCCCACGCCGTGTTCCACCTGGCTCACCGCCTTGTACAGCGCGTCGGGCAAGCCCAGTACGTGCGCGCGCTGGCTTTCCAGCTGGCCGACGATGTCCGCCACTTCCGGGTTCTGCAAGGCGCTTTCGCTGACGATGCATTGTTCCGGCATGCCGCGCAGCTGCAGGTAGGACTGGCACAGGTGCACGCCATCGAGCAGGGTGCGGCCCGATTTGCGGCGCGCCTGCGAACTGCCCGCCAGCTTCAGCAAATCCTTGTATTGCGCATTGTCGCGCGAAGTGATGGTCTTCATGCCGCCACCTCCTGCGCGCCAAACAGCGCAATGACATTGCGCACGGGCGCGAACGAGCGGCGGTGCACGGGCGAGGCGCCGTGCAGGTGCAGCCGCTCCAGGTGCAGCTTGGTGCCATAGCCCTTGTGCTGGTCGAAGCAGTACTCGGGATAGGCCGCGTGCAGGTGCACGAGGGCCGCGTCGCGCGCCGTCTTGGCCAGGATGGAGGCGGCGGAAATCGAATCGACCTTGTCGTCGCCGCCGACGATGGCCATGCCGCGTATCGGCATCACGGGACAGCGGTTGCCGTCGATCAGGGCCAGGGTCGGCACGGTCGCCAAGGCCTCGACAGCGCGGCGCATGGCCAGCATCGATGCCTGCAGGATGTTCAGGCGGTCGATTTCCTCTTCCGACGCTTCGGCAATGGCCCAGGCCAGGGCCTTGGCCTTGATCTGCGGCGCCAGCAGGTCGCGTTTGGCTTCGGTGAGCTTTTTCGAATCGCGCAAGCCGTCGATGGGCTGGCGCGGATCGAGGATCACGGCGGCGGCGAAGACGGGGCCGGCCAGCGGGCCGCGCCCTGCTTCGTCGACGCCGCAGACGATTTCGTCGGGCGAGAATGGCAAGTCGTCAAACAGGCCGGGATAGATATTTTTCACGTTGAATCTTTGGTTGGTACTGCGGTTGCAGCGGTGATCGGGAGCTACTTGCGGTTGGCGGTAATGACCTGCATGACCGCGTTGGCGCTCTCGCGCGCACTGTCGCGCAGCAGGCTGTGATGCATGTCCGTGAAGCGCTGCACCAGGCGCAGGCGCCCGGGCACGTCGCTCAGCTGCCGCCACATGGCCTCGGCCAGCGCTTCGGGGCTGGCCGCGTTCTGCAGCAGCTCGGGCACCAGGTAGTCGCGCGCCAGGATGTTCGGCAAGCCTATCCACGGCTGGTAACCCATGTGGCGCATGATTTCCCACGAGGCACGCATCATCTTGTAGGCGATGACCATGGGCTTCTTGTACAGCGCCACTTCCAGCGACGCCGTACCGGACGCCACCAGCACCGCATCGGCGGCGCAGATGGCCGTGTGCGAGCCGCCATCGGTCAGCAATATCTCGACGTCCTGCAGGCCCGCTTCGCGGACCAGCTGCAAAAAGTACTGGCGCTGCTTTTCTCCGGCCATGGGCGCGACGAAGCGCAGGGAACGGTCGCGCGCCAGCAGCAGCTTGCAGGCGGCCACGAACGCCACCGCATTGTATTTGAGTTCGCCCATGCGGCTGCCCGGCATCAGGGTCACCACATTGGCGTTTTCCGGCAAGCCCAGGGTGCGGCGCGCGGCCGCCTCGTCGGGCTGCAGGGGGATCATTTCGGCCAGCGGATGGCCGACATAGGTGACGGGCACGCCCGCCTTGCGGTAGATCTCTTGCTCGAACGGGAAGATCACCAGCATGTGCGAGACGGCCTTGATGATTTTCTTGATGCGTCCGCCGCGCCAGGCCCAGATCTGCGGCCCGATATAGTGCACGGTGGGGATGCCGCCTTCCTTCAGCTGCTGCTCCAGCCCCAGGTTGAAGCCAGGATAGTCGGCGCCGATGAAGACGGCGGGCCGCTCGGCCAGCAGCTGGTCGCGCAGCGCGTTCTGGATGCCCTTGATTTCGCGGTAGCGGGGAATGATCTCGAACAGGCCCCGTACCGTCAGCTTGTCCAGCGGCCAGTCGGAAACAAAGCCCTGTTTGGCCATGTGCTCGCCGCCGATGCCGTGGAAGCGCGCGCCGGGCAGCTGCGGCACGAGGCCGGACAGCAGCCGGCTGGCCAGCAGGTCGCCCGACACCTCGCCGGCGACGATGGCGACCGACAGGCCGCTGGACTGGTCAGCGGACGATGCCACGCGACGCCACGCCAAGGAATTCGCGCATGGCGCGAATGTGTTCCGCCACTTCGGGCGACGACGCCGCTTCTTCTTCGAACAGGGCTGCCTTGGATTCTTCCAGGGTCAGTCCCGAACGGTAGATGATTTTATACGCGGCGCGGATGCCGTTGATCTGCTCGCGCGTAAAGCCGCGGCGCTTCAGGCCTTCGATATTCACGCCATGCGCCTGCGCCGGATTGCCGTTCAACAGCACGAACGGCGGCACGTCCTGCGTCAGGCTGGTGCTCATGCCGACAAAGGCGTGCGCGCCGATCTTGCAGAACTGGTGCACATTGGCGAAACCGCTCATGATGACCCAGTCGCCGATTTCCACGTGGCCCGCCAGCTGGGCATTGTTCGAGAAAATCGTGTTGTTGCCCACCAGGCAGTCGTGCGCCAGGTGCACATACGCCGAAATCCAGTTGTCGTTGCCCAGGCGCGTCACGCCGCCGCCCTGCACGGTTCCCGTGTTGAATGTGCAGAATTCGCGGATGGTGTTGCGGTCGCCGATTTCCAGGCGCGTCGCCTCGCCCGCCCATTTCTTATCCTGCGGCTGCGCGCCGATGGAGGAAAACTGGAACAGGTGGTTGTCGCTGCCGATCGTCGTATGGCCGTCGATGACCACGTGCGGGCCGACCTTGGTACCGGCGCCGATGCGCACGTGCGGACCGATGATGGTGTACGGACCCACCTCGACCGAGCTGTCGAGCTCGGCCTTCGGATCGATGACTGCCGTGGAGTGGATGGCCGCCATTACTGCCCCGCTGGCTGGCTCGCAGACTGGCTCGCATCCTGCGCGCTGCGGATGGTGCACATCAGTTCCGCTTCCAGCGCCACTTTGCCGTCGACGGAACCGACTGCCTTGTATTTCCAGATACCGCGCGAGACGCGCAGGATTTCCACGTCCATCTTCAGCTGGTCGCCCGGTTCGACAGGACGCTTGAAGCGCGCATTGTCGATGCCGACGAAGTACACCACCGAATTCTCGTCCGGTTTCACGCCCATCGACAGGAACGACAGCAAGGCCGCCGTCTGTGCCAGCGCTTCGATCATCAGCACGCCCGGCATGACCGGCTTGTGCGGGAAGTGCCCCTGGAAGAACTCTTCGTTCACCGTCACGTTCTTGATGGCGGTGATGGTCTTGTCCGCTTCCCAGTCCAGTACGCGGTCAACCAGCAGCAGCGGATAGCGGTGCGGCAGCAGCGATTTGATGGCCAGGATATCGAGGGTCTTTTTTTCAGTAGTCATTTTTCGTCTTGCGTGGTCAGTGTTTTAATTGTTTTTTCAAGCGTGCGGATCTTCTCGCGCATGCTTGACAGGTTGCGCACGATGGCGGCGCTCTTTTCCCAGTCGGCGTTCTTGGCCAGCGGATAAAAACCCGTGTACTGGCCCGGTTCCGCGATCGAGCGCGAGACCATGCTGCCCGAGCCCACGTGGACGCGGTCGGCGATCGTCAAATGGCCCAGCACCATGGCGGCGCCGCCGAAGGTGCAGTACTTGCCGATGATGGCGCTGCCGGCCACGCCGACGCAGCCGGCCATGGCCGTATGCGCGCCGATATGGCAGTTGTGGCCAATCTGGATCTGGTTATCGAGCTTGACGCCGTCTTCGATGATGGTGTCGGCCAGTGCGCCGCGGTCGATGGTGGTGTTGGCGCCGATGTCGACATCGTCACCGATCACCACCCTGCCCGTCTGCGGGATCTTGATGTACACGCCGCCTTCGTTGGCGAAGCCGAAGCCGTCGGTGCCGATCACGGCGCCCGAATGGATGATGCCGCGCCGGCCGATCACGCAGCGCGCATGGAACGTCACGTTGGCCAGCAGTTGCGTGCCCGCGCCGATGACGGCATCGCGGCCGACCACGCAGCCAGGGCCGATGACGCAGCCGGCGCCAATCACGGCGCCCGCTTCGATCACCGCGTGCACGCCGATGGAGGCGCTGGCGTCAACTTGCGCGCTGGCGTCCACAAAGGCGCTCGGATGGATGCCGGCCGGGGCCTTGATATCGTGCAGGGCGGCAAAATACTGCGCCGCGCGCGCGAAATAGACATAGGGATTCGGTGTGACGATGCGCGCGCCTGCGTACTCGGCGCCGATCAGCGCGTCGTCGGCCGGCGTGAGGATCAGCGCGGCGGCGCCGCTCTGGGCGGCCTGTGCGCGGAATTTACTATTGCTGAGAAAGCTGATGTGCGAAGCGCCGGCGTCGGCCAGCGGTGCGATCCCTGTCACTTCCAGGTTGGGATCTCCCGCCAATTGCCCACCGAAGCGTTCGACCAAGTCTCCTAGTCGAGTGCCCATCTGATTACCTTTATAAATACGCCTGCCAGTGCACGCAGCGCATGCACTGGCAGGCTTCAAACCGTGTCGATTACTTGTCCAGCGCCTTCAAGACCTTGTCGGTAATGTCGATGCGCGGGCTGGCCCACAGGGCTTCCTGCAGCACGATGTCATATCCTTCGATATGCGCCATCTGCTGGATGATGGTGTTGGCTTTTTCCGCGATGGCGCTGCGCTCTTCGTTCGTGCGCTGGCTCAGGTCTTCGCGGAACTCGCGCTGACGGCGTTGCAGCTCCTTGTCCAGCTCGAAAAACTCGCGCTGGCGCTTGGCGCGCTCCGCCTCGCTCAGGGTCGGCATATCCTTTTCCAGCGCTTCGTTGGCGACCTTGAAGCGGGCCGCCAGTTCCTGCACGGCCTTTTCGCGCGAGCGGAACTCTTCGGCCAGCTTGGCGCTGGCCAGCTTGGCCAGCCTTGATTCGTTATAAATACGTTCGCTGCTGATCCAGGCGATCTTCGACTCCTGAGCCTGCGCCTGCACCGGCAACAGCGAACTCCAGCACAATGCGATCACGGCAAGGGACTTGGGCAGGGTAGCGGATGCGGTGTTCATGATACTCCATGGTCAAAAAGTAAAAGCTGTCGCCCCCGTTCAGATGGCCGGTTAGAAACCGGTACCCATCTGGAACTGGAAGCGCTCCAGGCGGTCCGTCGGCTTGGCGTTCAACGGCTTGGCATAGCTCAGCTTGAGCGGGCCGACCGGTGAAATCCAGCTGATGCCCAAGCCAGCAGAATAGCGCAATTGCGAGATCCGCATTTTTTCGCCTTCCTGGTAGACCTGGCCGCCGTCAAGGAAACCGAACCAGCGCAGGCTGCGGTCATTGCCCGAACCGGGGAATGGCATCTGCAGTTCCGCGTTACCGATCAGGCGCGAAGCGCCGCCCAGTGCATCGTTGGTGCTCGGTTCGACCGCGCCCAGCGAGGAACTCAGGTAGCCGCGGACCGAACCGATACCGCCGCCGTAGAAGTTCTTGAAGACGGGGTACACGTGATTGCCGATACCGTGGCCGTAATCGATCTCGCCCTTCAGCGCCAGGGTGACCTTGCTGAACAGCGGACGGAAATACTGGTGCTCATAGATGGCACGGAAGTATTTCTGGTCGCCGATCAGGTCAGCCTCCAGATTGACGCGCTGGTAGCGGCCGATCGACGGCGTCAGGGCGCTGTCGCGGCTGTCGCGCTGCCATGCCGCCGTCAGCGGGATGGAATTCGTGGTAGCCGAACCGATACCGTCCGACGGGCCGCCATTGTCGACCACATACTGCTTGAAGCGGATCGGGCTGGTGATGTCCGTTTCGATGCGCGAGCGCTCGGCGCCGATGCCGAAGAAGACCGTGTCGACTTCCGAGAACGGCACGCCGAAGCTGACGCGGCCACCCGTTTGCTTGATCTTGTAGCTGCCGATGTTCAGCGCCGGCGGTTCCGTCGTACGCAGGTAGACTTCAAAACTGCGCGAAATGCCATCATCCGTATAGTACGGATTGGTTTGCGAAAACGCAATCGTACGGCTGTAATGGCTGGTATTGAGCTCGATGCCCACCGTGTTGCCGCTACCGGCAAAGTTGGCCTGCGAAATCGATGCCGACAAGGTGAACTTCTCGGACTGCGAGAACGCGCCGCCGATCAGGAAGTTACCCGTCGGTTTTTCCACCACCGTCACGTTGACGTCGACCTGGTCGGTCGTGCCCTGCGCTTCCGGCGTGTCGATGGTCACGTCCTTGAAGTAGCCCAGGCGGTCGACGCGGTCGCGCGACAGCTTGATCTTGTTGCTGTCATACCAGGACGATTCGAACTGGCGGAATTCGCGGCGGATGACTTCATCGCGCGTGGTGGTGTTGCCGGCGATATTCATGTGGCGCACGTACACGCGCTTGCCCGGATCGATGAAGAAGGTGAAGCCCACTTCATGCTTTTCGCGGTTGATTTCCGGATTGGCATTGACGTTGGCAAAGGCATAGCCGAACGTGGCCAGGCGGTCCTGGATGCGCTTGTTCGTGGCCGTCAGGCGCGCGCCCGAATAGATCTCGCCTTCGCGCATCAGGTTCAGGGCTTGCAGCTCCTCTTCGCGGCCGAACATCTCGCCTTCGAACTTGGTGCCGGCGATCTTGTACTTTTCGCCTTCGGTGATATTGATGGTCAGGTAGATATCTTTTTTATCGGGCGTGATCGACACTTGCGTCGAGTCGACCTGCATCTCGATATAGCCGCGGTCCAGGTAGTAAGACTTGAGCGACTCGATGTCGCCCGTCAGCTTGGTCTTCGAATACTGATCGGCCTTGGTGTACCAGCTGAACCAGCCGCCCGTGTTCAGGGCCAGCTGTTCGCGCAATTCCTTGTCGCTGAAGGCCTTGTTGCCGACGATGTTGATCTGCTTGATGCGGGCCACGTCGCCCTCGTCGACGGCAAACACCACGTTGACGCGGTTGCGCTCGATCGGCGTGACGGTGGTGGTGATCTTCACGCCGTACAGGCCATGCGACAGGTACTGGCGCTTGAGCTCCTGTTCCGCGCGGTCGACGGAAGCCTTGTCGAAAATCTTGGCTTCACCGACGCCGATTTCCTTCAGGGCCTTGACCAGCACGTCCTTTTCAAATTCCTTGGTGCCGGTAAATTCCACGGAAGCGATGGCCGGGCGTTCCTCGACCAGCACCACCAGCACGTCGCCGTCGACTTCCAGGCGCACATCCTTGAAAAAACCCGTCGCATACAGGGCTTTGATGGCGGCGACACTCTTCTCGTCGGAAAACGTCTCGCCCACGCGCACCGGCAGGTAGCTGAAAACAGTGCCCGCTTCAGTACGCTGGATCCCTTCGACCCGGATATCCTTGACAGTGAATGGCTGGACGGCCAGCGCGTGGCCGGCACAGAAGGCCATGACGGCAGCGCCGATCAGGCTGCGACGAAAGGAAGGCAGGGCAAAACGAGCAGAATGTAATTTCATTGGGGTTATTCAATGGGTAAATCAATGGACAACATACACAAAAGATTGCTTGTGCGACTCACGCAATGGCATCAACCACGGCCCTAATTCAGCAATCGCAACACGTCATTAAAGACGGCAAGCACCATCAAGGTCAGCAACAAACCGATCCCCAGGCGCTGGGCAATCTCGCCTACGCGCTCCGGCAAGGGGCGTCCGGTCAAAACTTCCAGCGAATAATACAGCAAATGCCCGCCATCCAGAACAGGAATGGGTAGCAAATTCATCACGCCCAGACTGATACTGATGAAGGCGATGAAGCTCAGGTAGCTCACCAGGCCGATGCGCGCCGTCTGGCCCGCGTAATCGGCGATGGTGATGGGACCCGTCACATTCTTCAGCGAGACCTGGCCGGTGATCATTTTACCCAGCATTTTCAGGCTCATGACACTGGTATCCCAGACCTTGGCGGACGCCTTGCCCACGGCGGAAAACGGTCCGGAGGCCACGGTGATCATATCCGGCACCTGTCCCAGCTTTGCCTGGATCTTACCAACTGTTACAGCTCCCTCTGCTCCTGCGCCCGGCACGGCTTCCGGCGTGATGGCCAAGGTCAGGTCCTGGCCCTGGCGCAAGAGTTGCAATTGCAAGGTCCGGCCCGGCGCCTGGCTCAGGGTGGCGATGACGGCCGCCACGTCGTGCACGGGCTGCTCGTCGATGGCCAGCAACTCGTCGCCCTTCTGCAGGCCGGCGCGCGCGGCGGCGCCGCCGGGCATGATTTCCATCAGGGTGGGCGCCGAACGGGCCAGGGTCAGGCCCAGCTTGCCCAGCACGTCGCCTTCCAGGTCCGTTTCCGTCAGGCTGGCCGTCGGCAAGGTGGCTTCCTGCTGGCCACGGTCAGGACGGCGCACTTCGATGCGCGCCGGCTGCTTGTCGAGGGCGGCCTGGATCAGTTCCCAGCGCAGCTCGGACCAGCTGGCCACGGCCTTGCCATTCACCGCTTCCACCGTATCGCCGCTGCGCAAGCCGGCCGTATAGGCGGCCGTCTGCTCGGCCACAGGACCCAGCTTGCTCGACGGTTCTTCGATGCCATGCATGAACAGGCCCGCGTACAGCACGATGGCGACGAGGAAATTGGCCAGCGGGCCGGCCGCCACGATGGCGATGCGGCGCCACACGCTCTGGCGCGTGAATTCGCGGCGCAATTCGCTTTCCGGCAAGTCGCTGAGGTCTTGCGCGCGGCTGTCGAGCATGCTGACATAGCCGCCCAGCGGCAGCGCGGAAATCGCCCATTCCGTCTGGTCCTTGCCAAACTTGCGCGAATACACCACTTTTCCCATGCCGATCGAAAAGCGCAGCACCTTCACGCCGCACCAGCGCGCCACCAGATAGTGGCCCAGTTCGTGCAAGGTGATCAGCGAACCGAGCGCGACGATAAAGGCCAGCAAGGTAGTGATGAGCGTCATGCAGCCAGCCTGTGGGCGATATACGCGTGGGCGGCAGCACGCGCCAGGCGGTCCTGCTCCATCACGGCCTCGATGCTGGAGGCGGCGCCATGCGGCACCGTCTCGATCACATGCGCGATGACGCGGTCGATCTGGCGGAAGCCGATCTGTTCGTCGAGGAAGGCTTGCACGGCCACTTCATTGGCCGCGTTGAGCAGGGCCGGCGCCGTGCCGCCCGCGCGCAAGGCGTCGAACGCCAGCGCCAGGCAGGGAAAACGGCGGAAATCGGGGCGTTCGAACTGCAAGGTGGCCACCTGGGCCAGGTCCAGCTGCGCCACGCCGGAAGCGATACGCTGCGGATACGCAAGCGCATGGGCGATGGGCGTGCGCATGTCGGGATTGCCCAGCTGGGCCAGCACGGAACCGTCGATGTACGACACCATCGAGTGGATCACGCTTTGCGGATGGATCAGCACCTCGATCTGCTCGGCCGGAGCGCCGAACAGCCAGTGCGCCTCGATCACTTCCAGGCCCTTGTTCATCATGGTGGCCGAATCGACGGAAATCTTGCGTCCCATGGCCCAGGTCGGATGCTTGCAGGCCTGGTCCGGCGTGACCCTGTCCAGCGTCTTGACGTCGCGCGTGAGGAAGGGGCCGCCGGAGGCCGTCAGCACGATCTTTGCCACGCCGGCGGCGCCTGGCGCGCGGCCGTGGGCGTGCGGCAGGCATTGGAAGATCGCATTGTGCTCGCTGTCGATGGGCAGCAGCACGGCGCCGTTGTCGTGCACGGCATCGATGAACAGCTGGCCGGACATCACCAGTGCTTCCTTGTTGGCCAGCAATACTTTCTTTCCGGCACGTGCCGCCGCCAGGGTGGGCGCCAGGCCGGCCGCGCCGACGATGGCCGCCATCACGCCCGTCACTTGCGGCGCGCTGGCGATGGCGCACAGGGCCGCCTCGCCATACTCGACTTGCGTATCGACGCCCTGCCCGCGCAGCAAGCGCGTCAGTTCAAGGGCGGCGTCAGCCGTGGCGACGACGGCGCGCTGGGGACGGAACTGCAGGCATTGGGCGGCCAGTTCGGCCACACGGGTATGCGCGCTCAGCGCATACACGCTGTATTGCTCGGGATGACGCGCGAGCACGTCCAGGGTAGACACGCCGATCGAACCGGTGGCGCCAAGGATGGTGATGTATTGCATGAGTTTCCTTAAAGCCAGCTGGCCACGAGGGCGGCAAATGGCAAGACCGGGATCAGTGCATCGATACGGTCGAGTACGCCGCCATGGCCAGGCAGCAGGTTGCTGCTGTCCTTGATGCCGGCGCGGCGCTTCAATTGGGATTCGAACAGGTCGCCGACGATGCTGGCGGCGACGATCAGCAGCAGCACCAGCAAGGCCAGCAGCCATCCGCGGCGTAATTGCAGCTGCACGGCGAAGGTGTCTTGCAGGACCGGCAGCGATGGCGCGGCAACGATGGTGATGGCGGCAATGACGAGCACGGCGATGCCGCCGCCGATGGCGCCTTCCCAGGATTTCCCTGGAGAAATGCTTGGCGCCAGCTTGCGCTTGCCGAAAGCCTTGCCCGAGAAATACGCGCCGATATCGGCGATCCAGACGAGCGCCATCACGGACAGCAGGTACAGCGGGCTATGCAGGAACAAGGCGACGATGGCGACGAAGCAGCCGACGATGGTGACCGGGTAGACCAGGCTGAGCAAGGTATTGCCCAGGCCTTCGGTGGGCGGCAAGCCCGTCGCCAGCGAGGGCACGAAGCGGATCAGCCAGATGGCCACGCACAGGGCGAACCAGAAATTGAGCTGCGCCATGCCGTTACCCACAAAAAACGTATACGCGAAGGCGGCAGTCCAGACGGCGGCAATCAGCAGCGCCTGGCGATTTTTGAAAATGCGGAAGCTTTCCCAGACGGCGGCGCCGAAGAACGCCGTGGCGATCACGGCGAAGGCGGGGAAATAATTCAGATACAGAACCGGCAGCAAGACCGCCAACAAGACCAGGGCGGTGATTATCCGTGTTTTCAGCATCAGTTTGTCTTTTCAGTTAGTTGCGCGCTGGTACGGCCAAAGCGCCGTTCGCGCTGCTGGTAAGACGCGATTGCCGCGTCGAGGCACTCGTCATTGAAGTCGGGCCAGAAGGTTTCGGTGAAAAACAACTCAGTGTACGCCAGTTGCCACAGCAGGAAATTGGAGATGCGCTGCTCCCCGCCCGTGCGGATGAACAGGTCGGGCTCAGGCGCATAGGCCATGGCCAGGTGCGGCGCCAATTGCTCTTCCGTGTATGCGTGCGTGGCGGGCTGGCCATTGGCGGCAGCCTCGGCCGTCATTTTGTTAACTGCCTGCATGATGTCCCAGCGGCCGCCGTAGTTGGCGCAGATGGTCACCGTCAGGCGCGTGTTGCGCGCCGTCTTGCGCTCCGCATTGGCGATCAGCGTTTGCAGCTGCTCATTGAAGCGCGACAGGTCGCCCACGACTTTCAGGCGGATGTCGTTGGCATGCATCTTGACCACTTCGCGTTCCAGCATGGTGACGAACAGGCGCATCAGCATCGACACCTCTTCTTCCGGGCGGCGCCAGTTTTCCGAGCTGAAGGCAAACAGGGTCAGGTACTCGACGCCCCGCTCGAGACAGGTCTCGACGACGCCGCGCACGGCGTCGGCGCCCTTGACGTGGCCAGCCACGCGGGGCAGGAAGCGCTTGGTTGCCCAGCGACCATTGCCATCCATAATGATTGCCACATGGCGCGGCACCGTGCCCACCTCGGGTACTGCCGTTGTCGAACTCGAATAGATCATGAAAACACGAATACCAAAAATAAAAGATAACTATTATGCGCCAAATAGCACTGCCCGGAAAAGCCATGCTTTCCCGGGCAGCGTCAAAAGAACTGAAAACTAGACCGTCAGCACTTCTTTTTCTTTGTCGACCACCATCTTGTCTATGTCGGCGATAAACTTGTCCGTCAGTTTCTGCACTTCCTCCGACGAGCGGCGCTCATCGTCCTCGGAGCAGGCTTTTTCCTTGACCAGTTTCTTCAGCGACTCGTTTGCATCGCGGCGAATGTTACGCACGGCAATCTTCGCGTCTTCCGCTTCGCTCTTGACCAGCTTGACCATTTCCTTGCGGCGCTCTTCCGTCAGCGGCGGCGTCGGGACGCGGATCAGGTCGCCCTGTGCCGATGGGTTCAAGCCCAGGTCGGCGTCGCGGATGGCTTTTTCGACGGTCGAAGCCATTTTCTTTTCGTATGGCTGCACACCGATGGTGCGCGCATCGATCAGGGTCACGTTGGCCACCTGGGTCAGCGCCGTCGGCGAGCCGTAGTAGTCGACCATCACGTGGTCCAGGATACCCGTATGGGCGCGGCCGGTACGCACTTTGGCCAGGTCGGCCCGCAGTGTTTCCAGCGATTTCGTCATACGTTCCTGGGCGTTCTTTTTAACGTCAGCTAAGGACATGCTGCTCTCCAATCTTGATAACAATGAATATTCTACTTTGCCGGATTCAGCCAACAAACCCGCGCAGTCGGGAGTGCCGAAAACCGTTCAGGGCAAGGCGCAGAACCGAAGACGCTACGAATAGTACATAACGTGGATCAGGCGCTGCAACGCAGCCATGGATGGTTTCTCGGTGCTCCTTATTTCTATACGTGGACCAGCGTGCCTTCATCCTCGCCCATGATGACGCGCATCAGCGCGCCCGGCTTGGTGATCGAAAACACCTTGATCGGCAGTTTCTGGTCGCGGCACAGGGCGAATGCGGTGGCATCCATCACTTGCAGGTGCTTGGCGATGGCGTCGTCGAACGTAATCGTGTTGAACAGGGTGGCGTTCGGATCCTTCTTCGGATCGGCCGTGTAGACGCCGTCGACCTTGGTGGCCTTCAGGACGATCTCGGCGCTGATCTCGGAACCGCGCAGGGCAGCTGCCGTGTCGGTGGTGAAGAACGGGTTGCCCGTGCCGGCGGCGAAAACCACAACCTTACCTTCTTCCAGGTATTGCAGGGCTTTCGGACGGACGTACGGCTCGACGACTTGTTCGATGCCGATGGCCGACATGACGCGCGCGGTGATGCCCACGTGGCGCATGGCATCGGCCAGGGCCAGTGCGTTCATCACGGTGGCAAGCATGCCCATGTAGTCGGCGGTGGCACGGTCCATGCCTTGCGCGCCAGGCGCGACGCCGCGGAAGATATTGCCGCCGCCAATCACGATTGCCAGTTCCACACCCAACTTCGCCACCTCGGCCACATCGGCCACCATGCGCTCGATCGTGGCGCGGTTGATGCCGTAGGGATCATCGCCCATCAGGGCTTCGCCGGACAACTTGAGGAGGACGCGCTTGTAGGCTGGTTTTGACATGAGCTGGGGCTCCATAAATGAGGTTATTCGAGTATGACATGGCGCAGCGCCTTGCAGCGCCGGATAGGCGCGCGGGGCTGCCCATGCCGCCGCCCGGCACGACAGGTGCGGGCGGGCCAAAAAAACGGGCCTCTCGGCCCGCTTTACTTACGCTCCCTGGGAGGCAGCCATCTGTGCTGCGACTTCTGCTGCGAAGTCGTCTTGCTTCTTCTCGATGCCCTCGCCCACTACGTACATGGCGAAACCTTTGACGCTGGTGTTAGCCGCCTTCAGCATTTGCTCAACCGACAGCTTGTCGTTTTTCACGAAAGCCTGGTTCAGCAGGGACACTTCTTTCAGGTACTTCTGTACGGAACCTTCCAGGCGCTTGGCCAGGATTTCCGGCGATTGCGCTGGCTTGCCTTCGGCGGCCGCTTTGGCTGCGTCTTCTTCGGCTTTCAGTTGTGCAACCGAACGCTCTTTTTCGATCAGTTCCGCAGGAACTTGCTCGGACGACAACGAAACCGGCTTCATTGCAGCGATGTGCATGGCCACGTCTTTGCCCACTTGCTCATCGGCGCCGTCGAATTCGACGATCACGCCAATGCGCGAACCGTGCAGGTACGAAGCCAGCTTGGCGCTGGTTTCGAAACGCTGGAAGCGGCGGATGGTCATGTTTTCGCCGATTTTGCCGATCAGGGCAGCGCGCACGTCTTCCAGGGTCTTGCCATCGAGTGGCAGGGCCAGCAGGGCAGCCACGTCAGCCGGGTTGTGTTCTGCTACCAGACGGGCAGCGTTGTTGGCCAGTGCCAGGAAATCGTCGTTTTTCGCAACAAAGTCGGTTTCCGAGTTCACTTCGACCAGGGCGCCTACGCCATTGGCGATGTAGGTTGCCACGACGCCTTCAGCGGTGATGCGTGCCGATGCTTTCGATGCCTTGCCGCCCAGCTTGACGCGCAGGATCTCTTCCGCACGAGCCATGTCGCCATCGGCTTCGGTCAGTGCTTTTTTGCATTCCATCATTGGTGCGTCGGTTTTGCCGCGCAATTCGCCTACCATCGCTGCTGTAATCGCTGCCATGTGTTTCTCCTGATTCGGTGAGTCGATAGTCGCGGCCGGGCATGCATGCCTCGCCAGCGGTCACTATCGTTTTTTTTGTTAAAAAAAAGGGGGAGCTGCTGCCACCCCTTTTCCCTTACTGCTGTGCTTACAAACGGCTATCTTGCGACAGCCTGGCCATTAAGCCTGTTCGTTTACTTCGACGAATTCGTCGCCAGCGGCTGCTTTAACCATTTCAACAACTTCGTTACCGGCAGCTGCACGGCCTTCGATGATTGCGTCAGCAACACCGCGAGCGTACAACATGATGGCTTTCGAGGAGTCATCGTTACCTGGGATCACGAAGTTCACGCCTTCCGGGGAGTGGTTGGTATCGACAACGCCGATGACCGGAATACCCAGTTTAGCTGCTTCGGTGATCGCACCTTTGTGGTAGCCGACGTCCACAACGAAGATTGCGTCAGGAACGCCGCCCATGTCCTTGATGCCGCCGATCGATTTTTGCAGCTTGATCATTTCGCGGGAGAACATCAGCGCTTCTTTTTTCGACAGCTTCTCGATCGAACCGTCTTCGACCATCGCTTCCATGTCCTTCAGGCGCTTGATCGAGGTTTTGATCGTTTTGAAGTTGGTCAGCATACCGCCCAACCAACGTTGATCAACGAAAGGCACGCCAGCGCGTTGTGCTTCAGCAGCGATGATTTCGCGAGCTTGACGCTTGGTGCCAACCATCAGGATGGTGCCACGGTTTGCAGCCAGCTGACGCACGTGCTTCATTGCGTCCTGGTACATCGCCATGGTTTTTTCCAGGTTGATGATGTGGATCTTGTTGCGATGGCCGAAGATGAACGGTGCCATTTTTGGATTCCAAAAACGGGTTTGGTGACCAAAGTGGACACCGGCTTCCAGCATTTCGCGCATTGTTACGGACATTATTAACTCCAGGGTTGGGTCTGGAATCCGATCAGTCACCATACAGGCACCCTTGTCGACCGGATTCGCGTGTTTATATAAAATTAAAGACACTGTTTTACTGCATTGCTCAAAAGAGAATTCAAGCAACCCGGGATTCTACACCGAAATGACCGCCGCATCAAGTCCGCGCGACAAATCGCCTGCCCTGCAGAAACAGCCCTTGCACCAGCTTGGTGCAAGGCGTGGCGGCGCGGCTTGCCGATCGCTATTTACCCCACAAAACCCGGCCCGCCCATAGGAAGGAGGCGGCAGATTCAGGGCGCCTCGTTTATAATTTCGACATATTTGCAGACTTTTCCTCCCTCGCGCAGGAATCGTCTGTGCTTTTCACCCGAATTCTTGCAGATTGCGAATTACACCATGTCCACCATCCGTATCAATACCGCCGCCGACATCGAAGGCATGCGCGTTGCCGGCAAGCTCGGCGCCGAAGTACTCGACTACATCACCCCCTTCGTCAAGGTGGGGGTCACGACTGGCGAACTGGACCGCCTGTGCCACGAATACATGGTCAACGTGCAGGGCACCATCCCTGCCCCGCTGAACTATTGCCCGCCCGGCTACACGCCGTACCCGAAGGCCATCTGCACTTCCGTCAACGACGTCATCTGCCACGGCATTCCCGGTGACAAGGTCTTGAAAAGCGGCGACTCCGTCAACCTCGACATCACCGTCATCAAGGATGGCTACCACGGCGACAACAGCCGCATGTTCCTCGTCGGCACGCCGACCATCCTGGCCAAGCGCCTGTCGGAAATCACCTATGAATGCATGTGGCTGGGCATAGACCAGATCAAGCCCGGTGCCCACCTGGGCGATATCGGCCACGCCATCCAGCAGCATGCGGAAAAAGCCGGCTACAGCGTGGTGCGCGAATTCTGCGGCCACGGCATCGGCAAGGTCTTCCATGAAGAACCGCAAGTGTTGCATTACGGCAAGCCTGGCACCCTGGAACGCCTGGAAGCGGGCATGATTTTCACCGTGGAACCGATGATCAATTCGGGCCGCCGCGAAATCCGCGAAATGAACGATGGCTGGACCATCAAAACCAAGGACCGCAGCCTGTCGGCGCAATGGGAACACACGGTGCTGGTGACGGAAACGGGCTATGAAGTGCTGACCGTCTCGCCCGGCATGCCGCCACCGCCTGCCCTGATCCTGAACAAAGCCTGATACTCCACCGCACGCACCGCCACCCAGGGCCCAGATGAAAAAGCAAGTTCGGGAACAGCTGAAACAGCAACTGAAAGCCGACCGCCAGGTCGTCATCGGGGCCTTCCAGGCCGACGGCAAGCCTGAAAAACTGTTGCGCAGCCTGCGCCACAGCGTCGACGGCGTGCTGGCGCGCGCATGGCAGGAGGCGGGTTTGCCGCCCGGCACCGCCCTCGTGGGCGTGGGCGGCTATGGCCGCGGAGAACTGTTCCCCTATTCCGATGTCGACCTGCTGATCCTGCTGCAGCAGGCGCCCGATGCGGCGACGCAGGAAAAACTCGAGGAACTGGTGCAGCTGCTGTGGGACCTGGGCCTGGAAATCGGCCACAGCATCCGCACGGTGGACGAATGCCTGGTCGAATCGAAGGCCGACATCACCGTGCAAACGAGCTTGCTCGAAGCGCGCCTCGTGTGCGGCAATGCCGAGCTGTTCGCGCAACTGCAACAGCGCTATGACGCGGCCATGGATCCGCAGGCATTCTTCCAGGCGAAAACGGCGGAAATGCGCCAGCGCCACGCCAAATACGAAGACACGGCCTTCAGCCTGGAACCGAATTGCAAGGAAAGCCCGGGCGGCCTGCGCGACCTGCAGGTGATCCTGTGGGTGGCCAAGGCGGCCGGCCTGGCCAATTCCTGGCGCACCCTGGCCACGGGCGGCCTGATCACCCTGACGGAAGCGCGCCAGCTGATGGAAAAGGAGCGCGCCTTCAAGGATATCCGCGTGCGCCTGCACCTGCATGCGGGCCGGCGCGAAGACCGCCTCGTGTTCGACGTGCAGACGGCCATCGCCGAATCGCTGGGCTTGCAGGCCACGGGCAGCGGGCCGCACATGCGCCGCGCCAGCGAATTCCTCATGCAGCGCTACTACTGGGCCGCCAAGACGGTGACCCAGCTCAACACCATTCTGCTGCAAAACATCGAAGCGCGCCTGTTTCCGCAGGACGACGTGGCCCTGCCCATCAATGAACGCTTCAATGAAGTCAACAGCCTGATCGACATCAGCGCCGATGATACGTTTGAGCAATACCCATCGGCCATGCTGGAAGTCTTCGTGCTGATGACGGAGCGCCCCGCCCTGAAAGGCATGACCTCGCGCGCCACGCGGGCCCTGTGGCACGCGCGCTTCAAGATCGACGCCGCCTTCCGCCAGGATCCCGTCAACCGCGCCCTCTTCCTGCGCATCATGCAAGCCCCGGTCGGCATCATCCACGCACTGCGGCGCATGAACGAGATGAGCATCCTGGGGCGCTACCTGCCGAATTTCCGCCGCATCGTGGGCCAGATGCAGCACGACCTGTTCCACGTGTACACGGTCGACCAGCATATTTTGATGGTGGTGCGCAACATGCGCCGCTTCACCATGAGCGAACATGCGCACGAATACCCGTTCTGCAGCCAGCTGATGGCCGATTTCTCGCAGTCGTGGCTGCTGTACGTGGCGGCCCTGTTCCACGACATCGCCAAGGGCCGCGGCGGCGACCATTCCAAGCTGGGCGTGGCCGACGCCACCCAGTTCTGCCAGGACCACGGCTTGTGCGCCGAGGACACGGAACTGGTGGCTTTCCTGGTGGAAAATCACCTGACCATGTCGCAGGTGGCACAGAAGCAGGACCTGTCCGATCCCGACGTCATCGCCGCCTTTGCCAAGGTGGTCAAGGACGAGCGCCACCTGACGGGTTTGTACCTGCTGACGGTGGCCGACATCCGCGGCACCAGCCCGAAGGTGTGGAATGCCTGGAAGGGCAAGCTGCTGGAAGACCTGTACAAGATTACCCTGCGCGTGCTGGGCGGCGAGCCGCACACGGCCGACCGCGAACTGAAGAACCGCCAGCAGGAAGCGCTGGCCACCCTGCGCCTGTACGGCTTGCCGCCGGACGCGCACCTGAAGCTGTGGCAGCAGCTGGACGTGGCGTATTTCCTGCGCCACGACGCCTCCGACATCGCCTGGCAGACGCGCTCGCTGTACGACAAGCTCGACAGCAAGTTGCCGGTGGTAAAATGCCGGCTGGCGCCCATCGGCGAAGGCTTGCAGGTGGCTGTGTACATTCCCGACCAGCCCGACCTGTTTGCGCGCATCTGCAGCTATTTCGACCGCAAGAACTTCAGCATCCTCGACGCGAAGATCCACACGACCAAGAACGGCTATGCGCTCGACACCTTCCTCGTCACGGAGCAGAACTTCGCCAAGAGCTACCGCGACATCATCAGCCTGATCGAGCATGAACTGGGCGAGCTGCTGCAGTCGCAAACGCCGCTGCCGCCGCCGGGCAAGGGACGGCTGTCGCGCCTGTCGCGCACCTTCCCCTTCCAGCCGACGGTGGACTTGCGGCCCGACGAAAAAGGCCAGTACTACCTGCTGTCGGTGGCCGCCAACGACCGCACGGGCCTGCTGTATGCGATCGCCAATGTGCTGACCAAGTACCGCGTCAACCTGCACACGGCCAAGATCATGACCCTGGGCGAGCGGGTCGAAGACGTGTTCCTCGTCGACGGTCCCGCGCTCAACAATGCCCGCAACCAGATATTGCTGGAAACCGATTTACTCGATGCGCTGAAAGTGTAAGCTTTCCGCGCAGCGCCTACCCTTACTGAAACTGAAACAACATGACCGAAGAATTATTACGCTTGTCCAAACGCATGTCCGAACTGGGCCTGTGCTCGCGCCGCGAAGCCGATGAATGGATCGCGCGCGGCTGGGTCCGCGTGGATGGCAAGGTGGTGTCCGAGCTGGGCAGCAAAGTCTACCCGAGCCAGCGCGTCACCGTGGAACGCCAGGCGGCCGCCGAGCAATCGAAGCGCGTCACCGTGCTGATCAACAAACCCGTCGGCTATGTCAGCGGCCAGGCCGAAGACGGCTACACGCCCGCCGTGGCCCTGATCAAGGCGGAAAACCGCTGGGCGGAAGACCGCAGCCCGGAACAGTTCCACCCCACGCAGCTGCGCAGCCTGGTGGCCGCCGGCCGCCTGGACATCGATTCCGTGGGCTTGCTGGTCCTGACGCAGGACGGGCGCGTGGCCAAGCAGCTGATCGGCCACGATACCGATATCGACAAGGAATACCTGGTGCGCGTCAGCTACACCAAGGGCGGCACCCTGCCCGACAGCGATCTGAAAAAGCTCAACCACGGCCTGTGGCTTGACGGCAAGCCGCTGCTGCCGGCCAAGGTGCGCTGGCAAAATGAGGACCAGCTGAGCTTTACCCTGCGCGAAGGCAAGAAACGCCAGATCCGCCGCATGTGCGAAGCCGTGGGCCTGAAAGTGCTGGGCCTGAAACGCGTGCGCATCGGCAAGGTCAAGCTGGGCGACTTGCCGACGGGCCAGTGGCGCTACCTGAGCGCGGACGAACAGTTTTAAGCGACGGCATCAAGGCGGCATGCTGCATGGCATGCCAGGCTATATAAGCAACAGGAATATAGTGATATAAAATCAATTATTGTGATTTACTTAGTAAATATTGCCTTAAACCTATACACTATTCCCCATTAGAACAAAAGAGATACGCTGTCGTGAACGATCCCATCCCCAATCCCCTGCGCAAGGGCGCGCCCAGCCTGGCCGACGTGGCCGAGCCGATGGCGCCCGGCACCAAGCCGCACCACATGAGCGACCCGTGGGATATCGGCGAAACCCTGTGCAGCCTGGCTGATAACGGCGACGCCATTTCCATCTACCCGACGGGCGGCGAAGACGTCATCATGGCGCGCATCCTGTCCGTCGATGACGACTTGCCGCAATTCGTGCTGGAACTCAATGAAGGCGCCACCCTGCCCGAAGGGGGCGCCACGTTTGTGTCGTGGGTGCAAAGCGCCAAGTTGCAATTTACGATCAATGGCGAATGGGAAGCGTATCCCGAGCGGCCCAACGTCTACCTGACCAACTTCCCCAGTCATTGCCTGGTGCTGGAACGGCGCGAATCGGCGCGCCTGGAAACGCCGCTGGGCGTGTACTACCTGGCTGCCTTCGTGCTCGAGGGCCGGCCGTATGAATTGCAGCTGTACGATTTCTCGGCCGGCGGCATCGGCATGCGCGCCCACCCGCGCGACACGGTGGGCCTGTACGTGGGGCGCAAGCTGTCGCGCGTGCGCCTGGAACTGGGACCGGACAAGGTCATGATCGCCGACCTGGAGATCCGCCTGTCGCGCACCTTCCGCTCCTTCCTGCTGGGCGAGCAGGTGCAGATCGGCTGCCGCTTCCTGAACCTGACGGAGGCCATGCAGGATGAGTTGAAGATGCTGCTCGACAACCTGGGCAGCAGCCGCAAGGTACGCTAGCGTCCCTTCACGCATGAAAAATGGCCGCCAGCTGATGCTGCGCGGCCATTTTTTGTACTCGTTCACTGCTATCGCCGGCAACATTTGGGGTCTGACCCGCCGGGTCAGACCCCAGGTGACGCAGCGATCAATCGTCGTCGTTGGGATCCAAATCAGGAAACATCACTTCCGTATAACCGAATTGCGTAAAATCAACGATACGCATCGGATACAAAATGCCGTGCAGGTGGTCCACTTCATGCTGCACCACGCGGGCATGGAAGCCGTCGCAGTCGCGGCTGATGGGCTGGCCGAACTGGTCCACGCCTTCATAGTGCAGCTCGCTCCAGCGCGGCACGCTGCCGCGCAGGCCAGGCACGGACAGGCAGCCCTCGAAACCCTCTTCCTTGCGCTCCGACAAAGGTGTCAGCACAGGGTTGATCAGCACGGTTTCCGGCACTTGCGGCGCATCGGGGTAGCGCAGATTCTGCTTGAAGCCGTAGATCACCAGTTGCAGGTTGACGCCGATCTGCGGCGCCGCCAGGCCCGCGCCATTGGCTGCATGCATGGTGTCGAACATGTCGGCGATCAAGGCGTGCAATTCGGGCGTATCGAAGTCACGCACGGGCTCGGCCATGCGCAGCAGGCGCGGATCGCCCATCTTCAGAATCTCGCGTACCGTCATTTTGCGTCCAGTGTCGATTGCAGTTCTTGCAGATAAGTACGGAAGGCAGCGCCCGTTTCCGCATGTTTCATGCCCATCGCCGTGCTTGCCTTCAGATAACCAAGCTTGGAGCCGCAATCATAGCGCTGCCCCTGGTAGCGGTAGGCCAGCACGCGCTCTTCGCGCATCAGGGCGGCGATACCGTCCGTCAACTGGATTTCGCCGCCCGCGCCCGTGCCCAGGTGTTCCAGGTGGCCGAAGATGCGGCTGGTCAGCACATACCGTCCCACTACGGCCAAGGTCGATGGCGCCTCTTCGGGCGCCGGCTTTTCCACGATGGCCGAGACCAGTTCCAGATCCGGTTGATAATTCTTTGCCGACACAATACCGTACTGCTTGGTTTCCGCGCGCGGCACGTCCTGCACGGCCAGCAGCGAGCAATTTTCATACTGGAAGACATCGGTCATCTGCGCCAGCACGGGGCGCACCCCCTCTTCCACATCCATGAAATCGTCGGCCAGCAAGACGGCAAACGGCTCGTCGCCGATCACGGGACGGGCGCACAGCACGGCATGCCCCAGGCCCAGCGGTGCCGACTGGCGGATGTAAATGCAATTGATATGCTTGGGAATGACGTTTTGCACCATGTCGAGCAACTGGCGCTTGCCGGCCGCTTCCAGCTCCGACTCCAGCTCATACGCCGTATCGAAATGGTCTTCGATGGCGCGCTTGTTGCGCCCCGTGATGAAGATCATTTCCGTGATACCTGCCGCCACCGCTTCTTCCACGGCATACTGGATCAGCGGCTTATCGACGATGGGCAACATTTCTTTCGGCTGCGCCTTGGTCGCAGGCAAAAAACGGCTGCCCAGGCCGGCGACGGGAAAGACTGCTTTTCTGATTTTTTTCATGGGTCTTCTGTAATATTTCGAATGATTAATCCTGCGCAAGCAAGGCCAGCAAACCAGCCTCGTCGAGTATGGCCACGCCCAGTTCCTGGGCCTTGGCCAGCTTGCTGCCGGCGTCCGAGCCGGCCACGACATATCCTGTCTTCTTTGACACCGACCCGCTGACCTTGCCGCCGGCCGCCTCGATCAGCTCTGCCGCCTCGTCGCGGCTCATATTCGGCAAGGTGCCCGTCAGGACGAAGGTTTTGCCGTCCAGCTTGCCGCCGGCGGCTGGCATTTCAGGCAATTGTGACAGCAATTCATCGCGCAGGGCGTCCAGTTGGGCAAGCAGCCTGAGATTGTTCTCGTCGGCCAGCCATTGCGCCAGCGACTCGGCCACGGCAGCGGGCAAGCCCGCATGGAAGCTGGCGCCCTGCGCGGCCAGGCTGGCCAGGGTCACGCCCCGCTCCACCAGCTGCTTGCTGCGCGGCTCCGTCAGCTTGGGAATGCCGATGGCCGCCAGCAGCTTGGCCTGCTCCAGCTGCGCGCGCAGCTTGGCGCTGGGCGCGTGTTCGCCCTGCGGCGTGACACCCGCGACAAGCAAGGCCTGCAGCGCTTGCTGATTCTTTTCCTCGGCAAAGAAATCGGCGATCGATACGGCCACCGTGCCGCCGATATCGGGCAGCACGCGCAGCAAGGCTGCCGGTGCCCGGCGCACATGGTCCAAGCTGCCCAGCCATTCGGCCAGGGTCTTGGCCGTCGATTCGCCCACGTGGCGGATGCCCAGCGCAAACAGGAAGCGCTCCAGCGGCGGGCGCTTGCTTGCTTCTATGCCGGCCAGCAAGTTTTCCGCCCATTTGGTAGGAATCTTGCCTTGTTGCACTGTTTCCGGCGTCGAACCATCGCGCTCGTCGGCGCGCAGCTTCATTTCCAGCAATTTATCCAGGGTCAGGCTGTACAGGTCCGCCAGGCCATGCACGTATTCCAGTTCGACCAGGGTGTCGATATACCGTTCGCCCAGGCCTTCGATATCCATCATGCGCCGGCCCGCGAAATGGCGGAACGCTTCCTTGCGCTGGGCCGAGCAGAACAGGCCGCCCGAGCAGCGGGCAATCGCCTCGCCCTCTTCGCGCACCACGTGCGAGCCGCACACGGGGCAGCTTTCCCGCATCTTGAACGGCAGTGGCGCCGGTTCCGGACGCTTTTCCAGCACCACGGACAGCACCTCGGGAATCACGTCGCCGGCGCGCCGCACGACGACGGTATCGCCCACGCGCACATCCTTGCGCAGCACCTCGTCTTCATTGTGCAAGGTGGCGTTGGTCACCGTCACGCCGCCCACGGACACGGGCGCCAGGCGCGCCACGGGCGTCATGGCGCCCGTGCGGCCCACCTGAATGTCGATGTCCAGCACCACCGTCAGCGCTTCTTCGGCGGGGAACTTGTGCGCCAGCGCAAAGCGGGGCGCGCGCGAGACAAAGCCCAGCTCCTGCTGGTCTTCCGTCGCGTTCACCTTGTAGACGACGCCATCGATTTCATACGGCAAGGCGGGACGGCGCGCGCCGATGTCCGCATAGTAGTCGAGCAAGCCCTGCGCGCCCTGCACCACCTTGCGCTCCTTGGAGACGGGAATGCCCAGGGTGTCGTACCAGTCCAGCAAGGCCGAATGCGACACGGGCATGGCGGCGCCATCGAGGGCGCCGATGCCATATGCGTAGAAGCGCAGCTTGCGCTGCGCCGTGATGCGCGAATCGAGCTGGCGCAGGCTGCCGGCCGCCGCGTTGCGGGGATTGGCGAATTCCTTGTGCCCCGCTTCGCGCTGGCGTTCGTTCAGGCGGGCAAAGTCCGCCTTGAACATCATCACTTCGCCCCGCACGTCGAGCAAGGCCGGCATCCTGTCACCCTGCAGGCGCAGCGGGATGCCGGCGATGGTGCGGATATTTGCCGTCACGTCTTCGCCCGTGGCGCCGTCGCCCCGCGTGGCGGCCTGCACGAACAGGCCGTGCTCATAGCGCAGGTTGATGGCCAGGCCGTCGAATTTCACTTCGGCAGCGTAGTCGACTTCCACACCGTCAAGATCCAGGCCTTCGCGCACGCGGCGGTCGAAGTTGACGATGTCGTCATCGGTGAAACCATTATTCAGGGACAACATCGGCACCGTGTGCACGACTTGCTCGAATTGCGGCAAGGGCGCCGCGCCCACGCGCAAGGTGGGTGAATCGGGCGTGCGCAAGTCCGGATGGGCCGCTTCCAGCGCCTGCAGTTCGACGAACAGCTGGTCGTACTCGGCGTCGGGAATGGTGGGATTGTCGAGCACGTGGTAGGCGTGCAGATGCCGATTGAGTTCGGCAGTGAGTGCCAGGACGCGCTGGGCGGCGTCCTGGTTGATCGGATCAGTCATTGTTGCGGGATTCTTCAGCTAAATAAACGCAGGGCGCGGGTGGAGCCGGCCGGAATGTCGGCCGCGTCCATTTCCTGGTAAAACTCTTGCACCTGGCCGGCGATCTCGGCCAGCGCCGCGTCCGACAGGGGCTGGTTGTAATCGTCGACGATGGTGGCGTCGAGGCGGCCCACCAGCGCCTTGGCGCAGGCAACCATGGCGCCGAAGCCGTCGCGCGCGGGCGCCACGCAAGGCACGTCCAGCAGCAGGGTCAGGCGGGGCGTGGTTTCCTCGGCCAGGGTGACATTCGTCGACAGCGAGAACAGATAGCTGCCGTCGCCGTCCGGCATGACGAAACGGCCATCGGGACGCACGTCGAAGCCCTGCTTTTCCAGCGCGAACAGCAAGGTGGAAATGGCCCACGGCGCGCCATTCGTGTGCAGGTTGACGCCCAGCTGGGCATCGTGGCCGGCTACAAAGCGGTGCAGATTGCGCGCTTCGGCCATCACTTCCATCATGTCGGGCACTTCCGGCTCGGCGCCGATCTCGTCGGCCACGCCGCGCAAACGCGTGACCAGTTCCGAGTATTCCAGTTCATTCAGGGCCGTGCTGCGGCTGGCCAGCTGCACGCCGCCCTGCATCTTGGTGTAGACACCGCCATGCGTGATCGGTTCCCAGTCGCCATTCACGTGCAAGCCGATGAAATGCACGGGCTTGTTGCCCACCAGGCGCAGGGTTTGCAGCACGGGCAGGATCTTGTCGCCGCGCACGGGCGCTTCCAGCGACAGGGGCAGCAGGCAATCGATCAGCGGGTCGACCAGGCTGGTCGCCTGCTCGCTGGCCGCGCTGACTTCTTCCTGCGCGGGTGCGGCAGGGACGGCGGCGGGAACGGCTTGCGCCACCGCATCGCCCAGAGACGGTTCCGCATGCACGGGAGCGTCGGGCACGGGCGCCGCTGGCGGCGCGCCGAACGAGGGCTCGGCCTTGGCGGCAGGCGCGGCGTCGAAGCGCGGCTCCTGGCGCAAGACGGGTTCCTGGACGTCGGCCACGGGGGCGTCGCCCTCGCGCATCAGCACATCGTCGTGGTCGGTGGAAAAGGCCCGTTCCACGCTTTTCTTGGCCTTGTATTCCTGCCATTTGTTGTACGAGAAAACACCGACGATAAAGACGCCGCCGGCGCCGAACAAGGTAATTTGTAAGTCTGTCATGCTGCTTGTGCCTCGGTAGCAAAATTTGCGGCGGACTCCATGTCCACCGCCACGATGCGCGATACGCCCTGCTCCTGCATCGTCACACCGATCAATTGATGGGCCATTTCCATCGCAATCTTGTTATGCGAAATGAAAAGGAATTGGGTCTGGTCGGACATGCGCTTGACCATGCGGCAAAAGCGTTCCGTGTTCGAATCGTCCAGCGGTGCATCGACTTCGTCGAGCAGGCAGAACGGCGCCGGATTCAGGCGGAACATGGAAAACACCAATGCGGTCGCGGTCAGCGCCTTCTCTCCACCCGATAACAGGTGGATGGTGGCATTTTTCTTGCCGGGAGGCTGCGCCATGACTTGTACACCGGAATCGAGAATCTCGTCGCCCGTCATGGTCAGCCTGGCCTGGCCGCCGCCGAACAGGATGGGGAACAGCTCGGAAAAGTGGTGGTTGACCTTGTCGAACGTGTCTTGCAGCAAGTCGCGCGTTTCCTTGTCGATCTTGTGGATCGCGTCTTCCAGGGTGTTGATCGCTTCCGTCAGGTCGGCATTCTGCGCATCGAGGAAATTCTTGCGCTCGGAAGCCTGCGCCAGTTCGTCCAGCGCGGCCAGGTTGACGGCGCCCAGCGACGTGATGGCGTTCGTCAGCCGCGTCACTTCGCCCTGCAGATACGATGGACGCATGTCCGGGTGCAGTTTTTCCGTCAGGGCCGCCTCGTCGGCGCCCGATTCCAGCAGCTGCTGGGCGAATTGCTCCTGGTTCAGGCGCGCGGCCTGTTCCTTGAGCTGCATTTCCATGATCTTGTCGCGCTGCGGCTGCAGGCTGCGTTCCGACTGCGTGCGCGCATCCTCGGACAGGCGCAGCTGCTGCGTGATCTGGTCCAGTTCATGGCGCGCGTCCGCCAGCGCCCGCTCCTGCGTGGTGCGGCGCTCGAGCAAGTCCTGCAAGCCGTCGGCGGCCGCGCCGCTTTCCAGATTCGCCAGTTCCAGTTCGCCCGCCTGCAGGCTGGCCGTCACCTGCTGGGCCTGCGTACTGGCCGTGGCGATGTTGCGGCGCAATTCCTCGATCTTCGCCCGGTGGGCTTTTTCCGCGTATTCCGTATCCTTGGCGGCCCGCTCCAGGTCGCGCAAGGCTTCGCGCGCTTCGGCCAGGCGTTGTTCCTTCTGCAGGAAGTCCGTATGGCCGTCTTCGTGCGCTTCCTGCAAGTTGCCCAGTTCCATGTCCAGCTGTTCGAATTTTTCTTCAGATTCCAGCTTGGTCTGCATCTGTTCCGCTTCCTGCGCGGCGATCTCGGCCAGGTCGGCGCCGATCTGCGTGCTGCGCTGGTTGAAGCGCGCTTCGACTTCCGACAGTTTCACCACGTCCAGCTGCAAGGTATGCACGGACGAGGTCAGCTGTTGTATGCGCAGGCGCAAGTCGGACAGGTTGCGCGTCAGGGTGGCGACGGCCGCGTCGGCCCGCACGGAACGGGCGCGCGCCTCTTCGGCCAGCAATTGCTGGGCGCGCAACTGCTTGCCGATATTGTCGATTTCCTGCTGGCGGCCCAGCATGCCTTCCTGCTCCGAGTCGGCCGCATAGAAGCGCACGCTGGTGGCCGTGACCACGTGACCGGCCCGCGTGACGAAATAGCCGCCCGGCGGCAATTTCGCCCGCTCGGCCAGCGCTTCGGCCGCGTCTTCCACGGCGTAGGCGTTGTACAGCCAGTCCTGCAGCAAGCCGCGCAAGCCCGGATCGTTGAGTTTCAGCAAGTTCAGGAACGGTTTCAGGCCCGCCACTTCCGGCAGGGGCAGCGGCGCCACGGTCGAGGGCGCATACAGGGCCAGCTTGGCGGGCGGGGAGTCGGCAAAGAAGGCCTTGGCCCAGTCGATGTTCGACAGTTGCAGGGCCGACGTGCGCTCGCGCAGGATCGATTCCATGGCCGCTTCCCAGCCCGCTTCGATCTGCAGCTTTTGCCACAGGCGCGGCAAGGTGTCGAGCTCGTGCTTCTTTAACCACGGCTGGACCTTGCCCTGGGTCTGTACCCGTTCCTGCAATTGTTTCAAAGCGGAAAGACGCGCTTCCAGCTGGGCATTGGCGGCCGTTTCGGCATTGACTTGCGCCTGCGCCTCGGCCCGCTCCTGCTCCAGCTTGGGCTGCTGCTCCAGCGCTTCTTCCAGGTAGAAGCCCTGCTCTTCCAGGGTTTGCTGCTTTTCTTCCAATTGAAGCTTCAGGTTTTCCAGGTGGCTGCTGTCGGGCAGGCTGAGGCTGTTCTTTTCCTGCTGCAGGCGCTCGCGGCGCGTCGACAGGCTGGCCAGGATGTTGGAAGCGTTGCGCTGGTGCGCCGACTCCAGTTCCAGCTGCTGCTGGGCCTGCATAATCCGCGCGCGCGATTCCGTGCTCTTGTTCTGCGCGGCGCGCCAGGCGGCGTCCAGCTCGGGCAATTGCTCGCCCTTCTGCTCGGCCATCATTTGCGACTGTTCCACCTTGGCGGCCAGTTCTTCGAGGTGGAATTCCGCCTCTTCGATCTGTTCCTGGTATTCGCCGCCCTGGCTGTTCCACTGGTCGCGCTGGGCCGTCAGGGTGGCCAGCTGCGCCTGCAGGCGCGCGCGCGATTCGATGACGAACTTGATCTGCGCTTCCAGGCTGCCGATTTCCGCATTCGTCTGGTACAGATGGCCCTGCGCCGTATGCAGGCGGTCGCCCACGGCAAAGTGCGCCTGGCGCATCTGCTCCAGGGTCAGTTCCACGTTGCGCAGCTTGGCCGTCTGCTCTTCCAAGTCCGTCTGCGCCTGTTCCACTTCGCGGAAATAGCGCGTCTGCTCGTTTTGCGCCTCGTTCTTGCGCAGCAGCCACAACAGTTTCTGTTTTTCTTCCTGGTCCGCCTGCAAGGCGTGGAAACGGGTGGCGACGGCCGCCTGCGCTTCCAGCTTTTCCAGGTTGGCATTGAGTTCGCGCAAGATATCTTCCACGCGCAACAGGTTTTCGCGCGTGTCCTGCAGGCGGTTTTCCGTCTCGCGGCGGCGTTCCTTGTATTTCGACACGCCCGCCGCCTCTTCCAGGAAGACGCGCAATTCCTCGGGGCGCGATTCGATGATGCGCGAAATCATGCCCTGGCCGATGATGGCGTAGGCGCGCGGACCCAGGCCCGTGCCGAGGAAGATGTCCTGGATGTCGCGCCGGCGCACGGGCTGGCCGTTGATGTAGTAGGTGGAGGTGCCGTCGCGCGTCAGGGTGCGCTTGACGGCGATCTCGGCGTACTGGCTCCACTGGCCGGACGCCTTGCCATCGTTATTGTCGAACACCAGCTCCACGGAAGCGCGGCCGGCGGGCTTGCGGTGCGTGGAACCGTTGAAAATGACGTCCTGCATGGACTCGCCGCGCAACTCCGACGCTTTCGATTCGCCCAGCACCCAGCGCACGGCGTCGATGATGTTCGACTTGCCGCAGCCATTCGGCCCGACCACGCCCACGAGCTGGCCTGGCACCTGGAAATTGGTGGGATCGACGAAAGACTTAAATCCCGACAACTTGATGGAAGAGAGACGCACGTGTTTTAGAGTTCCTGGCCTATGCTGGCGGTTGTTTTATGGGTGAACCCGGTTCATATTCAGTTCATGGCCGCAAGGGGCACCATGATCACCATTGCGGCGGCGGCCTGGCCACTCACCGCAGAGAGTGGCTCATCATACCATTTCCTGATGCTTTTCTGGCCAAAAAACAGCAGCATCCAGTGCCAGCCAGCACCACCTTAACGGGCTGGGCGGCCATCCTGCGCCAGTTTCCAGTCGTCGCGGGAAAAAACGCGTTCATGGCCGGACAGCAGCATGGCCAGTTTTTGCAGCCACTGCTCGGTCGGCATGGGCTCGGCCTTGAAGCTCAGCGCCACCATCAGCACCAGGCTGGCCAGGGCCAGCGCATGGCTGACGGCAAAATTCACGGCGCCGCGGGCATTCCACATGAAGCCCAGCGCCAGCGCCAGGCCCAGCACGCAGCCGCTGACGGCTTCCGAGACGCTGTGCGCATGCACGACCACGCGCGAAATGGCCACCAGCACGGCAAAGGCCACGCCCACGAGCACGCCGGCATGGCGCCAGCGCGGCGGGGCCCGCTGCAGCAACACGTACATGAGAACGGGAAACACGGCGCCGGCCCGCATGGCATGGCCGCTGAAGCCCGTGAAATCGAGCGCGCTGCTGCCCACGCCCCAGCTCATGAAGGCCAGCTTCGACAGCACCACGAGGGCCAGGCCGCCGCCGTACCACAGGCTCCAGCCGAGCACCAGGCGCCACTGGCGCGAGACGAGCAGCCACAGGGCAATCGCCACGCCAGCCGGCCCCATCACGGACATATCGGCCGCAAAAGAAATCCCATTCCACCAAGTCATTGCGCCTGTACTTATTTCATGATCAGCTTGCACTATGCCACGACTCGGCCCTGTTCCGCGCGGATATTGCTGTGCTGCAGCGAAGAATTACATTCCATTACAAATTTTCCACGCCAACACCACCGGCCCGGCCGCCGCCAGGCCCGCGCCACAGGTCAGATATTCGTCAGGCGCTTGCCCTTGGGCGGCGCAAAGTCGCGGATCGATTCGATCAGGCCCACCTCCAGCGCCTGGTCGGCCGTCAGGTGCAGGTCCGAATACGCGTGCACCTGCCACTGCTCTTCCGTCAGGCTGACGTGGCCGCGCAGGATGCGCTCGGTACGCATGTCGTCGGCGCGCAAGCCCTCGACGATGATGCTGAGCGCATCGGGACGCGATCCGGGCGACGCCGTCGCATGCGACTTGTGCACCATGAAACGGGCCGTGTCGCTGGCGTGGCGCTGCCGCCCCGCCAGGAACAGGGTGACGGCAATGGACGCGACGGCGCCCCCGTTATAGGTAATGATGTCGAGTGGCAACTTACTCAGGAAGTTGTACAGGCAGATGCCGTCGCTGACGTAGCCGCCGTTGGACTGGATCAGGATGTGCGCGGTGGTGAGCTTGTCTTCCGTGATGTCGGCCACGGCGTTGAAGACGCGCCGCACCATATCGCTGTTGACGTCGCCCGAGAGGGTAAAGTAGCCGTGCTGCTCGGTGTTGTTTTGCGTCTCGCTTTGTGTAGTGTTCATGGCAGGCACCCGCAAGAAAGCCAGGATTTCATCATAGCGCATTCCCGCACGGCCAGGCGCCCTTTTGCAGCGGGCCGGCGCCCCTCCCAGCCCCGCAAACCGGGGCTTTTGCTGCAATTTGGCAATGTCTTTTCAGATTGACAGAAACACCCTGCTGGCATATATTCCTCCCACTTGATCGGGAGAGGGCAAACCAGCGTTGCCGCCGAAGGGGCACTACCCAAAAACTCTCAGGCAAAAGGACCGATCAGGCGGACTGAAGCTGTTGCTTTGGCGACACGTTTCAGCTCAACTCTGGAGAGCGGCCGCGGCATATGCCGGCGGCCCACCGAAGGGGCGCACGGGGCAAGCCCCCGTAATCTCTCAGGTACAAAGGACAGGGGGGTCAGTGATCACGCCGGAAAGCCGTGTTTGGCTATTGTGTGTTCTGTTAACTTCCCCTTTACCTTCGTCCCGAGGAATCCATGACGCTCAAAGCGACCCCACTCAACAACGCCCACCGTGCCCTTGGCGCCCGCATGGTCGATTTCGGCGGCTGGGACATGCCCGTCAACTACGGCTCGCAAATCGAAGAGCACCATGCCGTGCGCGGCGATGCCGGCATGTTCGACGTGTCCCATATGTGCGTGGTCGATATCGAAGGCCCCAACGTGCGCGCCTTCCTGCGCGGCTTGCTGGCCAATAACGTCGACAAGCTGCAAGTGTCGGGCAAGGCGCTGTATTCGTGCATGTTGAATGCCGAAGGCACCGTCATCGATGACCTGATCGTCTACTTCTTCAATGAAAACTGGTTCCGCCTCGTCGTCAACGCGGGCACGGCGGAAAAAGACGTGGCGTGGATGCAGCAGCAAAACAGCAACACCAACAGCGGCCTGACGATCACCGAACGCCGCAATGCCAACAATCCGATGGCCCTGATAGCCGTGCAAGGCCCGAACGCGCGCGCCAAGGTGTGGCAGGTGCTGCCGCAGACGCAAGCGGCGTCCGAAGCCATCAAGCCGTTCAACGTCGTCATCGTCAAGGACACGCCATTTGGCGAAGTCATGCTGGCGCGCACCGGCTACACGGGCGAAGACGGCTTTGAAATCGGCGTGGCCGCCACCCAGGTGGAAGCGCTGTGGAACGCGCTGGCCGCCGCCGGCGTCAAGCCGGCCGGCCTGGGCGCGCGCGACACCCTGCGCCTGGAAGCGGGCATGAATCTGTACGGCCAGGACATGGACGAAAACGTCAACCCGCTCGACGCGGGCCTGGCGTGGACCATCGACCTGGTCAGCGAACGCGATTTCATCGGCAAGGCCGCCCTGCTGGCGAAAGGCCAGAACGCGCAATTCGTGGGCCTGATCCTGCGCGAAAAAGGCGGCGTGCTGCGCGCCCATCAAAAAGTCATCATCGCCGGCAGCGACGCCACGGGCGAAATCACCAGCGGCACCTTCAGCCCCACCATGCAGGAAGCGATTGCCCTGGCGCGCGTGCCGAACGGCGTCGCCGTGGGCGACACCGTGCACGTGGAAATCCGCGGCAAGCAGCTGGCCGCTTCCGTCGTCAAGCTGCCTTTCGTGCGTAACGGTAAAATCCTGGCTGCGTAAGCGTATTAGAGCCGCCCGCAAGACCGTACAACCATAATCAATAACGAACACTTACCATCTGGAGCCACACATGAACATTCCTGCAGACCTGAAGTACACCGCTTCCCACGAATGGGTACGCCTTGAAGGCGACGGCACGATCACCGTCGGCATCACCGAGTACGCGCAGGACGCACTGGGCGACATCGTCTTCGTCGAACTGCCAACCGTGGGCAACACCTACGGCGCCGGCGACGACGCCGCCGTGGTGGAATCGGTCAAGGCAGCGAGCGACATCTACGCGCCAATCGCCGGCGAAGTCGTGGCCGTCAACGACGCCGTGGTCAACTCGCCAGAGTCGATCAACGCCGACGCCTACGCCAACTGGCTGTTCAAGATCAAGCCAGCCGACGTGTCGGCCCTGGACGGCTTGCTCGACGCTGCCGCCTATGGCGCCACCACCAGCGCGTAATCGCGTTTGACTCACGGGCCGCGTTTGCGGCCCGTTTGCTTTTTTCCAGCAGCGCCCGCGCGCCGCCTCCCGGTTTTTCAGTCTTTTTTGGCCTCTATATCATGACCCGCACCAGCCTGACCCAACTCGAAGCACGCGATGCCTTCATCGCCCGCCACATCGGCCCTTCCTCCAGCGAACAGCAAGCCATGCTGGCGACCCTCGGCTATCCATCGCGCGCCGCGCTGATTGACGCCCTGGTCCCGGCCAACATCCGCAACAAGGGCGCCCTGCCCCTGGGTGCCTACTCGCAGCCGATGCCGGAACAGGAAGCCCTGTCGCGCCTGAAAGCCATCGCCGGCAAGAACCAGGTGCTCAAGTCCCTGATCGGCCAGGGCTATTACAACACCTTCACGCCAGGCGTCGTACTGCGCAACATCTTTGAAAACCCGGCCTGGTACACGGCGTACACGCCTTACCAGCCAGAGATTTCGCAAGGCCGCCTGGAAGCGATCCTGAACTTCCAGCAAGTGATCACGGACCTCACCGGCATGGGCATCTCGAACGCCTCGATGCTGGACGAAGGCACGGCCGCCGCCGAAGCGATGACCCTGATCCAGCGCGTGGGCAAGTCCAAGTCGAGCGTGCTGTATGTCGCCAACGACGTGCTGCCGCAAACGCTGGAAGTGGTGCAGACGCGCGCCCAGCCGATCGGCATCGAAGTGCGCACCTTCGACCCGGCTGAAATCGAATCGCTGGACGCCTGCTTCGGCGTGCTGCTGCAATACCCTGGCGTGAACGGCGTCGTGCGCGACTACCGCGCCGGCGTGGAAAAGCTGCACGCGAATGGCGCCATGGTCATCGTCGCGGCCGACCTGCTGGCCCTGACCATGCTCACGCCTCCGGGCGAATGGGGCGCCGACGTCGTCGTCGGCAACAGCCAGCGCTTCGGCGTGCCGCTCGGCTTCGGCGGTCCGCACGCAGGCTATCTGTCCACGCGCGATGAATTCAAGCGCAATATGTCGGGCCGCCTGGTGGGCGTGACCGTCGATGCGCAGGGCAACAAGGCGTATCGCCTGGCCCTGCAGACGCGCGAACAGCATATCCGCCGCGAAAAAGCGACGTCGAACATCTGCACGGCGCAAGTGCTGCTGGCCGTGATGGCGTCCATGTACGCCGTCTACCACGGCCCTGCCGGCCTGCTGCAGATCGCCCAGCGCGTGCACCGCTTTACGGGCGTGCTGGCCGCCAACCTGAAGACCCTGGGCTATGGCGTCGTCAACGCGAGCTACTTCGACACCCTGACCATCAACGTGGCCGATGCGGCGCAGCTGCACGCGACGGCCATGCACCACGGCGTCAACCTGCGCAAGATCGACAGCACCCACGTGGGCGTGTCGCTGGACGAAACCACCACGCGCGACGATATCGCGCTGCTGTGGAAGGTGTTCGCGCACGGCCTGGCCAACGCGCCTGCCGCGCCGGACCTGGACGCAGTGGAAGCGGGCGTCACCAGCGCCCTGCCGGCGCAGCTGGCGCGCGAGAGCGCCTACCTGACCCACCCCGTCTTCAACAGCTACCACTCGGAACACGAGATGCTGCGCTACCTGCGCAGCCTGGCCGACAAGGACCTGGCGCTGGACCGCACCATGATCCCGCTGGGCTCGTGCACCATGAAGCTGAACGCGACGAGCGAAATGATTCCCGTCACCTGGCCGGAGTTCTCGAACATCCACCCGTTCGCGCCGGACGCGCAAACGGTGGGCTACCGCGAAATGATCGCGCAGCTGGAAGAAATGCTGTGCGCCTTGACGGGCTACGCGGCCGTCTCGCTGCAGCCGAACGCCGGCTCGCAAGGCGAATACGCGGGCCTGCTGGTGATCAAGGCGTATCACGAGTCGCGCGGCGAAGGCCACCGCAACATCTGCCTGATTCCTTCCTCGGCGCACGGCACCAACCCCGCCTCGGCCAACATGGTCGGCATGCAGGTGGTCGTCACCAGCTGCGACGCCAACGGCAACGTGGACCTGGCCGACCTGAAGGCGAAAGCGGAAAAGCACAGCGCCAACCTGGCCTGCGTGATGGTCACCTACCCGTCCACCCACGGCGTGTTTGAAGAAGGCATCCAGGAACTGTGCGAGATCATCCACTCGCACGGCGGCCAGGTCTACATCGACGGCGCCAACATGAACGCGCTGGTCGGCGTGGCCGCTCCCGGCTCGTTTGGCGGCGACGTGTCGCACCTGAACCTGCACAAGACCTTCTGCATCCCGCACGGCGGCGGCGGACCGGGCGTGGGCCCGATCGGCGTGGGCGCCCACCTGGCGAAGTTCCTGCCGAACCAGCGTTCTACCGGCTACCGGCGCGACGCCGCCGGCATCGGCGCCGTCAGCGCCGCGCCATTCGGCTCGGCCAGCATCCTGCCGATTTCGTGGATGTACATCGCCATGATGGGCGCGGAAGGATTGACGGCAGCGACCGAGACGGCGATCCTGGCGGCGAACTACATCGCGCGCCGCCTGGCGCCGCACTACCCGGTGCTGTACTCGGGCCACGATGGCCTGGTCGCGCACGAGTGCATCCTGGACCTGCGCCCGATCACGGACGCCACCGGCATCAGCAACGAAGACGTGGCCAAGCGCTTGATGGACTTCGGCTTCCATGCGCCGACCATGAGCTTCCCCGTGCCGGGCACCCTGATGATCGAGCCGACGGAAAGCGAATCGAAAGTGGAGATCGACCGCTTCATCGACGCCATGATCGCCATCCGCGCGGAAATCGCCAAGGTCGCCAGCGGTGAATTCGACCGCGACGACAACCCTTTGAGGAACGCGCCGCACACGGCACAGGTATTGATGTCGGACAACTGGGAACGCAAGTACAGCCGTGAAATCGCGGCCTACCCTGTCGCTTCCCTGCGCCAGCGCAAATACTGGCCGCCGGTCGGCCGCGCCGACAACGTGTACGGCGACCGCAACCTGTTCTGCGGCTGCGCGCCGATCAGTTCATACGAAGAGGAATAACGCCAGACCAAACCTACTGCGCGTCGCGCTTTGCGGCCGGCGATGCTCACCGTACTAGAGTACGGTTGCGCTTCTCAGCCACAAATCACTGACGCTCGCTACGGTTTTGTCAGGCGTCGAAACTCAGCAATCAAGAAATAAAATTCCGGCAGAAATCGGGAGTATTAAGTTAAAACAGAACGGCAGGCCGCAAGGTCTGCCGTTTTTTTATGCGCCGCGCTACAACGCCAGCAAGGCCGCGCCCGGCAATCCCAGGGCGGTGCCCAGCATCGTCAGCAACACGACATCGCGCCGCTCGCAGCGGGCGCGGTGCGAACTCCAGGCGGCAAACAGCAGGGCTACGGCCACGCCGCTGAGCGAAATACCCACTTCCGTCATGTCCGCTCTCCCCGCAGGTGCGGCGCACCCGTCATGGTTTCTTTTTTCATCGTCCTCGTCCTTTTCAGTGATTGAGCAACCTACCTATCGGTAGGTAGTCAGTGTACAATAAAAAAGACGGCAGTGTCCATGCCGGTTTTTTGACGACACGAAGGAATCGCAATGCAGCAGCAAACCCCTCTCCCCGCCGCCAGTCTCGGGCTGGCCGCTTCCCTGGCCCTGGTGGCCGTGCTCGGTCCGGCCGGCATCGACATGTACCTCGCTTCGATGCCGGCCATGGCGCGCGAACTGCACACCTCGTATGCGAACGTGCAGCTGAGCCTGACCGTCTTCCTGCTGGCGCTGGGCGGCGGGCAGTTGCTGTGCGGCCCCCTGACGGACATGCTGGGGCGGCGCCGTCCGCTGCTGGCCGGCATCGCCGTGTACATTCTTGCCGCCGCATGGGCGTCGCAGGCGGACCAGCTGAGTACCCTGCTGCTGGCGCGGACCCTGCAGGGCCTGGGCGCGGCGCTGACCCTGGTGGTCGTGATGAGCATGGTGCGCGACGTGGCCGATGGCGTCAAAGCGGCGCAGCTGTTTGCCCTCCTGATGACCATCGTGGGCCTGGCGCCCGTGCTGGCGCCCGCCGTGGGCGGCCTGCTCGACGCCCATTACGGCTGGCGCGCCGTGATGCTGGCCCTGGCCGCGCTGGGCGCCGTGACCTTGCTCAACAGCGCGCTGTTCCTGCCGGAGACCTTGCCCAGAGCCAAGCGGGTTTCGCCGCGCGGCATGCACCGCACGTATGCGCGCATCGCGCTGGACCGCGCCTTCCTGCTGCCCGCGCTGGCCCTGTCGGCCAGCTTCTTCTTCCTGTTTGCCTACATCGGCGGCGCATCGCTCGTGTACCAGCGCGATTTCGGCCTGTCCGCGGGCAGCTTCGGCCTCGTGTTCGGCGCCACGGGCGTGGCCGTGCTGCTGGGCGCCATGGCCAGCGGCCGCCTGGTGGCGCAGTACGGCGTGGCGCGCCTCTGCGTGGCGGGCAGCATGGCCATGCTGGGCGGCGCCGTGCTGGCCCTGCTGGGCGCATGGGCGGGAGCCGGCATCGCCGCCGTCGTGCCGGGCATGTTCGTGGCCCTGTTCGGCCTGGGTATCGCGGAAGCGGCGCTGATGGCCATGGCCATGGGCTCGCAACAGCGCGCGCTCGGTTCCACGGCCGCGCTGCTGGGCGCCTTCCAGATGACCTTGTCGTCGCTGGCCACGCCGCTGGCGGCCAGCCTGTCCGAACGGGGACCGCTGCCCTGGCTGCTGTTCTTGACCGTGGCCGGCCTGCTGGTATCATGGCTGACCCTGGCAACTGCGCGCGTCCATCCGGCACCCGCCACCAGCCTGGGGGCGCACTGACGCCTCACTTACTATCACCCCAATGATGAAAAAACGCTCGGCTTCGGCCGATAAGATCTGTGCCGTCGCCGTCGTGCACTTTTCGGAACATGGCTACGATGCCTCGTCCCTCAGCGACATCGCCGAGCAGGCCGGCATGCGCAAGGCGTCGCTGTATTCGCACTTTACCGGCAAGGACGCCCTCTTCCTCGACGTGTTTGCCGACGCCCTGGCCGAAGAGCAAGCGTTCATGGATGGCTGCTTTGCCGACGAGGCGGCGCTGCCTGCGCCCGGCGGCCAGCTGGCCGGCGCCCTGTACTGCGACCGCATGGCGCAGCGCTATGCGGATTCCGCCCATCTGCGCTTTCTGCTGCGCACGGCCTATTTGCCGCCCGCGCCCCTGCGCGTGGAAGTGGGCACGGGCTACGAAGCCTTGCTGGCGCAATTGCAGCAGTATTACGTGCAGAGCCTGGGCCGCCTGGCGCCCGCCCTGCCGCTGCAGCACATCGCACTGTACGCGCAAGCCTACCTGGGCATCGTCGACAGCCTGCACGTGGAACTGATCTACGCGGGCGGCGCCGCGTTGCAGCAGCGCCACGCGGCGCTGTGGCAGATATTGTCCGATTCGCTGGCGATGGCCGCGCAGCCTGGCTGAGCATGCGGTCTGCAACAGCCACATTACACTTTGGAAACCTAAGATTTCTTCAGTTGACACTCTTGCAGCACGTGCATAAGATGCCCCCATTATTCATTTACGGAGTCCCACGTGGGTACTTGTTCTAGTGACAGTAGCCGATCTTGTATCGGTGATTGCCTCGGCAGCTAAACAGCAAGCAACACGGAACTCCGTTTCCTCCGTGCCTTGCCAAGCAAGGTGCGGTGTCTCGCGCGGCCAGTCCGGCTGCGCGCCTCTCCCCCTCTTTCCGACCGCGACCGGCTACTGACCCGGATTGCCCTCAAGCACCATGGCTGCCCATGGTACGCTTGCGGCACGCAAGTCTTGCCTGCGGCTGCGCCGCCCGTCAACACCTCGTCGTGAAAGGAAGAGCATGAATCTCTTCACCCGTTTGTTCGAATCGTTCCTGCGCAAGCGCCATACGGCCAGCCATTTCCGCCGCCGCGCCATGCCGCTGGAAAACAGCACGGCCCGCCCCGTGCCCGACCACCTGGCGCGCCAGCTGCTGACGGCCGCCCATGAAGACCTGGAAAGCGCCCTGAACCGCCTGCATACGCGCATCGAAGGCTTGCGCGATGCCGAGGCGCAAGTCATCGGCGCGCAGACGGGTCCGAACGAAGTCGAGCACGAAAAGCCGCTGGCCTGGTACCAGCACCTGTGGCTGTGCTACAAGAATCCGTTCAACCTGCTGCTCACGGTACTGGCGATTGTTTCCTACCTGACAGAAGACCCGAAGGCGACCATCGTCATCGGCACCATGGTGATCTTGTCGACCCTGCTGCGCTTCGTGCAGGAAGGCCGCTCGAACCGCGCCGCCGAGCGCCTGAAAGCCATGGTCAGCAATACGGCCACCGTGCTGCGCAATGGCCAGCGCATCGAGCTGCCCATCCGCCAGCTGGTGCAGGGCGACATCATCGTGCTGTCCGCCGGCGACATGATCCCCGCCGATTGCCGCCTGCTGTCCGCAAAAGACCTGTTCGTCAGCCAGGCCGCCATGACGGGCGAATCCTTGCCGGTGGAAAAGATGGCCGAACTGGCCGACGCCCATGGCAAGGACCCGATGGAGCTGGCCAATTTGCTGTTCATGGGCACCAACGTGATCTCGGGCGCCGCCACGGCGCTGGTCCTGGCCACGGGCAACCGCACGTATTTCGGCACCATCGCCACGCGCGTGACGGCCACCGAGCGCACGCCCACGGCCTTCGAGGCGGGCGTGAACAGCGTCAGCTGGCTGCTGATCCGCTTTGCCCTCGTGATGGCGCCGCTGGTCTTCCTGATCAACGGCTGGACCAAGGGCGACTGGATGGAAGCGTTCCTGTTCGCCCTGTCCGTGGCCGTGGGCCTGACACCGGAAATGCTGCCCATGATCGTCACCAGCACCCTGGCCAAGGGCGCCGTGAAACTGTCGCAAAAGAAAGTCGTCGTGAAACGCCTGGATGCCATCCAGAACTTCGGCGCCATGGACGTGCTGTGCACGGACAAGACGGGCACCTTGACGCAGGACAAGATCGTGCTCGAGCGCCATACCGACGTGTTCGGCCAGCAATCCGATGAAGTGCTGCAGTTCGCCTACCTGAACAGCCACTACCAGACGGGCTTGAAAAACCTGCTGGACCGCGCCGTGCTCGACCATGTGGAACTGCAGACGGAAATGCAGCTGGCGCGCGACTACGTGAAAGTCGATGAAATCCCGTTCGACTTCGTGCGCCGCCGCATGTCCGTCGTCGTCTCCGAACGCGACGACCACCATGAACTGATCTGCAAGGGCGCCGTCGAGGAAATCCTCGCCGCCTGCAGCCATCTGCGCCTCGGCGGCGTGAGCATCCCGCTCGATGCGGCCCTGCTGGCCAAGGTGCTGGAAACCACGCACGGCCTGAATGCGGAAGGTCTACGGGTAGTGGCCGTGGCCGTCAAGGAAGTGCCGCCCCACAAGACCGTGTACGGCGTGGCCGATGAAACGGCGCTGACCCTGATCGGCTATGTTGCCTTCCTCGATCCGCCGAAGGAATCGACGGCGCCCGCCCTGCGCGCGCTGGCCGAACATGGCGTGACCGTGAAAGTGTTGACGGGAGATAACCACCTCGTGACGGCGAAGATTTGCCGCGAAGTGGGGCTGGCCGTGCATGGCGTGCTGCAAGGCCCGCAGCTGGACGACATGGATGACGCCACCCTGGCCAGGGCGGCCGAGGACAACACCGTGTTTGCCAAGCTCAGCCCGCTGCACAAGGAGCGCCTCGTGCGCGCCCTGCGCGGCAACGGCCATATCGTCGGCTTCATGGGCGACGGCATCAACGACGCGCCCGCCCTGCGCGCGGCCGACATCGGCATTTCCGTCGATTCGGCCGTCGATATCGCCAAGGAAGCGGCCGACATCATCCTGCTGGAAAAGAGCCTGATGGTGCTGGAGGAAGGCGTGCTGGAAGGCCGCCGCACCTTCAGCAACATGCTCAAATACATCCGCATGACGGCCAGCTCGAACTTCGGCAATGTGTTTTCCGTGCTGGTGGCCAGCGCCTTCCTGCCGTTCCTGCCCATGCTGCCGCTGCACTTGCTGGTGCAAAACCTGCTGTATGACGTGTCGCAGATCGCCATTCCGTTCGACAATGTCGACGCTGAACTGATCCAGAAGCCGCTGAGCTGGAACCCGCGCGACATCGGCCGCTTCATGGTGTTCTTCGGCCCCATCAGCTCGATCTTCGACATCAGCACGTTTATCCTGATGTGGCATGTGTTCGGCGCGAATACGCCAGAACAGCAAACCCTGTTCCAGTCCGGCTGGTTTGTCGTGGGCTTGCTGACGCAAACCCTGATCGTGCACCTGATCCGCACGCCCAGGCTGCCCTTCATCGACAGCATCGCTTCCGTGCCCCTGCTGGTGGCCACCACCGCCATCATGGCCGTGGGCGTGTTTTTGCCGATGGGACCGCTGGCGACCTACTTCAAGCTGCAAGCCTTGCCGCTGGGCTACTTCCCCTGGCTGCTGGGCATCCTCGTGTGCTACACCCTGCTGACGACGTTCATGAAACGCGTGTACCTGCGCAAATTCGGCTGGCAATAGTATGATGGGCCGCTCTTCCTCCTCACAAAGGCACGCATGAGCGGCTGCCCCCTTTCCAAACGCACGCAGGCCCTGCTGCTGTCGGCGCTGGTCTTTCCCGGCAGCGGGCATTTCCTATTGAAACGCAAGGCGCGCGGCTGCCTGTTTGCCGTACCTGCGCTGATCGCGCTGGTGCTGGTGTTGCGCCAGATCATGGCACGATTGGATCAAATCATGGCACAGATCGACAGCGGCGCCCTGCCCCTCGATGTGCAGCTGATCGTGGAAAAAGTCGACGCCCTGTCCGCCCATGACGGCCCCGCCATGACGGCGGCCGTCGGCGTGCTGGTGGCGTGCTGGATCGGCAGCCTGGTCGATACCGTGCTGCTGCAACCCTGAGATTATTTTGACTTGGCACCTTGCAAAGGCGTCTCAGCCCGCATCGTCCTTGACGCGGCGCGGCTTCGGTCCGCGCACGGCGGCGATGCGCGCCTCGCTGCGCACCTGCACGCGGCCGCTGAACCAGCCCTGCAGATCCTCGCCAAAGCCGGCCGGCGCCATGCTGCCCACGCCTTGCGCCAGGTCCGCCAGGGTGGTCCTGGCCAGCTCGGCGCGCATGCTTTTCTCGGCGCGCAGCATCAAGGCGTGGATGCCGCACACGCCGCTGGTCATCCAGCCAGGCGGCTCGCCTTCGTACAGGGTGCAGCGGCTGCGGATCTGCTGGCAATCGAACAGCGGTTTCGGACCTTCGATGGCATCCACCACGTCGAGCACGCTGATGTCGGCCGCCGGGCGCGCCAGCTGGTAGCCGCCGCGTATGCCTTCCGACGCCGTCACGATGCCCGCCTTCTCCAGCTTGGGGAAGATTTTTGCCAGGAACGAGACGGAAATGCCCTGCAATTCCGCCAGATCGCGGCTGCTGGCAGGCTCGGCAAGCGGCTGCGCCAGATACAGCAGGCAATGCAAGCCATACTCGGTGCCGCTTCCATAATGTGCCATGATGCCATTCCTCCGTTGCAAAACGGGGACTTTAGCACTCCCCGTTTGCAGCCGCAAGGCTACAGCGACAGCTCGAACGCGGGATCGGCGGCGGCCAGCGCCGCCGCGCTGTCGGCTGGCGGATAGATCACGCGGCCATTGATCGCCACCTTCAAGGCCTTGCCTTCGCTGCCCGTCATCCACACCTTGCGCTCCCAGCCCTGCGTGACGACGGCTCCCCACGCGCCCAGGTCCAGGCACGTCACATAATACGGCTGGCGGTAGGGTCGCGTGGCCAGGCCCAGCAGATCGGCCACGGCATTGTCGCCCGAGGAACGTCCGAGGAACATGGCGTGCTGGCAGCTCATCAGTGTGTGATTGCCATCGTCGTCCGTGGCCGCGACGGCCGCGTCGCCCGTGGCAAAGACCTTGCCTGCGCCCGGCACGCGCAAGTCGTTCGCCACCCGCAGGCGGCCCGCCGCATCCTTGTCGCCGGGAATCTGCGCCGTCAGCGCGCTGGCCCGCACGCCCGCCGTCCACACCACGGTGGCCGCCTCGATGCGCTCGCCATCGGCCGTCGTCAAGCCGTCCGCGTCGATGGCGGCGACGGCTGAACCGAGCCGGCATTCCACGCCCAGCTCCGCCAGCGCCTGCTCGATGACGGGACGCGGTCCCGGCCCCAGGTCGGGACCGATGTCGGGCGCCCGCTCGACGATGATCACCCTGATATCGGCATCGTCCCCCAGGATGGCGCGCAGGCGGGCCGGCAGCTCGGCCGCCAGTTCGATGCCCGTGAAGCCGCCACCGGCCACGATGACCGTATTGCGCGCAGCCGAGGCGGGACGGGCGGCCAGCCCGTGCAGGTGCGCATCGAGCGCCACCGCGTCGTCGCGCTGGTCGGTGCTGAAGGCAAATTCTTGCAGACCCGGAATCTCCGGCCGGAACAGGCTGCTGCCCGCCGCCAGCACCAGGCGGTCATAGGCCAGGGTGGAACGGCTGCCGTCGGCGGCCACGATGTCGACTTCGTCGCTGGCGCTGCGGATGGCCTCGACCTTGCCCGCGATGAAGCGCACGCCCGTATCGTCGAACAGTTGCTGCAGCGGCGCCACCATGCCGGCGGGCGCCGGCTCGTACAGGCGCGGGCGCATCGTCAGTACCGCTTCGGGCGCCACCAGCGCCACTTCGATGTCGCCGGCCGCAACGTTTTCCAGCTTCAGGCGGCGCACGGCAGCCAGGGCACTCCACAATCCGGCAAAGCCGGCACCAATGATCAATACGCGCTGTGTCATGTTTTTTCTCCTTGATTTGATAACGCAGACTATATCACTCCGCGTTATATCGTGCAAGCGGACAACGTAAAATGGCTCAGGCCGCCTTGCGGTCCGCGCCGCACTCGCGTAGATTCGCGGCACAACGATTATGGAAAGCACCATGCAAGAGGAGTCGGCAACATTGGAGGCGGCCGCGTTCAAGGGCGAGCGGACCCGGGCGCGCCGGCTGGCGGCGCAGGAAGGCATCGCCGGCGACGCGGCGCTGCAGCGCATACTGGAACAGGCGGCCGGCACGCAGGGCCTTGCCGCCCTGCTGGCGTCGCGGGCGCAGGCGCGCGCGGCTGAAGCGCAGCGCAAGGCGCAAAAGATCAGCGACCGCCAAGTGGCGCAAGCGGCCCGGCGCCTGCCGGCGGGCCCCGCTTCGGCGTGGCGCGGCTGGTTCGACGGTTCCGCCCACCCGAATCCGGGCAAGCTGGGCATCGGCGCCCTGCTGCTGGGGCCGAATGGCGAACGCATTGAAGTGAGCGAGGCGGCCGGCTATGGCAACAGCAGCGAAGCGGAATATGCGGCCCTGACGGCCGTGCTGCAGGCGGCACTCGGCGTGCGTCCGCCACCCATGCAGCTGCTGCTGTACGGCGACAGCCAGGTGGTGATCAACGATGTATTGGGAACGACGGCGGCAGGCGCCAGGGGACTGGAAACGCAGAGGGCCACCGTAGTGGCCCTGCTGGAACAATTACACGATGTAACGCTGTGCTGGCTGCCGCGCCACCGCAATGGCGAGGCGGATAAATTATCGCAAATGGCGATTGAAAAACATTATACATTGCCAAATTGAATCAACCCACATTGCCGCCAGCGAAATTTTTCAAATCCAAAAAAACCTTTGCAATTATCGCAACAGATGACGAATAAATAAAACAAATCATCAAAGTAAAAAGCTCCATATACGCAAACATAAAAAAGGATGTGGCTTTTGAATTTTTATAAATAAGAATTTTTTTTAATCCATTACGTGGATTTGTATAAATAAATTCCTTGAAATTCAATTGCCGAAAAATACGAATACAGGCGATCGGAGCAGCTACTAAAAAAACAAGAAAGGTAACGATTGGTGTCAACTCATTTTGACTGCGGTAAAAAGCTGGAAGTACATCACTATAAAATACCGTAATTATTGCAGTAAATGCAGCCTGCAAAAAAAACGCAAATCCTAAAATTGCGACTCCCCAAGAACCCAGAAAGATTGCAATTCGGATATTTTTCTTGCGAAAATTCGGACTCAGACGACTATAAGAACGTTGAGTTTCAATTACTATAATGAGAAAAGCGGCAGTAAAAAATCCAAGCAGAAGATCAAAATAGATATTATCAGTTTTTGTTACGAAAAGTGCTCCCACAATAGAAACACATCGAAAAAAATATTTCCATAAAATTTTCCTTTCCTCGGGTAACTCACCCCATACAGACTCTGTCAAACCCATACATCTTCTCATAGTCGCTTCACTCAATCGGCTTCATGCCAATACTATTTATATGGAGCCAATATCAACAATTGATTCATTAGATGATCCCAAAAAAGATCTTGGCTGTCCGAGCACAACCATTTGACCTTATCATGGGAAATTTGTTCAACTTTGAATTTTTTTTTGCTCAGACTATTTGCCCTGAAACTTGGGCTAAAAGGTCAGCTTAATGAAGAAGTACTCTCAAAAATAGAGAGCACTCTACTCACTAAATAGCGGCAAAAAAAACGCGGATGCCGATCAAGCGGCGCGGCCGATCTGCAATGGCTCTTGCGGCGCCTTGGCCGCCGGGCGCTTGCCGCCGCTCACCGCCTTCAAGCCGCCGGCGCCGGCCTGCTGGCCAGTCAGTTTGAACACGCTGACCACTTGCGCCAGGTTGTGCGCCTGGTGCTGCATCGATTCGGCGGCGGCCGCCGATTCTTCCACCAGCGCCGCATTTTGCTGCGTGACGGCATCCATCTGGCCGATGGCCCGGTTGATCTCGTCGATGCCCACGCTTTGCTCGCTGCTGGCCGCCGTGATTTCCGTGATGATGTCGCTCACGCGCTGCACGCTGTCGACGATGTCGTTCATGGTCGAACCGGCTTGCGCCACCAGCATGCTGCCCGCGTTGACCTGCTCGACCGAGGCGCCGATCAGGGTCTTGATCTCCTTCGCCGCGCTGGCCGAACGCTGGGCCAGGTTGCGCACCTCGGACGCCACCACGGCAAAGCCGCGGCCCTGCTCGCCCGCGCGCGCCGCTTCCACGGCCGCATTCAGGGCCAGGATATTCGTCTGGAAGGCGATGCCGTCGATCACACTGATGATGTCGACGATCTTGTTCGACGAGGCATTGATCGATTCCATCGTGCCCACCACCTGCGCCACCACTTCGCCGCCCTTGACGGCCACTTGCGCCGCCGAAGCCGCCAACTGGTTCGCCTGGCGCGCATTGTCCGCATTCTGTTTCACAGTGCTGGTCAGCTCTTCCATCGACGACGCCGTCTCTTCCAGCGAACCGGCCTGCTCTTCCGTGCGGGAAGACAGGTCCTGGTTACCGGCTGCAATTTCCGTCGAGGACGTGGCGATGCTGTCCGTCCCCGTGCGCACTTCGCTGACGATGTTGAGCAGGCTGGTGTTCATGTCCTTCAGGGCCAGCAGCAGTTGCCCCGTCTCATCCCTGGCGCTGGCATCGATCTGCGCCGTCAGGTCGCCATCGGCCACCTTGCGGGCAATTTCCACGGCCGTGCGCAGGGGGCGCACGATGCCTGTCGTCAACAGCCAGGCGCAGACGACGCCAAAGCCCAGCGCCAGGGTGGCCAGGGTCAGCAGCAGGTTGCGGCTGGTCTTGGCGACATCATCGATCTCGCGCGCCGTGGCGTCGATGCTGGCGCGCTGGTGCTGCAGCATGTCGTTGACCACTTTCAGGTATTGGGTCGAACCGGGCACGAAGATGCCCTGGAACGCCTTTTCCGCCTCCGCTTCCTGCCCATCCGCCTTCAGCTTCGACACTTGCGCGCGCGAATCGAGGTAGACCTTGCGCTGTTCGCTCACCAGGCGGAACAGTTCCTTTTCTTCCGGACTGGAAATCAGCGCTTCGATTTTCTTTTGCAGCTCGCCCGATACCACGGACGACTGTTTCGCTTCTTCCGCGAAATACGCGCCCAGGGTCGTGTCGCTGCTGCGCGCGATGGCCGTGGTGCGGCGCACGCCACTGTCGATCTTCGCATACCAGTCGGAAATATAGCGCTCCTTGGCCAGCGGCAGTTCCATCATGCTGCGCGTGGCCATGGCCACGTCATGCAGACGCCACACGCTGATGCCCGTGATCAGCATGGAAAACAGCAAAATCACGGCAAAACCCAGGCCGAGGCGCACACCAATACTGACGTTTCTTAACAAATTCATGTGAATATCCTAAAAAAGCGGAACCAGACTATATAAAAAGGGAACAGCGAAAGGGAGGACAGCGGCTGCCCACGGCAGCCGCGGCGGCATCAGCGGGTGCCGATGCGCAAGGCAGTCTGCGGCGCTGCCGGGCGTTGCATCGCCGGCTTTACGCCATGCACGCCGCCGGCGCCGGCCTGCTGGCCAGTCAGTTTGAACACGCTGACCACTTGCGCCAGGTTGTGCGCCTGGTGCTGCATCGATTCGGCGGCGGCCGCCGATTCTTCCACCAGCGCCGCATTTTGCTGCGTGACGGCATCCATCTGGCCGATGGCCCGGTTGATCTCGTCGATGCCCACGCTTTGCTCGCTGCTGGCTGCCGTGATTTCCGTGATGATGTCGCTCACGCGCTGCACGCTGTCGACGATGTCGTTCATGGTCGAACCGGCTTGCGCCACCAGCATGCTGCCCGCGTTGACCTGCTCGACCGAGGCGCCGATCAGGGTCTTGATCTCCTTCGCCGCCGAAGCGGAGCGCTGGGCCAGGTTGCGCACCTCGGACGCCACCACGGCAAAGCCGCGGCCCTGCTCGCCCGCGCGCGCCGCTTCCACGGCCGCATTCAGGGCCAGGATATTCGTCTGGAAGGCGATCCCGTCGATCACACTGATGATGTCGACGATCTTGTTCGACGAGGCATTGATCGATTCCATCGTGCCCACCACCTGCGCCACCACTTCGCCGCCCTTGACGGCCACTTGCGCCGCCGAAGCCGCCAACTGGTTCGCCTGGCGCGCATTGTCCGCATTCTGTTTCACGGTGCTGGTCAGCTCTTCCATCGACGACGCCGTCTCTTCCAGCGAACCGGCCTGCTCTTCCGTGCGGGAAGACAGGTCCTGGTTACCGGCGGCAATTTCCGTCGAGGACGTGGCGATGCTGTCCGTGCCGCTGCGCACTTCGCCGACGATGTTGAGCAGGCTGGTGTTCATGTCCTTCAGGGCCAGCAGCAGTTGCCCCGTCTCATCCCTGGCACTGGCATCGATCTGCGCCGTCAGGTCGCCGTCGGCCACCTTGCGGGCAATTTCCACGGCCGTGCGCAGGGGGCGCACAATGCCCGTCGTCAAGACCCAGGCGCAGACGACGCCAAAGGCCAGCGCCAGCGCCGCCAGCACCAGCATCAGGTTGCGGCTGGTGCTGGCGACGGCGTCGATCTCGCGCGCCGTCGTGTCGATCGTGGCGCGCTGGTGTTCCAGCAAGTCCGAGACCATCTTCTGGTACTTGGCGGCGGCCGGCACGAAGGTCTTTTCAAACACCTCGTTGGCCGCGTCGACCTGCGATTCGCCCTTCAGCTTGTAGACCTGGTCGCGCGAACCGATGTACACCTTGCGCTGTTCCAGCAAGCCCGCGAACATGGTTTTTTCCTCGGGCTTGTCGATCAATGCCTCGATCTTCTTTTGCAGCTCGGCGGAGCTGGCCGACGAGACTTTCGATTCTTCGGCGAAATAACTGCTGAGCGAAGTGTCGCTGCTGCGGGCAATCGCGATGGTGCGGCGCACGGCGCTGTCGATGCGGCCATACCAGTCGGAAATATAGCGCTCCTTGGCCAGCGGCTGCTCCATCATGACGCGCGTGGCGCTGGCCACGTCGTGCAGGCGCCAGACGCTGATGCCTGTAATGAGCATGGAAAACAGCAAAATCACGGCAAAACCGAGTCCCAGGCGGACACCGATGCTGACGTTGCGTAATACATTCATGTGACTATCCTAAAAACCCGGATGCCGGCGTGGCGGCCGGCCGGCGCTCCCGCTATGGGCGGGCGCTGGCTGGCTGACGTGGCGAAACGGGCGTAACAAGTGAAACTGAAGTGAAACTGGCGCACGGTTCGACTGAACCGTGCGCCAGGAAATGCGCTAGCGTGCGCCTTGCAGAAAAAGCAAACAATGCTTGAGGTCAATTGTTTCCTACAAACATGACCTAACTGACCTTCAGCAAGAATTTAAGCAGCCAGTTTTTCAATCAAACCCATGTCGGCGCTGGACATCAGCTGGTCGATATCGACGAGGATCAGCATGCGCTCGTCGATGGTGCCCAGGCCGATCACGTATTCCGTGTCGATCGAGCGGCCCATGTCCGGCGCCGGCTTGATCTGTTCCGGCAGCAAGGTGGTGACGTCGGAGACGCGGTCGACGACCATGCCCACCACGCGGTTGCCGATATTGAGGATGATGACGACGGTAAACTGGTCGTAGCTGGGCGTGCCCAGGTTGAACTTGATGCGCATGTCGACGATCGGCACGATGATGCCGCGCAGGTTGACCACGCCCTTGACGAACTCGGGCGCGTTGGCGATGCGGGTCGGCGTTTCATAACTGCGGATTTCGCTGACTTTCTGGATGTCGATGCCATACTCTTCCTGGCCCAGGGTAAAAGCCAGGTATTCGGCAGCCTTGGCAACGGTTGCGCCAGTGTCGCTGGAAATGGTGTTCATGATAATCCTTTAGGAATGTCGCAGGACGCGCCTCTCACCGGCCTTTGGGCGCCCATATGGAATTTATTAAATAATGCACTGAAATTGCAATGCGGCAATGTTACCGCATGTAAATTTTCAGTGCACTAAAAAAGAGCATCGTTCTTTCCGCGAGATCACGATTATCTGACTTTGTCGCAAAAGCATCACGCCTGGATACCAGCCGTTATTGTGCCGCTATTGTGTCGATTTCGCCCCGCCATCCTCTTCCGACGGCAGATTGAACGACACTGTATAGACAAAATCCATGCTGCAAGGCACACCGCTGCACAGTCCCGGCTTGTAGCGCTGCTTGATCGCGGCAGCTGCGGCAAAGTTCGCCATCTTGTCGTCCGGCGACTCGAAGATGGCCACTTCCTTGCCCTCCCCCTTGCTATTGACCTGCACCGCCAGCACCAGCTTGCCCCGTACTTGCAAGATGCGCTGCGCCGCATACACCTCGCGCAGGAACGGCTCCGTGCCCTTGATCGGATAGGGAGGCTCGTCAGCGGCCGGCAAACCCTCATACTGGTCTCGCACGCTCAGCTTCTGTTCCTCGCTCAGTTGCGCATAGCTGTAATTCACGGGAATGCTGCCCTTGACACCTTTGCGCTTGATGATGGTGCCGGTCTCCGCCATATCCTCGCTCAAGGTATAGCGGGGAGCCTCCTGGGCCCAGGAAGCTGCGTGGCCGCAGGCAAGATACAAACCGGCTATCAGCCAATAACGGGACATTGATTATCCTTTGCAATGTGGAATTATTATTTTTCAAAAATATCTTATAGGCAACAAAATGCCAAGGCGCGCATTCTGCTTAGAAGTAAATAAAAAAGCAAGTGCTTAAAGCAATGGATGCATGCGCAGCGGCGTTTTATGCCACACTGGCGGCCCCTGCTTTTTACGACTGTGAACATGCATTCTTTGCTTTCCCAATGGCAACCACGCCTGCTGGCGCTGGCCACGGCCGGCCTGGGCGACGACAGCGCCCACGACATCAACCACCTGCAGCGCGTCTGGCGCAATGCCTGTGTCCTGCTGCAAGAGCATGCGCAGGCGGACGCCCTCACCGTGATGGCCGCCTGCTATCTGCACGACCTGGTGAACTTGCCGAAAAACCATCCCGAGCGCCACCTGGCCTCGCGCCAGGCGGCAGTGCTGGCGTGCCGCCAGCTGGCGGAGCTGGATTTCCCGGCAGAAAAACTGGCCGGCGTGGCCCACGCCATCGAGACGCACAGTTTTTCCGCCGACCTGCCGCCGCACACGCTCGAAGCGCAGATCGTGCAGGATGCCGACCGCATCGACGCGCTGGGCGCCGTGGGACTGGCGCGCCTGTTCTATACGGCGGCGCGCATGGACAGTGCGCTGGCCCATGGCACGGACCCGCTGGCCCGGCATCGAGAACTGAACGACAAGGCGTACGCGCTCGACCATATCGTCACCAAGCTGGACAAACTGCCCGGCAAGATGCAGACGGCGGCGGGCCGCCGGCTGGCCGAACAGCGGCTGGCCGTGCTGACGGATTTCCGCGCCGCCTTCGCCCAGGAATGGGGAATTGCCGGCTAGCATGGGTGGCGATAGCCAGCACCGCCCATGCTGTCTATAATACAAGGCTCAGCTATCACGCCGTGGCGTCGGCAGGAACCTGCAACGCGCCGGCGCAACGCCAACAACTGAACTCCGCACGCCGCACGGCGGCGCGGAGTGCGCGCCGAAAGCATGCATGTCCGATAAAACCAGCCCCGACAGCCATTCACCGTCGTCCCCCGCCGCGCCCGCCCGTGCCGGCAACCTCAATTTCATCCTCGTCTGCGTCTTCATCGACATGCTGGGTATCGGCCTCGTGGTGCCCGTGCTGCCCATCCTGATCGGCGACTTTGTCAGCGGCAAGGATCAGCAAGCGTTCTGGTACGGCATCATGGCGGCCGTCTTCGGCTTGCTGCAGTTCATCTTCATGCCCATGCTGGGCGCCATCAGCGACCGCGTGGGACGCCGTCCCGTGCTGCTGTACTCGATGGCCGGCATGGGCATCAACTTTCTCGCCACGGGCTGGGCGCCCAATTTGGCCTGCCTGTTCATCGGCCGCATCATCGGCGGGGTCTCGTCGGCCAGCATGTCGGTGGCGTCCGCCTATGCTTCCGACGTTTCCACGCCCGACAACCGCGCCAAGAGTTTCGGCAAGATCGGCGCCGCCTTCGGCCTGGGCTTCATTTGCGGCCCCATGCTGGGCGGCCTGCTGGGCGAGATCAACCTGCACCTGCCGTTTTACGTGGCGGCCGGCCTGTCGGCGGCCAATTTCATCTACGGCTATTTCTTCGTGCCCGAGTCGCTGCAGCCGGGTCCCCGCGCGCCGTTCACCCTGGCCCGCATCAATCCGCTTGCCGCCCTGCTCAAGCTGGTGCGCCGCGTGGACATCCGCGGCCTCGTGCTGGCCTTCGGCCTGATGACGTTTGCGCAAATGATGCTCAACACCACCTGGGTGCTGTACACGCATTTCCGCTTCGACTGGACGCCGCGCCAGAACGGCATCGCCCTGTTCTGCGTGGGCCTGTGCGCGGCCGTGGTACAGGCGGGCTTGCTGGGCATACTCATCAAGCGCTTCGGCGAAGTGCGCCTGTCGCTGCTGGGCATGGCCTCGGGCGCCCTCACCTACCTGCTGTACGGCCTGGCCACGCAGGGCTGGATGATGTATGCGCTGATCCTGTGCAACCTGCTGGCCTTTGCCGCGGGCCCGGCCCTGCAAGGCATCATCTCGAAATCGTCCAACGCCGGCGAACAGGGAGAACTGATGGGCTCGCTGCAATCGATCAGCAGCCTGGGCATCATCATCATGCCCTTGCTGGGCAGCATGATCCTCGGTGAAGTGAGCCATTTGCCGCCGCAGGACTGGCGCATCGGCAGTACCTTCTATCTGTGCGCCATCATGCAAGCTCTGGGCATCGTGGTGGCCTGGCGCTACTTCAAGGCACAACGCCAGGCAAGACTTGCGGTTTCCACCACAAAGTAGTCTGCGGGATAATATTGCATTTGGGAAATAAATAAGCGAGAATGGGATAATCAACCGCGCGTTACCGACGCCCGGCATTCGATGGTGAGCAAGGATGGGTATGACTGACTTTTATTCCAGCGCCTGGCGACGAACCGTGGCCGTGCTGGTGCTGGCGCTGCCGTCGCTGGCCGGTGCGCAATGCTCGCGCGACATCCAGGTGCCCGTCTCGGCCATCGGCGCCAGCGTGGTGGTCAATGGCGCCAGCATCGGCGGCATCTATCCCGACCTGCTGCGCAGCATGGGCACGCGCCTGGGCTGCAATTTCATCTTCACGGCCGTGCCGCGCGCCCGCCTGGAAGCGATGTTCGAGGCGGGCAAGGCGGACTTGCTGATGCCGGCCAGCAGCACCTTGCGGCGCGACCAGCATGGCCTGTTCATCCCCATGCTGGGCAGCCGCCCCCTGCTGATCTCGCTGCAGGGCGCGCGCGCGCCCATCAACACCATGCAGGAACTGATCGAGCGGCGCGAACTGCGCGTGGCGCTGGTGCGCGGCTACGACTATGGCGCACCGTACCAGGCGCTGGCAAAGGAACTGAGCAGCCAGGGACGCCTGTTCTACGAAGTCGATGCGCTGTCCGTGGCGCGCCTGATGCAGAGCGGCTTCATCGACGCCACCATCATGGCGCCCACCATCCTGGCCGGCGTGGCGCAAAACGATGCGCGCGTATATGGCCTGGCCGACCGCCTGCGCCTGGAAGCGCTGCCGGAATTACCGTGGGGCATGAGCGGCATCTACCTGTCGCGCAAGTCGCTGACGGCGGAAGACCAGACGACCTTGCGCGACCTGCTGGAAAAGGCGGGCCGCTCGGGCTCCCTGATGGACGCCTTCCAGCGCCATCACCGCCAGGAACTGCTGTCGCTCAGCATACGCCCCCGCTAAGGCTGGCATGTCCGGTTCTGTCGTCGCCGTCGTCCTGTTTGCCGCCCTCCTGCACGCCAGCTGGAATGCCATCGTCAAGTCGGGCAAGGATACCTTTCTCAGCACGGTGCTGGTGTCCGCGGGCGCCGCCCTGATCTCGCTGGCCGTGCTGCCCTTCGTGCCTGCGCCGGCGCCCGCCAGCTGGCCCTACCTGGCCGCCTCGGCCGTGGCGCAGCTGGCCTATTACTCGCTGCTGGCAGCCGCCTACAAGGCGGGCGACATGAGCCACGCCTATCCCCTGATGCGCGGCAGCGCACCGTTGCTCGTGGCGCTGGCCAGCTGGCCGCTGATCGGCGAACGGCTTTCTTTCATGCAGATGGGCGCCGTCGCCTGCATCTGCGCGGGCATCTTCGGCCTGTATGTTGCCGCGCGCACGCCCGCCATCGGCAGCCTGCCGAGAAACACGGGACGCGCCACCGCCTTTGCACTGGGCAACGCCTGCGTCATTGCCAGCTATACCCTGATCGATGGCATCGGCGTGCGCCTGTCCGGCGCGCCGGCCGCCTACACCATGTGGATTTTTGTATTGAACGGCGCGGGACTGCTGCTGTGGACGGCATTGCGCCGCCCCGCCGACCTGCTTGCCTATGCGCAAACGCAATGGCGCCTGGCCGCCGTTGGCGGCTTCGGCACCCTGGCGTCGTATGGCCTGGCCCTGTGGGCCATGACGCAGGCGCCCGTGGCTGCCATCGCCGCCCTGCGCGAGACGTCGATTCTGTTCGCCATCGCCATCGCCGCCCTGTTCCTGCGCGAAAAAATCAGCCCCCGCCGCTACCTGGCCATCGGCCTGATCGCGGCGGGAGCCATCCTGATGCGAATCGCTTAGCGCGCGTCGAGCGGCGCTATCGGCAACTCGATGGCGCTGGCAGCCCCTGCCGCGTGGTACACGCGCTGCGTCGCCTTTCTATAATGGCCGGGGTCGGCCAGGAAGATGTTCGGCACGTAAATTTGCGGATTGCGGTCGTACAGGGGGAACCAGCTCGACTGCACTTGCACGGCGATGCGGTGGCCGGGCAGGAAGACGTGGTTGGCGTTCGGCAAGGCGAAGCGGTAGCGCTCCACCTTGCCAGCCGGTATCGGCGTCGGGTGCTCGAAGCTGTCGCGGTAGCGGCCGCGGAAGATATCCATCGCCACGCCCAGCTGGTAGCCGCCCATGGCCGGCTGCGACGGCACTTCGTCCGGATACACGTCGATCAGTTTCACCACCCAGTCGGCGTCCGTGCCGCTGGTGGCGGCGAACAGGTTGACCATCGGCGCGCCGGCGATGCGCACGGCCGTCTTCAACGGTTCGGAAACGTAGCTGAGCACGTCCGTGCGGTCCGCATAGCCGCGCTGGTCGCTGACCAGCCATGGCTTCCACACGTCGGCGTCGGTGAGGCGCACGGGACGCGCCACGAAGGGCACGGGTTTCGCAGGATCGGCCACGTACTCATCGAAGGCACCTTCAGCCGCATCCGCAACGCCCGATGGTGCCGCAAAACCCAGCTTGGAACCGTCCTGCAGGTAGATCGGCGTCAGCTTGGTGTCGCAGGTCTCGCAGGCCAGCGGCCATTGCTGCAGGCGCTGCCACTGGTTGGTGCCGCTCTGGTACGACACCACGGGCGCCGTGTTCGCGTCCGGCGCGCCATCTTTCAGGTATTGATTCAGGAATGGCTGCATGACTTTTTCGCGGAACTGGCGCGCCGTATCGCCGTCAAACTTCAGGGCGCCCAGGCTGGAACCGTCATAGTTGACGCCGCTATGGCGCCACGGGCCGATGGCCAGGTAATTGAGGTTGTTGCGCTTGTCGCGCCCCTCCATCGCCGCGTAGGTGGCGTAGGGGCCATAGATGTCTTCCTGGTCCCACTGCCCCACCACGTGCATGGTGGGCACGATCAGCGGGCGCTTGGCCAGGATCTTGTCGAGTGCCTGTTCTTGCCAGTAACTGTCGTAGGCCGGGTGCTCGAACAGTTTTTTCGTGTAGGTCAGCTTGTCGATGCCGAATTTCTTCGCGTAATCGCCGGCCGAGCCGATGCGCAGGTACGCGTCGTACTCGTCGTACACGCCCAGTGCGGGCGCCTCGGCGCTGCCGCGGGCGCTCGTCTGCCAGGCCAGGTAGGACAGGCTGGGCATGCGGAAGGCGCCGTTATGGAACCAGTCGTCGCCGCGCCAGCCATCGACCATGGCGCTCATGGGGATGGCCACCTTCAGGGCCGGATGCGGGTCGACCAGGGCCATCAGCACCGTATGGCCTTCATACGAGGAACCCAGCATGCCCACCTTGCCATTTGTTTCCGGCACGTTTTTCACCAGCCAGTCGATCGTGTCCCACGCGTCGGTGACGTTGTCCACCTTGGTATGGTTCAAGGGCCCGCGCACGGGGCGCGTCATCACATAGTCGCCTTCCGAGCCATGCTTGCCCCGCACGTCCTGGAACACGCGGATGTAGCCGTTCTCGACCAGGGTGTCGTCGCCCTGCGGCAAGGTCGCCAGCATGCTGGGGCTGGCCGCGCGCTGGGCGCGGCGGGCCGCGTTGTACGGCGTGCGCGTGAGCATGATGGGCGCTTTCTGGGCGCCTTTCGGCACGACGATCACCGTGTACAGCTTGACGCCGTCGCGCATGGGGATCATCACCACGCGCTTGACGTAATCGTTCAGGTCGGGCATCACCAGCTTGGCGCCGATATCGGGCGTCATGGGCGGCGTTTGCGCCAGCACGGGCGCAGCAAATAGGGAACTGATAACAAGAGCCAAGCCGGTGAGCCGGACGGGGGACGAAACGCGCATACTGTTCTCCAATGGATTCATGCCACGCAAAAGTGGCCGAACGGCAATAGTACCCGGAAAGCAAGTCCTGCAGAAGGCCAGCCTCTGACGCAGCGCAGCAGATAAATCCGGGCGCAAACTTGACAGAACGCGTGCGAACTGCAACCATAACGCCATGAAATTTATCCCGTCACAACACGCCTGCTTGAATTGGTGGTCCCGCTCACTCCGCGCGGCCACTGCATAGTGATGTGATCATGATCAACGCCGCCTCGATCGGTGGCGTCACAGGCTTCAGCCTCGCTCATCCCCGATGCAGGCGGCTCGAAAGGAAACTTGATGAGCTTGCCGAATACCCCAGATACTCCCGACACCGATAACACCCCGGCCGCGCCCCTGTCGGCTGCCGCCATCGCTTCGCAATCCGTGATCCTGACGGGCGACCGCCCCACCGGTCCCTTGCACCTGGGCCACTTCGTAGGCAGCCTGCGCGACCGCGTCGCCTACCAGAACAGCTACAAGCAATTCATCATGCTGGCCGATGCGCAGGCGCTGACGGACAATATGGAAGACATCGACAAGGTGCACCGCAACGTCGTCGAAGTGGCGCTCGACTACCTGGCCGTCGGCATCGACCCGACGAAAACGACGGTGTTCATCCAGTCGCAAATCCCGGAACTGGCCGAGTTGACGTTTTACTACCTGAACATCGTCACCGTGGCCCGCCTCGAACGCAACCCCACCGTCAAGGAAGAAATCCGCCTGCGCGGCTTCGAGCGCGATATCCCGGCCGGCTTCCTGACCTACCCGGCCAGCCAGGCGGCCGACATCACGGCCTTCAAGGCGGGCGTGGTGCCCGTGGGCGAAGACCAGATCCCGATGATCGAACAAACGAATGAAATCGTGCGCCGCTTCAACCGCATGTATAACCGCGAAGTGCTGATGGAATGCAAGGCGCTGGTGCCGGACATCGGCCGCCTGCCCGGCATCGACGGCAAGGCGAAGATGAGCAAGTCGCTGGGCAACACCATCAACCTGGGCGCGACCCCGGCCGAAATCACGGCTGCCGTGAAAAAAGTGTACACGGACCCGCTGCACCTGCGCGTGGAAGACCCGGGCCACCTGGAAGGCAACGTGGCCTTCACTTACCTGGACGCCTTCGATCCGGAAAAAGCGGCGCTGGCCGAGATGAAAGCCCACTACGTGCGCGGCGGCCTGGGCGACAGCATCGTCAAGAAACGCCTGGACGTGGTCTTGCAGGAATTGCTGGCGCCGATCCGCGCCCGCCGCGAAGAGTTCGCCAAGGACAAGGGCCAGGTCATCCAGATGCTCAAGGAAGGCACGTTCAAGGCCCGCGAAGTGGCGGCCCGCACGGCCGATGAAGTCAAGTCGGCGCTGGGTCTCAACTATTTCTGACCGCCGCTAGCAATAGCAAACTGATGCGCCCAGGCGGAGTCGGGTAAAATCCCGCTTCCGCCTGGGCGCAATTCGTTTGTCACCGTGGCATCAGCAATCCGTAAAGAAGACAACGCGCCATGACCGATAACCCTATCGAACAGCTGCTGCAGCAGCATTTTTCCATCGATGCGCTGCAACAGGCGCCCGCGCCCCTGCAGCAGGCGCTGCGCATGCTGGGCGGCTGGCTGGCCGCCGGGCGCGCCGAGCCGTATCCGCACACGCCGTATGCGGAACTGCTGACGCAACTGTCCGACACCCGCCTGCCCGCCCACGGCATGCCCGTGGCGGAGTTCCTGCAGGAACTCGACACCACCGTGCTGGCCAATACGGCCCAGCTGAACCATCCCCAATACATCGGCCACATGACGCAGGCCCTGCCCTGGATCAGCGTGCTGGCCGAGGCGTTTACGGCCACCCTGAACCAGAACCAGGTCAAGATCGAGACGGCATACGTGTCGACCCTGATCGAAAAGCAGATCCTGGGCTGGCTGCACCGCCAGGTCTACCAGCAGGCCGACAGCGTCTACACGCAGGCGATGGCCGCCACCAGCGGCGCACTGGGCAATGTCGTCAACGGCGGCACCATGGGCAATTTGACGGCCCTGGCCGTGGCGCTGGAAAGCCAATTGCCCGGCACGCGCAAGCGGGGCCTGTTTGCCGCCATGCAAGAATCCGGTCACGCCGGGCTGGCCGTGATCGGCTCGGCCCGCAGCCATTATTCCGTGAAAAAGGCGCTGGCGACCCTGGGCCTCGGCGAAAACGCCCTGCACCTGGTGGCCGTCGACCGCGACAACCGCATCGACGTCGCCGCGCTGGAAGCCACCATTGCCGACTTGAAATCGCGCAATATCAAAGTCGTCGCCATGATCGGCATCGCCGGCACGACGGAAACGGGCGCCATCGACCCGCTGGCCGCCATGGCGGCCATCGCGGCACGGGAAGGCATCTGGTTCCATGTGGATGCGGCCTGGGGCGGCGCCCTCCTGATCGCGCAACAGTACCGCCCGCTGTACGACGGCATTGCCCTGGCCGACTCCGTCGTCATCGACGGGCATAAACTGCTGTGGGTGCCGATGGCGCAAAGCATGGTGCTGTTCAAGGACAGCGCCAGCCTGAACCTGCTGAAACACAACGCCAACTACATCTTGCGCGACAACTCGGGCGACCTGGGCCAGACCTCGCTGGAAGGCTCGCGCCGCTTCGACGCCCTGAAACTGTGGACCTCGTTCAAGGTGCTGGGCGTGTCCGGCTACACCACCTTGCTGCAACAGGCGGCCACCCTGTCCGGCCAGTTGCAGGACTTGCTGGCCGACCAGCAGGATTTCGAACTGCTCACGCGCTCGGACACCTTCATCCTGACCTACCGCTACGTGCCCGCGCATTTGCGCCAGCGCATGGAGGCCTTGCTGGCCGGCGGCCAGGCGGAGGCGGCAACGGAGCTGAACAAGCAGCTGAACACGCTCAACGCCAAGCTGCAAAACCGGCAGAAGGCGCAGGGCCACAGCTTTGTGTCGCGCACGGTGCTCGAATCGACGCGCTACCCTGGTCCTACCAACGTGCTGCGCGTGGTCATGACGAATGTCAAGACGCGCCCCCACCACCTGCGCGCCATCCTGGCCGAACAGCGGGCCATCGGGCAGGCGCTGGTGGCCGAACTGGGCTTGTAGAAGGCTATTGTTAAAATTCAATAGTGCCCATCGCCCGGCAGTGCTAGAATTTCCACCGGAGATGGCATTCCTCCCACGCAACTCTGCGTGAACCGCCCTCGGGCTGATGATGCCTGCACACTTTCCTGGATAGCCGGAAAGTTGCAGGCATGCGCCCGGCGCCTATGCAGCTTCCGCCACCTGTCCAGGTTCGGCCCACACCAGACGACTGGACACGCATGATGACCCGCCTCACCGCCCTCGCCGATCTATTGCTGCATCTGCTGAAATGGCTGCTGCTCGCCTTTGCCGTGGCCGTCCTGGCCGGCACGGCCTCGGCCGGCTTCCTGTTCGCCCTCGACTGGGCGACCACGACCCGCCTGGCGCACGCCTGGCTGATCTGGCTGCTGCCCGTGGCGGGCTTTGCCGTCGGCTGGCTGTATCTACGCTACGGCAATAGCGTGGAAGGGGGCGCGAATCTGCTCATCGATGAAATCCACGATCCGCAGAAAATCATCCCCCTGCGCATGGCGCCGCTGGTGCTGGGCGCCACCGTCGTCTCGCACCTGTTCGGCGCGTCCGTCGGGCGCGAAGGCACGGCCGTGCAGATGGGCGGCGCGCTGGCGGACCAGCTGACCAAATTATTCCGGCTGGACAATGAAGACCGCCGCATCATCCTCATGGCCGGCATCAGCGCCGGCTTTGCTTCCGTTTTCGGCACGCCGCTGGCGGGCGCCATCTTCGGCCTGGAAGTGCTGGCCATCGGCCGCCTGCGCTACGAAGCCATGCTGCCCTGCCTGGCTGCTGCCGTCATCGCCGACCAGGTGGGCTTGCTGTGGGGCGTGCAGCATGTGCATTACGCCGTACCCGGCATTCCCGCCATGTCCGCCTGGACCTTGTCCGCGATGGTCATCGCAGGCGTGCTGTTCGGCGTGACGGGGAAACTGTTTGCGCAAGCCACGCACGGCTTGAGCGGACTGATGAAACGCTGGATCGCCTACCCTCCCCTGCGTCCGCTGGCGGGCGGCCTCGTCGTCGCCCTCGCCGTGTGGCTGCTGGGCACGGATCGCTACATCGGCCTGGGCATTCCCAGCATCGTCGATGCGCTGCAGGGGACGCTGCCCGCCTGGGATTTCCTGGGCAAGATGGCGTTTACCATCGTCTCGCTGGGCACCGGTTTCAAGGGCGGCGAAGTGACGCCATTGTTCTTCATCGGCGCGACCCTGGGCAACGCGCTGGGACCGCTGCTGCACCAGCCCGCCGTCCTGCTGGCCGCCATCGGCTTCGTTGCCGTGTTTGCGGGCGCGGCCAACACGCCCATCGCTTCGACCCTGATGGCCATGGAACTGTTCGGCGCCGAGATCGGCGTCTATGCGGCCATCGCCTGCGTGGTGGCTTACCTGTTTTCCGGCCATGCGGGCATTTACCGGGCGCAACGCAGCGGCCACGCCAAGCGCACGCCCCACAAGGAACCCTAGCCATGACCCAGAACATCTACGACAACGACGCCTTCTTCACGGCCTACAGCCAGCTGCCCCGCTCCGTCGGCGGCCTGGAAGCGGCACCCGAATGGCCGGCCCTGCGCGCCATGCTGCCTGCGCTACCCGGCAAAAGCGTGCTCGACCTGGGCTGCGGCTATGGCTGGTTCTGCCGCTGGGCTGCGGAGGCGGGCGCGGCCCGGGTAGTGGGCGTGGACGTGTCGGAAAAGATGCTGGCGCAGGCAGTCGGCATGGGCGAACACCCGGCCGTCAGCTATGCCAGGATGGACCTGGAACAGCTTGCCTTGCCGCCGGCCAGCTACGACCTCGTCTACAGCTCGCTGGCATTCCATTACATCGACAATTTCGCGGCCTTGCTGGCCGCCATCCGCCATGGCTTGAAACGGGGCGGCAAGCTGGTGTTTTCCATCGAGCACCCGATCTTCATGGCGCCGCGCCAGCCCGGCTGGCTGACGGATGCGCAAGGCCGCAAGCGCTGGCCCGTCGACAGCTACCAGCAGCAAGGCCCCCGCGTGTCGGACTGGCTGGCGCCCGGCGTGATCAAGCAGCACCGCACCATGGGCACGACCATCAATGCGCTGCTGCAAGCGGGTTTCCAGCTGGAGCACGTGGCGGAATGGGGCCCCAGCGATGACCAGGTCGCCCTGCAGCCGGCGCTGGCGGAGGAACGCGAGCGGCCGATGCTGCTGCTCATCGGCTGCGGCCTGGCGTAGCCCCCTTCAGCTGGCCACGTTGCGGGTAAACCGCAAGGCGGACGCCCCCGCATTCACGTAGGCGTACGCTTGCGCGCTGCTGAACACGAAAAAATCGCCCGTGGCCAGCGTTCTCGTCCCGGCCGCCAGCTCCAGCTGCAGCTCGCCTTCCAGCACGTAGAGCATTTCGCTGAATCCGGCCGGGTCCGCTTGCGCATCGTAGCGTTCACCCGGCGCCAGGGTCCACGACCACAGCTCCACCTGGCGGCTGGCGGGCGCGGCGCCCAGCAGCACGGCCTGGCTGGCCTGCGATGCGCTTTGCCACATCAGCACGCGCAGGCTGTCGTGCGGCTGCCGCGGCGGTTGCACCAGGTCGACAAAGGCCACGTTCAGCGCGGCCGCCACGTGGTCGAGATTGGCCAGGCTGATGTTGGTGCCGCCCGCCTCCACGCCGTTGACCATGCGCCGGCTCAGGCCCGACTGACGCGCCAGCTCGTCCTGGCTGAGGCCGGCGGCCAGGCGCAAGCGCCGCAGATTTTTGGCCAGGTGTTCCAGCACACCACCGGCCTCGGCTTGACTGCGCAATATATTGCTCCTATGATGATGGGAAATATTTTGCTCATAGCATAGCGCCCCATGAAAACACACGCAAGTCCCCCGCCCGCCCTCGGCCTGCCCGAACTGGCCCTGATCGCCATCACCTTCATCTGGGGCGGCACTTTTCTTGTCGTGCAACATGCCGTGACGGCCAGCGGTCCGCTGGCCTTCGTGGCGGCCCGCTTTGCCGTGGCCGCCAGCATCGGCGCCCTGATCTGCCGCGGCCAGCTGAAGCAGTTGAGCAAGGCCGAGTTACTCACGGGCATGGCCATCGGCGTGAGCATCTTCGGCGGCTACGCGCTGCAAACCTATGGCTTGATGCATATCACGAGCAGCAAGTCGGCCTTCATCACGGCCTTCTATGTGCCCATCGTGCCGCTGGTGCAATGGCTGGCGTTCAAGCAGCGGCCCCGCCCTGCCGTGTGGGCGGCCGTGGCGCTGGCTTTCGCGGGATTGGTACTGCTGACGGGCACGGGTGGCTTGAGCATGGCATTTGGCAGCGGCGAGCTGATCACGGCCGTGGGCGCCATCGCCATCTCGCTGGAAATCATCCTGATCAGCCGCGTCTCGCCGCAGCTGAACATCCTGCGCGTGACCATCGTGCAGCTGGCCACGGCATCGCTGATCGCCATGCTGCTGATGCCCGTGATGGGCGAAGCGCCGCCGGCCCTGAGCCGGACCTTCATCCTCAGCGTGCTGGCGCTGGGCTGCGCCAGCGCACTGATTCAATATGTGATGAACTGGGCGCAAAAGCGCATTTCCGCGACGAAAGCCACCTTGATCTATGCGGGCGAACCCGTGTGGGCCGGCGTCATCGGGCGCATCGCCGGCGAGCGCCTGCCGGCCCTGGCCATCGTGGGCGCGGTTCTGATCATTGGCGCGGGCATCCTCAGCGAGTGGCGGCCGAAGCGCCTGCGCGCCGACGGCAAGGTCATCGAGCCCTAGGATTGCGCCTCGGTGCGCCGCAGCGCCGCATCCCCATGCAGGGCAAACGGCACGGCCCTGGCCCAGCGGTTCGAGGACAGCGAGAACGTCAGCGCGCGCACCTGGTGATACCAGCCGGCGGGCACGTACAGCATATCGCCCGGTTCGACGATGCATTCGATCATGCTGGCCTGGCGCGCCAGGGGAAAGCGCTCGAAATCGGGCGCTTCCGGGTCGAAGGGGGAACCGAACAGGATGGCGTTCGCCTCGCTGGGATACAGGAAGGCGTCGTGGTGCGGCGGTGACAGGATGATGCGCTTGCGGCCCCACACTTGCGCGAAGATATTGTCGTCGTAATCGCAATGCAAAGGCGTGACCGTGCCGGCCGGCCCCACCCAGAAGCGCGGCGGGCCCATCTTGTCGAAATAGGTGGGCCAGTGGCACAGGCGGTTCAATTCGCGCAATTCCAGGTTGCCCAGGTAGGGCGGCAACGCATGGTTCCCCCCTTCCACCAGGTCCAGGTATTGCCCCATCGACATGTCCTGCATGGCGCGGTCGGGCGCAAACGCCGTGTTGATGTAGTCGCCCACCCGCGCACGCACGGGCACGTGGCTGAACTGCTCGCGCAAGACCTCGGGCCCCAGCGCAGACAGGGGCCAGCGCTGCACCAGCCCCCGCATCAGGAAGGGCAGGCCTTGCGCGGCGCGCGCGCGGAAGGCGGCGGCGTCCAGCATGCCCAGGCGCGGCACGGCGCTGATGGTCGGCAAACCGCGCGCCGCCTGCTTGATGGCTACGCGCATGGCGTCGATGGACGCGACACCGCGCACCTGCGCATCCTTGTGTTCGCGCGCCAGGGCCGCTTCGGGCGAGCTGAATTCGGCTGGCGGCCTGGGCGGCAGCGCGCGGGGCACGATGGGGCTGGCCGCACGCTGGGGCGGCACTTTTTTCTCTACAGACATAAACCTTCTTTGCGATCGGACGCCGCGCGGCATGGCGCGGCAATGCGCCATTTTAAGCCAGCAAGGCCCGTTTCAGCACCTCGGCCTGCTCTCCCGCCTGACGCGCCTTCTCCGCGTAGTCGCCGGCCATGCCCGGATGCAGCCAGGCCTGGGCCTTGGCGGCCAGGTTCAGGTACAACTTTTCCTTTTCCTGCAAGGCCCTGACGGCGGCCCAGATAGCGTCTTCCGCCTTGTCATGCTGTAACTCGCCGAGCACGTGCGCCGTGAAACTGTGGCCTGTGTGGCAGCGGAAACGCTGCGGCTGCTGGCCGTGCAATTCCCACAAGGTGCCCTGGCATTCAGGACAGGTGAAAGTGGATGGTGCGGCAATTTTTTCCAGTTGTTCCATGTTCCCCACTCCACGGGCAAAACGGTTTTCCACAGCGATCCACTGGGGCGCAGGCTGCAGGGGCGGTACTGCCTTGAGCGCCGCCGGCTTGCCGCTGGCCAGCGCCAGCAGGGCTGGGCCGATCTCGGCGGCTGGCAGGCGCCAGTCCACCTCGACATGGTCGATCGCGCTTTGCGGCATCGACGGCGCCGCCGCGTCCTGCGGTTCCTGCACCAGCGCCTTGCCGCCGCAAGCCTTGATGGCCTGCAAGCCCGCCGTGCCATCGTCGAGGTGGCCGCTGAGGATCACGCCCACCACTTTCGCTCCGAAAGCGGCGGCGGCACTGCGAAACAGGGGATCGATGGCGGGACGCGTATGGTTTTCCTTGGGACCGCGGGTCAGTTCGACCATCGCCCGGCCGGCCAGGTTGGCAACGAGCATGTGCCGGTCCGGCGGCGCCAGCAGGATGCGTCCGGCGTGCACGGGTTCGCGCTCTTCGGCAAAGCGCACGGGCAAGGCGGAAGTCTTGCCGAGAATGTCGGGTAAAAGGCTCTTGCGCGCCCCCACATGCGCAACCACCAGCACGGGCGCCGGCAGACTGGCAGGCAAGGCGGCAAAGATGGCAGACAGCGCTTCCACGCCGCCCGCGGAAGCACCGATGAGTATCAAGGCCTGCATGCCAGCCCCTTTCGCGCCAGGTCCAGCAGCCATTCTGCTGCGCCCTGAATCGCAATTCCGTGCGCCGTCTAACACTGGGCCCCATGAAAGCATGACACTCCACGACGCATCGACGCCTGACAAAACCGTCACGAGCGGAATGTAGAGGTGGCCGAGAAGCGCCCCCGTACTTTAGTACGGAAGCGCCGAGCCGGGGGCGTCTAGCCGGTGAGCATCGCAGGCCGCAAAGCGCGACGCGCAGCAGGTTTGCTCAGGCGTCCTCAGACCGGTGTTTTGAAGATGGGATCGACGATGAACTGCTGCGCCTTGATGCGCAAGGTACGCTCTTCGTCCAGCTCGGCGCGCGTTTCGCCCAGCTCTTCGCGTTCCGCTTCCAGTTCCAGGCGCACCGTGGCCAGTTCCGTTTCCACGCGCGTCAGGCTTTCCAGCTTCAGCTGGGCCTGGATCAATTCGGCGCGCGCCGCTTCGGCAGCCTCTTCCAGGCGTGGGATGCCTTCGAGCTTGAACTGCGCCTTGGCCAGGTCCATGCGCGCCTGCTCGGCCGCCTCTTCCAGGCGCGGCAAGCCTTCCAGGCGCAGCTGCGCCTTGGCCAGGTCCGTGCGGGCCTGGTTCGCTACTTGCCGCTCGCGTTCGAGTTCTTCGCGCAAGGTTTCCAGCTCGCCCGCCTGCAGGTCGAGCAACTCTTGCTGGCGCTCGTTCTCGCTGGCCAGGTCCATCAATTCCTGTTGATTGTCGTTCATCTCGGCTTCATGCGCGCTGTGGCTGGCGCTTAATTCCTGTCCTACATAATCGAGGATGGCTTGCTGCAGCACGGGCGACAGTTCGGCGGCGGCCGCGATCTGGCGCTGCGCGCCCGCCTTGCGGCGCTGCAGCAGCTTGCTGATGGTGCCCAGGCAGGCGCCGTTGCCCAGCCGTTCGCGCAAGGCGCGCACCGTAATGGCCTGGCCTTCGCCCGCCATCGCTTCCATTGCCGCATTGATCTGTTCCGCGCTTACTTTTGCCATTGTCGTGTGCTCTTGAATGTTACTCAGGGTCATCTGGGACTATCTTGCCCAGGGGCATCATCTTATGCCAGCGGCGGCAAAGCGTAAAGTATTTCTCAATAGAAATTGCAATTGCACAACGGAACCGTGTGCAAACATGCGGCTTCCGCTGTTTTACTCTTCCAGCAAGCCGTTTTCCGTAAGCATGTCCTGCACCAGTTCCAGGCGCAGCACGGGATTGTCCTGGCTCAGCAAGAGTTGTTTTTGCATGGCGTTCAGGGACAGCAGCTCGCACCAGCGGTTCGCCACCCAGCCGCATTCGTCCAGCCGGTATGGGGCTTGCAGGGGCATTTGGTCGGGGGGAATCTTTTGCTCCTGCAAGGTGCGTATCAGTGCGCCCAGCGCGTCGGCCACGTTTTGCTGCTCTTGCGGGATGGGAATGGCTTTATCGGGCGGCAAGGTTTCAACCTGCGCCATCCACAAGCCATGCTTGAGCTGTCCGCTGGAGACGATGTGGAAGCGCTGCATGCCCATGCATTTGATTTGCAGCAAGCCAGACAGGGGCGCGGACCAGTCGATGACACGCGCCAGCGTCCCCACGGGCGCCAGGGTTTCCTGCTGGCCCGGCTTGCGCACTTCCGCGCCGTCCAGCAGTTGCACCACGCCGAACGGCTGCTCGCCCATGATGCACTGGCGTATCATGTCCAGATAGCGTACCTCGAAGATCTGCAGGGGCAGATAGCCATCGGGATACAGCACCGTATTGAGCGGGAACAAAGGTATCGAGGTCATAGGCGCATGATGGCACGAATGGCATATCCGTGCAGCGCGCCTTGCCCTGCCTGGCCAACTTCCCCGCTTACTTGTAGAAGCGGCGTTTTTTCGCCCGTTCGGCCGCCTTCGGCGCCAGCACCTTGACGAGCTTTTTCTGGATGGCGCCGCCGGCGGACGTGCCCGGCACGCGGTGTTCCGCCTCGTAACCGGGCTCTTCGCTGCGTTTGAGGGTTTGGCGCGTCAGCGCTTCCACGGCCGACAGCAGTTCCACCTCGTCGGCGCAGACGAGCGAGATCGCTTCACCCGAGGCGCCCGCGCGGCCCGTGCGGCCGATGCGGTGGATATAATCTTCCGCCACGGTGGGCAAGTCGAAATTGACGACGACGGGCAGTTGATCGATGTCCAGGCCACGGGCGGCCACGTCGGTTGCCACCAGCACCTGCACCTCGGCAGATTTGAAGCGGGCCAGCGCGCGCAAACGGTTCGGCTGGGTCTTGTCGCCGTGAATCGAATCGGCGCGCACGCCCTGCTCCAGCAAGGTAGCGACCAATTGCTCGACGCCCTTGCGCGTCTTGACGAAGACCAGGATCTGGCCCCAGCGCTTTTTCTTCAGCAGGTGCAGGAAGAGTTCCGGCTTGCGTTTCTTGTCGCACACGATCACCGACTGCTTCACGGCCTTGACCGTGCTGTTGCGCGCGCTCACTTCCACCGAGACGGGATCCTTCAGCATGGTCTTGGCCATGGCGCGGATGGCGTCCGAGAAGGTGGCCGAGAACAGCAGGGTCTGGCGCTGCTTGGGCATGGTCATCAGCAGCAGATCGAGTTCGCGCTCGAAGCCCAGGTCCAGCATGCGGTCCGCTTCATCCAGCACCAGGGTCTGCACCTGCTCGAACTTGACGGCGCCCTGCGTCTGCAAGTCCAGCAAGCGGCCCGGCGTGGCCACCAGCACGTCGAGGCCCTTGCGCAATTTGCTGATCTGCGGCTCGATGGGCACGCCGCCATAGGCGACAAAGCTGCGCAGCGGCAAGTTGCCGCCATAGCTGCGGAAGCTGGCATAGACTTGCTCGGCCAGTTCGCGCGTGGGCACCAGCACCAGCACGCGCACGCACTGGGGCGCCACCACGCCAGCCAATGTCAGGCGCTGCAGCAGCGGCACGGCAAAGCCGGCCGTCTTGCCCGTGCCCGTCTGGGCGGCGGCCATCAGGTCGCGTCCGGCCAGCACGGCAGGAATCGCTTGCGCCTGCACGGGCGTGGGCTTGGCATAGCCGAGCTCGTCAAGTTTGCGGACCAGGGGATCGATCAGGCCGAGGGAGGAAAACGTCATGGGGAAAGCAATCTTGGCAAAGTAAAAGGTGGCGCGCACGGACTGGCCGTGCGCGCGATTGCCGAGATTATAGGCCAGCGGGGATGCCGGCCGGGGTTTTCAGCACGAGAGTGCCAAGCAAGCGGCAAGTACGCCGCAAGCAGGCAGCGCCGTCAGAACTTCATTTCCAGGGTGGCGCGCGCCTGGGGCGAGCTGGGCGAAATACTGTTGCGGATGATCGTGCCGCTGGCGTCCGCATACGAGGTGGTGCTTTCGAAGTCCTGCGCCAGCAGGTTGGAGACGGCCAGGCGCAGCTGGTTCTTCGCATCGAATTTCCACAGCGCATAGATGTCGAGGTCGCGCCGCGGCGACGTGTAGGCGCTCTGGCGTTCGGTGATGCGCACGGGGCCGCCATTGCGGAAATTGAAGCTGCCGCCCGTGGTGAGCATGCCATCGGGCGTCTTGTAGTCGAGGCCAAAGTTGCCGCTGACGGGCGTTTGCTGGTCGAGCCGGTTGTCCGGCCCCGGCACCTGCTCCACCTGCGACCAGTTGCGGCTGACGCTGGCGCGCAAGTCGATGGCCGGCACGGGCGCGGCCAGCACGGCGCGCAGCGGGAACTTCGCTTCCAGTTCCAGTGTCTGCGTATTCGCGCGGCCATCGTTGACGGGCGTGGACACCCAGCGCTCATTGATGAACAGCAAGCCCTGCCGCGTGTAGCCATCGATGCGGCGGGCCGAGGCGCGCGCGCTGAGCAAGGCGCCTTCGGCCCAGTAATGCTCGTACGAGGCGTCGATGCCCAGCGCCAGCTCCGGTTTCAGATACGGATTGCCTTCGCGGTCAGGGTCCGTCTGGCTATTGTTGGTCGAGGTATTACGGCGCGGAATCAGGCTGGACGTGGGCTGCGCCTTGTAGGTGCGCGTCAAGGCCAGGCGCACCTGGTCGCCCTTGGTATCGGGCAACTTCCACAGGGTTTGCAGCAGCGGGCTCCACACGCTGGTACGCTGATTTACTTCGTCGTAGGTATCGCCCGCGCTGCGCGTATCGATGCCTTCCCAGCGCACGCCCGCATACATGGACCAGCGCGGCGTGATTTCCCAGTCGTCCTGCACGTACAGGGCCAGGCGCTGGATGGTGGCGTCGAAGCCTTCATCGCTGTTGACGGGCGGACGCGCGCCCGGCGCGTCCAGGGCCGCTTCGCGCTGCCGGCGCGCTTCCTCGCGCTCCGTGTAGGCGCCATTCCAGCCCATGGACAAGGCATGGCCGGGCAGCAAGGGCGCGGAATACTTGCCGGTCGAGCTGATGCCGTTTTCCGTCGCCTTCACGCCCACCTTGCGTTCGAGCGCCAGGCCGCTGCCATCGATAAAGCCCTGCTGCAGGCTGTCGGAGGTATTGCGGGCAGCCGAGGCGCCAATTTTCAGTTCCAGCCTGGCGCCGCCGTCCAGCTTGTGCACCCACGTCAGGTCGCTGCGGCCGAAGGCATTGTGGTTGCTGGAGCTGCCCGTGTTGGTATCGTAATCGGGGCGCAAGCCCAGTTCCGTCTCGGCGCGGCTGATATTGCGGTGGTTCGAGCGCCCCCCGTTGAAGAAGAATTGCGCCGTCAGGCTGTCGCCGCCGGCCAGCACCCAGTTCAGGCGCGGCGACAGGTTGATGCCTTCCGGGCGGCCATCGCCCGTGCCGCTGGTACGGCGCAGCAGGTTTTGCCGGCCGTCGGGCGCGTAGCCCAGTTCCAGCCCGGGATTGTCGTAATGATAGTCGTAGCGATACAGCGAGCCGGCCAGCGAATACGAGAAATTGCCGTCGCGGTCGGACAATTGCACGTTGACGCTGGGCGAAAAGCTCACGTCGCTGCCCTGCACGCCCAGCTTGAGCTCGCGCTGTGCCGTTTTCACGGCCTTTTTCAGCACCACGTTGATGGTGCCGGCGATCGACTGCGTGCTGTACTCGGCGCTGGCCGCGTGCAAGATCTCGATGCGCTCGATCACGTCGGGCGACAGGGTGTCGAGCGAAAAACCGGCCGGCGCCCGTTCGCCGTTGAGCAAAATCTGCGTGTAGCCGCTGCCCAGGCCCCGCATGCGGATTTCGCCGCCCGAGCGCCCGGCCGCGCCGGACACGGTAATGCCGGGCAGGCGCTTGAGCACGTCGGTGACATTGCTGTCGCCATACTTGAGGATTTCCTCGCTGCTCACGATCATCTTGCTGGCCGTATCGTCGCGGCGGGGATCGTAGCCGCTGCCCTTGACTTCGACCTTTTGCATGGCGGGCGCGGCGGCCTTCTCGGCCTTTTCGGCCTTCAGCGGCGCAGAAGGGGCAACAGCGGCAGCATCGGTATCGGCTGGCGTTTCGGATTGCTGGGCCTGGGCATCCCAGGCGAGTAACATAGCGGAACAAAGAACGGTAAGGCGTAGGCAACGGCGTGGCATCATGACCTGGCTGAAAAAGTTGGCTGAATAAAAATGGCTAAAAGCTAAAAAACAGGCCGCCGTATTGTGCTGCAATTTTTTCTGACTGGCACAGTTTCCTGAAAATATTTCCTACAGCAAATTAAATTCGGTGGCAGACTGCGATACGCACCCTTGCATACGGCGCATATCATTGCGCGCCACATCGCCGCTATAATGCGTTTTCATCATGATTCCCATCACCCCGTCAAAGGCTTCCCATCGTGTCTGACCGTCTTGCCGTTTTGCCTCAATATCTGCTGCCCAAGGGAGCGTTGACCAACTTTGCCGGCCGCATCGCCGGTGCCAAGGGCGGCGCCATGACCACGCGGTTGATCCGCTGGTTCGTCGGCCGCTACAACGTCAACATGGATGAGGCGCTGGACCCGGACATCACGCACTACGCCAGCTTCAACGACTTTTTCACGCGCGCGCTGCGCCCCGATGCCCGTCCGCTGGCCAAGGCCGATTACGTGTGCCCCGTCGATGGCCGCATCAGCCAGTTCGGCACGATCGACAAGGACCAGATCTTCCAGGCCAAGGGCCACCATTTCAGCACCACGGCCCTGGTGGGCGGCGATGCGGCCCTGGCGGCCCGGTTCGAACACGGCAGCTTCGCCAATCTGTACCTGAGCCCGCGCGACTACCACCGCATCCACATGCCCTGCGATGGCCGCTTGACGCGCATGATTTATGTTCCCGGTGAACTGTTTTCCGTCAACCCGACGACGGCGCGCGGCATTCCCGGCCTGTTCGCCCGCAACGAGCGCGTCGTCTGCGTGTTCGAGACGGCCAACGGCCCCTTCGTCATGACCCTGGTGGGCGCCACCATCGTCGGCAGCATGGCCACCGTCTGGCACGGCGTCGTCAACCCGCCCCGCACGGGCCAGGTGCGCGACTGGAGCTATGTCAACGACAACGTGGTGCTCAAGCAAGGCGAAGAGCTGGGCCGCTTCCTGCTGGGCTCCACCGTCGTCATGCTGTTCCCGCAAGGCACAGTCAATTTCAATGCCAACTGGCAACCGGCCGGCCCCGTGCAGCTGGGCGAAGTCATGGGCAAGCTGCCCAGGTAAGGCGGCACGACGCGCGCCTATACGGGCGCGTCGGTCCGGTACATTTCCTCCATCAAGTCCAGAAACGCGCGCGTCTTGGCCGGCATCAATCGCCGGCCGGGAAACACGGCCCAGCCCGTAACCAGCGGAAAGCTCCATTCCGGCAGCACGCGCACCAGTTCCCCCGTCGCCACATAGGCCTTGGCAAAGCGGTCCGTGCTGGCCGCGATGCCCACGCCCGTGCAGGCCATGCGCACCAGCAGTTCCGGCGAGTTCGCCAGCAGGCGCACGGGCAAGTCGCGCTCCCACGTCGTCTTGCCGCGGATCAGAGTCCAATGCACGAGGCCATGCACGGCCCGTGGCAGACTGAGCAAATCGTGGCCATACAGATCGTCGGGATGCTCGGGCAAGCCGTGCACGCTCGTGTATTGCGGCGAGGCATACAGGGCCAGGGTACTGAAGGCCACGCGGCGCGCCGCCAGGCTGGCGTCATCGGGCAAGTTGCCCATGCGGATGGCCAGATCAAAATTTTCTTCCAGCAAATCCACGCGGCGCGCCGACAAGTCCAGTTCCAGCGAGATGGCCGGATAGCGGCGCACGAACTCGGCCAGCACCTGGCGCATCAGCGCATCGCCGAAATCGGCCGGCATGGAAATGCGCAGCAAGCCGCTGGGCCCCGCCTGGCGGTGCTGGGCCAGCGCGCCGGCCGCCTCCGTTTCCTCGACCACCTTGCGCGCATGCTCGAGCAGGCTGGCGCCAAACTCCGTCAACACCAGCTTGCGCGTGGTGCGCAGCAGCAGCCGTTCGCCCAATTTCGCTTCCAGCAGCGAGATACGGCGCGACAATGTCGACTTGGGCAAGTCCACGCGCTGGGCGGCACGGCTGAAACTGCCGCATTCGACGACGCGCGCGAACAGCAGCAAATCTCCGGGATCGATATCCATCACTGACCTTTACACTCAATTGTTCCATTAGTGGACTAATGTTATCCATTTTAACGGCTTCCGCATCAATTTTGGAATTGCTATAGTTCATCCATCGCAAGACACCTCACAACGGAGAAACAAGATGAACATCCTGCAAATCAATTCCAGCGCCCGCAGCACCGGTTCCGCCTCGACCCGCCTGGCTGACGCCATCGTTACCCGCGTACAAGCCGCCAACCCGGGTGCTGCCCTGGTGCGCCGCGACCTGGCCGCCGCCCCGCACCCCGTGCTCGACGAGCCGACCCTGCAAGCGCTGTTCACGCCAGCGGACAAGCGTACGCCGGAACAAGCGGCCCGCATCGCCCTCGATGATGCGCTGATTGCGCAAGTGCAAGCAGCCGACGTGATCGTCATCGGCGCCCCCATGTACAACTTCGGCATCACCGTGCAACTGAAAAGCTGGTTCGACGCGATTGCCCGCGCCAACGTCACCTTCAAGTACACGGAAAACGGCCCCGTTGGCCTGCTGACCGGCAAGAAAGTCTATGTGGGCCTGTCCCGCGGCGGCTTGCACCGCGACAGCGCGCACGACAGCCAGGTGCCTTACCTGAACACCATGTTCGGCTTCCTGGGCATGACCGACGTGCAGTATGTGTATTCGGAAGGCATGGGCATGGGCCCGGAAGCCGTGGCCAAGGCACAGGCGCAAGCGGACGCCGAGATCAACGCGATCCTGGTGTAATCCCCAGCAGTGAAAGGGACGGCGCACTGGCGCCGTCCTGGCCTAGAGGAGAGAACAATGAGCGACATCACCACCGTCACGAAAGCACGCGCCGTCGAGCGCGTGATCGCCGGCCAGGCCGTCATGGATGGCGCCGGCGTGAAGATCAACCGCGTGCTGACGCAGCAGCTGCAGCGCCGTCTCGACCCGTTCTTGATGCTCGATAACTTTGCCAGCGACAAGCCGAACGACTATATCGCCGGCTTTCCCGAGCATCCGCACCGGGGCTTTGAAACGGTCTCGTACATGATCACGGGACGCATGCGCCACAAGGACAGCGCGGGCCACGAAGGCTTGCTGACGTCGGGCGGCGTGCAATGGATGACGGCCGGCAGCGGCGTGATCCACTCGGAAATGCCGGAACAGGAAGAAGGCGTGATGGAAGGTTTTCAGCTGTGGCTGAACCTGCCTGCGCGCGACAAGATGCGCACGCCGTGGTACCGCGATTTCGACAGCAGCGAAATCCCCCGCTACACGACAGACGCGGGCGTGACCGTGCAAGTGATCGCCGGCGCCAGCCATGGCGTGACGGGCGCCGTGCAGCGCGAGCTGACGGAACCGCTGTACCTCGACATCGACTTGCCGGCGGGCACCAGCTTCGAGCAGCCGCTGCCGGAAGGCCATAATGCCTTCCTGTACACCTTCCGCGGCGAAGTGCAGGTGGACGGCAAGGCCGTGCCCGCCCTGCGCATGGCGATCTTCGCCAACACGCCGGGCAGCGACGGCGTGCGCATCGAGGCGCCGCAAGGCGGCCGCGTGATTCTCGTCGCCGGCCAGCCCTTGAACGAGCCCATCGCGCAATACGGCCCGTTCGTCATGAATACCCAGGCGGAAGTGTTCCAGGCCGTGCAGGACTTCCGCGAAGGCAAGTTTGGCGAGACGGCAGCGCAATAAAGTTGCCTGCTTCATTAAAAACCTGCGGCCCTCCGGGCCTGCAGGTTTTTTTTCGTGCCGACTATATTGTTGCTTTTCAATTACACTGACGGCAACATAATTCCACAAAGCATTCCATGCAGCCCACGCACACCGAACACGACGCCACCCATTTGCACGCCCACCTGAAAGGCGACGCCAAGCACACCCATTCGTTCGAGGGGCGCAGCCAGAGCATCCTCGCGTGGGCGCTGGGCCTGACCCTGTCGTTTGCCGGCATCGAGGTGGCGGCGGGCTTCCTGTCCAACTCGCTGGCCCTGATTTCCGATGCGGGCCACATGGTCACGGACGCGGCCGCGCTGGGCCTGGCCCTGCTGGCGCAACTGATCGCGCGCCGCCCGCCCTCGCCGCGCCACTCGTTCGGCTTTGGCCGCGCCGAGGCGCTGGCCGCCTTCGTCAACGGCCTGGCCATGCTGTGCGTGGTGGGCTGGATCTGCTATGAAGCCGTGCTGCGCTTTTCCTCCCCGCAACCCGTCAAGGGCGGCATGGTCTTCATCGTCGCCTTCATCGGCCTGGCGATCAATGTGGTGGTGGCGTGGGTATTGTCGAAAGACAAGCAAAGCGTCAACACGCGCGCCGCCCTCGTGCACGTGATGGGCGACTTGCTCGGTTCCGTCGCCGCCATCGTCGCCGGCGCCGTCATTTACTTTACGGGCTGGATGCAGATCGACCCGCTGCTGTCCGTGCTCGTGTCCCTGCTGATCCTGAAATCCACGTTCGGCGTGCTGCGCGAGTCCTACCATTTCCTGATGGAAGGCGTGCCCATGCATATCGATTACATCGCCGTGGGCACGGACGTGGAACAGGTGGACGGCGTGATTGCCGTGCACGACCTGCATGTGTGGGACATGTCGCCGGGCCAGCCGGCCCTGATCGGCCACGTGGAAATCGAGCACCTCGACCATTGGCCGAAGGTCTTGCGCGCGATCAAGAAGATGTTATTGAGCAAGCACGGTATCGACCACATCACCCTGCAGCCGGAGACGGCCGCAATGGCGGGCTTGCATGAAGGCGACAAGACGCATTAACACCAAGTTCAACAAGCGTCACAACGCCTGACAAAACCGTAGCGAGCGGAAGGTAGAGGTGGTCGAGAAGCGCAACCGTACTCTAGTACGGTGAGCATCGCAGGCCGCCTATACCGACGCGCAGTAGGTTTGGTCAGGCGTCAGCTACGCCGTGCCTCCAGCACGCCACTGACATCCTTGATCACATTCAAGGCTTTTAACAACTGCGCCGTCGAGCTGATCTCGGCCGTAAAGGTCATGCGGGCCTGGCCCTTGGCGCTCTGGGTGTTGACGCCGATCACGTTGATCTTTTCGCGCGAGAAAATTTCGGAGATGTCGCGCAGCAAACCCTGGCGGTCGCCGGCGAGAATGAAAATGTCGACCGGATACACGGTATCGTGGCCGCCCGTGCTGCCCCACTCCGTGAAGATCACGCGCTCGGGCGCCTTGGCGCGCATTTCCTCGAAATTCTTGCACGTGGCGCGGTGGATGGAAACGCCCTTGCCCCGCGTGACGAAGCCCACGATGCTGTCCGGCGGCGCCGGCTTGCAGCACTTGGCCAGCACCGTCATCAAACCCTCGGTACCCACCACCAGCACGCCGGACTTGGCGCCCTGCTCCACGCTGGAGGCACGGCTTTTTCCCACCAGCACGGCGTCTTCTGGCACCACCACTTCGCCATTGTCGTGCAGCGCCTGCTCCACGTGGCGCAGGCTGAATTCATCCTTGCCCACGGACAGGAACAGTTCGTCGACTTTCGCAAAGCCCAGCTTTTGCGCCAGCGCTTCGAGGTTGACGGCCGTCTTGCCTTCGCGCTGCAACGATTTTTCCACCAGCGCGCGGCCATGGGCCAGGGTTTCCTGCATGTCGATGGCATGGAACCAGGCGCGGATTTTCGAGCGCGTGCGCGTGCTGACGGCGTAGCCGGCGCTGAGCCAGTCGCGCGACGGCCCGGCCGTACCCGGCGCACCCTTGGCCGTGATGATTTCGCAGGTCTGGCCGTTTTTCAGCTGGGTATTCAGGGGCACCATGATGCCGTCGACCTTGGCGCCGCGGCAGCGGTGGCCCACATCCGTGTGCAGGTGATACGCAAAATCGACGGGCGTGGCACCCACGGGCAATTCCAGCACCCGCGCCTGCGGCGTCATGACGAAGATGCGGTCGTCCAGGGTGGCGGATTTGAGCTTTTCCACCCATTCGCGCTGGATTTCTTCCTGGCCCACGACGGCGTCGGCCACCTCGGTTTTCCACGCCAGCAACTGGCGCAGCCAGGCGATCTTTTCATCGTACTTCTGGCCGGCAAAGTTCGAGCCGCCCTCTTCCTTGTAGCGCCAGTGCGCGGCCACGCCGTATTCGGCAAAGCTGTGCATTTCATTGGTGCGGATTTGCACTTCCAGCGGCCGGCCATCCTCGGCCGTCACCACCGTGTGCAGCGACTGGTAACCGTTGGGTTTCGGCCGCGAAATGTAATCGTCGAATTCCTTCGGAATGGGGGTCCAGATATTGTGCACCACACCCAGCACCGTGTAGCAGGTTTTCACGTCGGCAACGATGACGCGGAAGGCGCGCACGTCGTACAGGGCCGTGAAATCGAGTTCCTTGCCGCGCATCTTGTTCCAGATGCTGTAGATGTGTTTCGGGCGGCCAAACACTTCCGCCTGGATGCCGGCCGAAGCCAGTTCCGTCTGCAGGCGCAGGATCGCCGAGGAAACAAAACCCTCGCGCATCATGCGCTTTTCTTCCAGCATCTTGGCGATGCGTTTGTACGCTTCCGGCTCGATGAAGCGGAACGACAAGTCTTCCAGTTCCCACTTCAGCTGCCAGATGCCGAGGCGGTTGGCCAGCGGCGCGTACAGATCCAGTGTTTCCTTGCCGTATTCGCGCGTCATTTCGTTGAACAGCTTTAATTCAGCGAAGTAGCGCAAGGTCGTCACGCACGCCGCCAGGCGCACCAGCACGACACGCATGTCGGAGGCCATCGCCAGCAGCATCTTGCGCAAGGTTTCCACCTGGGCCACGGCTTGCTGCGCCGCATTCTTGCCCCGGCCTGCGCTGCCGCCATGCTGCGCCTGGGTCAGCGCGCGCAAGCGGATCAGCTGGCGCACGCCCGTGGCCAGGTCGCACACCTGCTTGCCGAAGCGCGGCTCGATATCGGCCGCGGTGTCCGGCTCCAGCAGGGTCAGCTCGAACATCAGGCCGGCGATGCGCGTTTCCGCATCGCTGCGCAGGAAAGCCAGGGTGGTGGCCACGCCGATGGCGAAGTCCAGCGCGGAGCGGCCGGCAAAGGTCAGCTTGTCGCCATACGCGTCGGTGGCATACGCAAGCGCGTCCAGCACGCGCGCGCTGTCCGGCGCACTCAAGCCCTCTACCAGTTGTTCCGATGTAGCGCTATTCGGGGCCGAGATGGAAACCATGTGATACCTTATAAACTTAACAACTCAATAGCTGAATAACTGAATAACTTAGCGCTCTGCAGCGATGATGACGATCTCTACCAAGCAAGCCGGATTGGCCAGTTTCGCTTCCACCGTGGCGCGTGGCGGCGTATGGCCGGGCGCGACCCAGTCATCCCACACTTCATTCATGCCGGGGAAGTCTTTCATGTCGGCGATGTAGATCTGGCACGACAGGATGCAGGTCTTGTCGCTGCCTGCTTCCATCAGCAAACGGTCGACGTGGCCCAGCACTTCGCGCGTCTGGCCGACGATGCCCTGCGTCGTGTCTTCGGCGATCTGGCCGGCCAGGTAGATGGTGTTGTTGTGTATGGCTACTTCGGAGAGGCGCTTGCCTACGTGCAGTCGTGTAATTTCCATGCTCTTCTTTCAGTCGTTTCAAAATCTGTACAGCCTTACCGGCTATTATTTACCCAGCAAAAACTTGCGGGCGATGGCGATCTGGTCGTCGTGGACGAACGTGGGCGCATGGCCCACGCCGGCGATTTCCACCAGTTCCGCCTTCGGGCCGCGGCCCAGCATCAAGGTGGCCGTTTCGTGCGACAGCAAGTCCGATTCCGACCCGCGCACCAGCAAGGTGGGGCAGCGCACGGCATCGTACGCGGCCCACAGCATGGCTTCGTCGCTGGCCGCCGATTCCGGCGTGGCCGAGCGGAACGGCATGGCCAGGCCCATATCGTAGTGGCGGCGCCAGTGGCCATCCTTGTCTTGCCGCAGTACATCCACCGCCAGTTTATGCCATTCCGCGTCCGTATGCGGGCCGAAGCTGGCGGACACGTCGCGCACAAACCTGGCACCCTGCTCGAAGGTTTCGAAACGCAGGTCCTGGCCGATGTAGTCGCCGATGCGCTGCAACGCTTCCGGCGCCAGGGTGGGGCCGATATCGTTCAGGACCAGCTTGCTGATCGGGCTGTCGGGCAGCGATGCCAGGCCCAGGCCGATCAAGCCGCCCATCGAGGTGCCGAACCAGTCCACCGTCTGGCGCTCGCCATTGGCCAGCACGCGCGCCAGCAGGGTCACCATGTCGCTCACATATTGCGGTACGCGGTAAAACTGCGGATTGGCCAGCCAGCCCGAGCGCCCGCGCCCCACCACGTCGGGGCAGATGACGCGGTAATCGCTGGCCATGGCGCGCGCCAGGTTGTCGAAGTCGTCCGCCACGCGCGTCACGCCATGGGCGCAGACGAGCACGTTCGGATTGTCGGGCGCGCCCCACTCCTTGTACGACATGCGGTGCAGGCCCGCCGGCGAGATGCATTGCACTGACTTGATGCTGGCTTCGATCATGCGATTCCTTATAACGCCGGACAAAACCTGCTGCGCGCCGATTTTGTGAGGCGTCGTTATTTGGTAGTAAAAAACAAAGAAACCGGCGATTTGCCGGCTGCCTCGCGCGCGACGCTACGGCAGTGTAGCGCAGCGCGGGCAATGCTCCAAGCGCACGCCTGAAATGCTGCGCCGCAGCACGCCAGTCATGGGGCAATACCCGATATAGCGAAAATGCATATCTGCGGTTATCCACAATTGAGCGGACCTGGCAATGGGCGGATGATCGCAGCATCAACCCGCAAGAGGAGACCACTCGTGAAAAAACCATTCTATAAAATCCTGTACGTGCAGGTGCTGTTCGCCATCGTGGCCGGCGTGCTGCTGGGGGTGTTCTACCCTTCGAACGCCGTCGACATGAAACCGCTGGGCGACGGCTTTATCAAACTGATCAAGATGATCATCGCCCCGGTGATCTTCTGTACCGTGGTCTCCGGCATCGCGGGCATGCAGGACGTCAAGAAAATCGGCAGGGTCGGCGGCAAGGCCCTGCTGTACTTTGAAATCGTCTCCACGTTCGCGCTGGCCATCGGCTTGCTGGTTGCCAATATACTGAAACCGGGCGCCGGCTTCAACGCCGATCCGGCCCACCTGGACGCCAAGTCGATCGCGCAATACACGCACGCCGAAGGCATGACCACCGTCGACTTCCTGATGAACATCATCCCGAAGACCTTCGTCGATGCCTTCGCCAAGGGCGACATCCTGCAAGTGCTGCTGATCGCCGTGCTGTTCGGCTTCTCGCTGTCCCTGCTGGGCGAGCGCGGCCGTCCTGTCACCAAGCTGATCGACGAGCTGTCGCATGCCATCTTCGGCATGGTCAACATCATCATGAAAGTCGCTCCCATCGGCGCATTCGGCGCGATGGCCTTTACCATCGGTAAATACGGCCTGGCTTCGCTGATCCCGCTGGCTAAACTGATGGGTTCGTTCTACCTGACCTGCTTCCTGTTCGTCTTCGTCGTGCTGGGCCTGATCGCCAAGTACACGGGCTTCTCCATCGGCCGCTTCCTGCTGTACATCAAGGAAGAACTGCTGATCGTGCTGGGCACGAGCTCGTCGGAATCGGCGCTGCCGGCCCTGATGAAAAAACTCGAGCGCCTGGGCTGCTCGAAACCGGTGGTCGGCCTGGTCGTACCTACCGGCTACTCGTTCAACCTGGACGGCACCAACATCTACATGACCATGGCGGCCCTGTTCGTGGCACAGGCCACCAACACGGACCTGACCATCTGGCAGGAACTGACCATCCTGGGCGTGGCGATGCTGACCTCGAAAGGCGCCTCCGGCATCACGGGCGCCGGCTTCATCACCCTGGCCGCCACCCTGGCCGTGGTGCCGACCATCCCCGTGGCGGGCATGGCGCTGATCCTGGGCATCGACCGCTTCATGAGCGAATGCCGCGCGCTGACCAACTTTGTCGGCAACGGCGTGGCCACCATCGTCGTGTCGAAATGGGAAAAAGAACTGGACATGGACAAGCTGCACAGCGAGCTGGCCCATCCAACCCACCCCACCGACGACGCCTATGTCGCCCCGACCGTAAATATCGTCAAGTAAGCCGTACGCTTCATTGAAAAGCCCCGCAGAGCGATCTGCGGGGCTTTTTTCATGCGCGGGGGTTTTATCGCATCGTCAACAAACAGTAAATCATGCATCAATATTTAATCGGATGATCAATGAATGAAAAACGATTACAGTTACACCACTGTTCGCCGGCAAGCTCCCGCATAATGACATTGCGTTAATGCAAGCCTGACACCGAACCATCCACCCTTTTGAATGGAGTACGTCATGTCCCTCACGCCCGCCTTCTACGCCACCTGGAACCCACGTTTGCTGGGCCTGCTACGCATCATCCTGGGCTTTCTCTTCCTGCAGCACGGCACGGCAAAACTGTTCGGCGCGCCCCACGTGGCCATGTTCGACGGCTTGCAACTGTTATCCGTGATGGGTGCGGCCGGCGTCATCGAGCTCGTCGGCGGCACCTTGCTGCTGGTCGGCCTGTTCACGCGTCCCGTCGCCTTCATCCTGTCGGGCCAGATGGCGGCCGCCTACTTCATGGCGCATGCGCCTGCCGGCTTCCTGCCCATCCTGAACGGCGGCGAAATGGCCGTGATGTACTGCTTCACCTTCCTGTATTTCGCGGCAGCGGGCGCCGGCGCCTACAGCCTCGACGGCTTGCGCGGCAAGGCGGGCGCATAAAAAAGGGCGGACATCGCTGTCCGCCCTTCTTCCCTGCGACGCTCCGCGTGGCTTACACGGCGGACACGTCCAGTTCCGCGCCCGTGGCCGCCTGCACTTGTTCCTTGCTCACGCCCGGCGCCAGTTCCACCAGTTTCAGGCCGTTTTCCGTCACGTCGATCACGCCCAGGTCGCTGATGATGACGTCGACCACGCCCACGCCCGTCAGCGGCAGGTCGCACTGCTTGAGCAGCTTGTGCGACGTCGTGCCATCCTTGGCCGTGGCCACGTGTTCCATCAGCACGACGACGCGCTTGACGCCGGCCACCAGGTCCATGGCGCCGCCCATGCCCTTGACCATCTTGCCTGGAATCATCCAGTTCGCCAGGTCGCCCTTTTCCGACACTTGCATGGCGCCCAGGATGGCCAGGTTGATCTTGCCGCCGCGGATCATGCCGAACGAGTCGGCCGAGCTGAAGTAGGCGGCGCCCGGCAAGGCCGTCACCGTCTGCTTGCCCGCGTTGATCAGGTCCGCATCGACTTCATCGTCGGTGGGGAACGGACCGATGCCCAGCAAGCCGTTTTCCGACTGCAGGAACACTTCGATATTCTCCGGCACGTAGTTGGCCACCAGGGTCGGCAAGCCGATGCCCAGGTTCACATAAAAGCCGTCCTGCAATTCTTTCGCCGCGCGCGCGGCCATTTCGTCTCTAGTCCAAGCCATGATGTTCTCCGTATTCCTTTTTATGCTTCAGTGCGCACGGTGCGCTGCTCGATGCGTTTTTCCGGGTGCGCGTTGACCACGATGCGGTGCACGAAGATGCTGGGGGTATGCACCTGGTCCGGGTCGATCTCGCCCACTTCCACCAGTTTTTCCACTTCGACGATGGTGATCTTGCCCGCCATGGCCACGTTCGGATTGAAATTGCGCGCCGTCTTGCGGTAGACCAAATTGCCCGCGCGGTCGGCCATGTAGGCTTTGACCAGCGACACATCGGCCACCAGGCTGCGTTCCATCACGTATTGTTCGCCGTCGAATTCGCGCAGCTCCTTGCCGTCGGCAACGATGGTGCCCACGCCGGTTTTCGTGAAGAAGGCGGGAATGCCGGCGCCGCCGGCGCGCAGCTTCTCGGCCAGGGTGCCTTGCGGCGTGAATTCCAGCTCCAGTTCGCCGGCCAGGTACTGGCGCGCGAATTCCTTGTTTTCGCCCACATAGGAGGCGATCATTTTCTTGATCTGGCGCGTGGTCAGCAGCTGGCCCAGGCCGAAGCCGTCCACGCCCGCGTTGTTGGAAATGGCCGTCAGGCCCGTCACGCCCGAATCGCGCAAGGCGCCGATCAGGGCTTCGGGGATGCCGCACAGGCCGAAGCCGCCGACGGCGATGGTCTGGCCATCTTGGACGATACCGGCCAGCGCCGAGGCGGCGTCAGGATAAACTTTATTCATGGGTGTCCCTCTATCTTTTGTTAAGCTTTGGTCTTGAGTCCATGACTCAGGCAGCGACTCAGCATAAAATACGCGAGTGGAAAGTACAATACCGTAGAACTACCGGCGCCGTGCCGGCAATCCCCCTGTGAGAGTGATACGCATCAGATGAACGCCGCGTCAGCCATCGATTATGAAAGCATCTTCCTGCACGCGCCCGTGGGCATGTGCATGTCGGAAAACCGTATCATGCGCAGCTGCAACGAAGCACTAGCGGCCATGTTCGGCTATGCGCGCGCCCAGCTGGACGACCAGTCGTTCGAAGTACTCTACCCCACGCACGATGAATTCCTGCGCACCGGTGACCGCATCATTCCCATCATGAACGCCAAGGGCCGCTATTCGGACGAGCGCATCATGCGCCGCAGCAATGGGGAATTGTTCTGGTGCCACGTCACGGGCCACGCCATGCTGGCCGCGCAGCCGCTGGGGCCCGGCATCTGGACGTTCGAGGATGTCAGCGAGAAGCGTCCCGTGACGGCGGAGCTGACCCCGCGCGAGCGCGAAATCGCCGCCCTGCTGGTGGAAGGCAAGACCAGCAAGGTCATCGCCCGCCAGATCGACCTCAGCCCCCGCACGGTGGAAATGCACCGCGCCAAGCTGATGCGCAAGTTCGCCGCCTCCACGTCGTCCGAGCTGGTGCACAAGCTGGTGGGACTGCAGCTGCAGCGCTAGGGCTGCAGCCAAGGTGACTATCGTTTAACGCCAAGTAAAACCGTCCCGAGCGGCAGCGATTGGTGGCCGCAAAGCGCGACGCGCAGCAGGTTTTATGGCGTTAAAACGTGCTCATGCCGCCATCGGCGGAGATGATGGCGCCGTTGATGAAATGCGAATCCTCGCCCGCCAGCAACAGCAGCAGGCCATCGAGGTCTTCCGGCTTGCCCGGACGTTTATTGGGCAGCATTTCGATCAGCTTCTTGCCCTGCTCGGTGGCGAAATAATCTTCGTTGATTTCCGTGGAAATGTAGCCGGGACAGATGGCGTTCGTGTTGATGCCGTACTTGCCCCACTCCACCGCCATGGCGCGCGTCATGTGCACCATGCCCGCCTTGCTCATGCAATACACGCCGATCTGCGGCAGCACCTGCAAGCCCGCCATCGAGGCGATATTGATGATGCGGTGCTGTTTCTTCGGGTCGCCCTTGGCCCGCGCGATCATGCGCTTGGCCGCCTGCTGGGCCACGAAGAACGATCCGCGCAGATTGGTATCCATCACGAAGGAGTAATCTTCTGGCGTGACGTCGACCAGGCGTTGCGTGGTGGAGACACCGGAATTGTTGACGAGGATATCGATGGGACCGGCTTCCGTTTCCGCATGCGCGATGGCCGACTTGATGCTGGCAAAGTCGGTCACGTCGAGCGACACCACGTGCGCGGCGCCGCCGTCCGCTTCGATTTCGGCACGCAGCTCCTTGAGGCGCTCCGTGCGGCGCGAAGCGAGCACGACTTGCGCGCCGGCCTGGGCCAGCACTTTCGCAAAGCGCGCGCCGAGGCCGCTCGATGCGCCGGTAATCAGGGCAATCTTGCCCTCGAAATTGACTTCTATGCCCACGAGCTACTCCTGTTTTATTTTAGATAACACTTTGCGCCGTGCCGATGGCAGGCGGGCAAAATCGCCCGCGGCGCACTCGAGCAAAAGTAAACGCCATCATTACACAAAATGACCGGATTTAGATTGCGGCGAGGGGCAATGTCACGCAAAATGGCGCCAAAGTTGCAATCCTCGCCAAAAACAAGCACACTCGTGCTTAAATTTCTTCGAAGATTCCTCACCCACCCATTTAGTGACTATAAATCGAGACCATGACACAGCCTAATAACTTAGTTGAACAGTACGGACCGCGCGACACCATGGAATACGACGTGGTGATCGTGGGCGGCGGCCCCGCAGGCTTGGCGGCCGCGATCCGCCTGAAGCAGCTGGCCGCGGAAAAGAGCCAGGAAGTGTCCGTCTGCGTACTGGAAAAAGGCGGCGAACTGGGCGCGCACATCCTGTCGGGCGCCATCATGGACCCGAAAGCGCTGACGGAACTGATTCCAAACTGGAAAGAACTGGGCGCGCCCCTGAACACGGAAGTGACGGAAGACCGCATCCTGTTCCTGACCGAGACCAAGGCATATAAAACGCCGGGCTTCGCCGTGCCCGCCTGCTTTGAAAACCACGGCAACTACATCGTTTCCTTGGGCAATGTGGTGCGCTGGATGGGCCAGCAGGCGGAAAACCTGGGCGTGGAAATCTTCCCCGGCTTCCCTGCCGCAGAAATCCTCTACAACGACGACGGCTCCGTGAAGGGCGTAGCGACCGGCAACATGGGCGTCAAGCGCGACGGCGAACCGGGCCCCGACTTCCAACTGGGCATGGAATTGCACGCCAAGTACACCCTGTTTGCGGAAGGCGCACGCGGCCACCTGGGCAAGCAATTGATGGCCAGGTATGATTTGAACGCCGGCAAGGACCCGCAATCGTACGGCATCGGCATCAAGGAATTGTGGGAAATCGACCCCGCCCAGCACAAGCCGGGCCTGGTGATCCACTCGAGCGGCTGGCCGCTGGACACGAAAACCTACGGCGGCTCCTTCCTGTACCACCTGGAAAACAACCAGGTGATGGTCGGCTATGTCGTCGGCCTGAACTACGAAAATCCGTACCTGTCCCCGTACGAGGAATTCCAGCGCTACAAGACGCATCCGGAAATCCGCAAGTTCTTCGAAGGCGGCAAGCGCATCTCGTACGGCGCGCGCGCCATCGCGGCCGGCGGCCTGCAATCGCTGCCGAAACTGGTATTTGCGGGCGGCGCCCTGATCGGCTGCGATGCCGGCTTCCTGAACATGAGCCGCATCAAGGGCAGCCACGCGGCCATCAAGAGCGGCATGCTGGCGGCGGACGCGGCCTTCGGCGCCCTGGGCGAACAGCGCCAGCACGACGAACTGACGAGCTACCCTGTCGCGTTTGAACAATCGTGGCTGCATGAAGAACTGCACGTGGCGCGCAACGTCAAGCCATGGCTGTCGAAAGGCCTGTACCTGGGCAGCCTGATGACGGGCATCGACCAGCTGATCTTCCGCGGCAAGGCGCCGTGGACCCTGCACCACTCGCACGGCGACCACGAATGCCTGAAGCCGGCCGCCCAGTCGAAGAAGATCGTGTATCCGAAACCCGATGGCAAGCTGACCTTCGACAAGATGTCGTCCGTGTTCATCTCGAACACCAACCACGCGGAAGACCAGCCCATCCACCTGACCTTGAAGAACGCCAGCGTGCCCGTCGACGTCAACCTGGCCACGTATGCGGGTCCGGAAGCCCGTTACTGTCCGGCCGGCGTGTACGAGTTCGTGAAGAACGACGACGGCGCCGAACGCCTGCAGATCAATGCGCAGAACTGCGTGCACTGCAAGACCTGCGACATCAAGGACCCGACGCAGAACATCGTATGGGTCACGCCGGAAGGCGGCGGCGGACCGAACTATCCAAACATGTAAGCGCCGTCCGGCATGCCGCAGCAGCGGCGCTACCGCATCCGGTAGCGCCGCCCCGCTTCGGCTGCCGCGGCCTTACAGATACTTGTCGCCGGCCAGGCGGCTGCGTATCGTTTTCGCCGGCGCGCCATAACTGACGCACAGATCGGCCACTGGCCGCGTCACCACGGCGCCGGCGCCGACCACGCAATGGCTGCCGATGCGCATGCGCTGCAGCAGCAAGGCGCCCATGCCCAGGGCGCTGCCCGTGCCGATGAAGCAGCCGCCGCCAGTCGCAGCAGCGGGCGCCAGGCTGGCAAATGCCTCCATCACGGAATCGTGATCGAGCGAGGCCCGCGTATTGACGATACAGCCCTGCCCGACGTCGCATCCGGGATTGATCACCGCGCCCGCCATCACCACGCTGCCCGCGCCGAGCCGCACGGCCCTGGCGACGCTGGCCTGAGGATGCACGGCGCTGACGAATGGCAGTTGCGGACACAATGCCGCCACGCGGGCGGTCACGCTTGCCCTTACAAAGTTGTCGCCGATGGCCACCAGCACGCCTGCGACAGCGAGCTGTTCCACCAGGAGCGGCAAATCGGACTCGGCGCCAAGAACGCGATAGCCCGAGGTTTCCTCGCCGACCGTCCGAAACGCGTCGATCAAGCCCGCAATGTGAAATATCCCCTGCCGTTCGACCACGTCGATGACGACCCTCGCGTGGCCAGACGAGCCTATGATTAAAATGTTTTGCATATTCAAGCTGAAAAGTGAACGATATCGGGCGGCAGCCATCCGGCAAGGAATGGGCCCATCCCGGGCATCATACCAGCAGCCCGGCGCTAGGCATGCCGCCCGTCCGGCGTCCGGATTGTTCTAAAACAGCCACTTTCCCCCATGCTTTGACCAGCCAGCAACACCAAGTTTGCATTGCGACAGCATTCCCGGATAAATTCCACCTGGAAAGTTTCTCAGAAGCACTTCCACCAGTTACAATTCCCTTTGCTAAATATTTCAACTGCCGCCCGCCCATGAACGCAACCGCCCTTCCCACAGTGCCCCTCGACGCCGAATTACAGCAGGCAATCACCGAACACCAGGCTGGCCGTTTTGCCGAGGCGGAAGAGCTTTACCTGGCGATTTTGCAGGCACAGCCATATCACGCCATTGCCAACCACAATATGGGTTTATTGGCGGGACAGGTCGGGCAATACCAGGCCGGCTTGCCATATCTGCACAAGGCGCTGTCGGTGAACCCCGACGAAGGCCAGTTCTGGCTGTCGTATGCCGATGGCTTGCTCAAGGCGGGCGAACGCGAACAGGCGCTGGAGATCGTCACGGCGGCCATCGCGCGCGGCCTCGACAACGAACAATCGCAGGGCTTGCGCAGCCGTATAGAAACGGCAATCGCAGGCACGCCGACGGCGCAGGAAACGCAACACGTCATTGAGCTGTATCAAGCCGGCCGCCATGCCGAACTGGAAGCGGCCAGCCACGCCCTGACGCAGCGCTACCCCGAATCGGACTTTGCCTGGAGCGTGCTGGGCACCGCCCTGCAATTGCAGGGCAAGGATGCCTTCGAAGCCCTGCAAAAAACCGCGCAACTGGCGCCCAACGATGCCGAAGCGCATGGCAACCTGGGCACCGCATGGCAGGAACGGGGCATGTACGATCAGGCGATCGACAGCTATACGCGGGCGCTGGAACTGAATCCGGACTTTGTCGAGGCGCATGGCAACCTGGCGGCGGCGCTGCAGGCACAGGGCAAGCTGGAGCAGGCCGAAGAGGCATACCGGCAAGCGCTGGCGCTGCGCCCCGACTACGCCAAGGGCCATTTCAATCTCGGCAATACACTGCAATCGATGCAGCGCAGCGCCGAAGCCGTCGCGTGCTATCAAAGCGCGCTGGCCCTGCTGCCGGGCGATGCTGAAATCTACCTGAATCTGGGCAATGCCCAGCAAGACTTGCAGCAATGGCAAGCGGCCATCGTCAGCTACCGGGCCGTGCTGCAACTGGCGCCCCACACCACGGCGGCGCATGCGAATCTGGCCGCGGCGCTGCATGGGGCCGAAGACTACGCGGGCGCCGTGGCCAGCTACCGGCGCGCCATCGAATTGCATCCCGACGACGCCAAGCTGCACAACAACCTGGGACGCGCGCTCCAGTCGCTGGACCAGGCCGAGGAAGCCATCGCCGCGTATGAACGGGCGATCGCGCTCGATGGCGATTTCACCCAGGCGTTGAGCAATCTGGGGTTGCTGCAATGCAAACAGAAGAATTACACGGCCGCCATCGAGTACTGCGCAAGAGTGCTGCGCCTGCAGCCGGACGATGCGCAAGCGAGCGGCCAGCTCGCCATCGCCTACGGCGCCGCCGAAGACCGCGACAACGCCCTGAAATACTTCCAGCAAGCCATCGACCTGGCCCCCGCCAGCGCCGCGAGCCACCGGCAGCTGGCCGACTACTACAGCACCATCAAGCGCCATCCCCTCGCAGTGGAGGTGTACCGCCGCGCCCTGGAACTCGATTCCGGCGATAGCGAAACGCATAACCACCTGGGTGTCGCCCTGCAAGAGCTCGAGCAATACGACGCAGCCACCGCCGCCTATGAGCGCGCGCTTGCACTGGAACCGAAAAACATCTCGGCGCTGTGCAACCTGGGCTCGACGCAGCAGGCGCAAAAGCAGCTGGAACAGGCCAAGCAGACGTATCTGGCCGTGCTCGAGATCGACCCCGCATTCGAGCGCGCATACTTTGCACTCGGCAATTGCTACGTGCTCATGAACGAACAGCTGCTGGCGCTCGAGTGCTACCACAAGACACTGGAAATCAATCCCGACTATCGTGATGCCTACGTCAACATCAGCGCCACTTTCAGCAATATCGGCCGGATAGAAGAAGCCATCGAAGCCTGCCGCAAGGGCCTGGCCGTCTGCCCCCTGTGGGAAACCCTGTTCAGCAACTACCTGTTCCTGCTGTCGCACAGCACCGAGATCGATCCGCAGGCGCTGTATGCGGAGCATCAGCGCTTCAGCGACACCTTTGAAACGCATATCGCCAAGGAACACGCTGGGCACAGCAATGTCCGCGACCCGCTGCGCACCTTGAAAGTCGGCTTCGTGTCGGGCGACCTGCACAACCATCCGGTGCCGCATTTCCTCATCCCGATACTGGAAAATATCGCCGATAGCGCCAAGTTGTCGCTGTATGCGTACCACAACAATCCGCAAAACGACGATATCACGAAGCGCCTGCGGGAAGTCATTCCCCACTGGCGCCAGGTCGAGCACCTGTCCGATCCGGACCTGGGCCAGTTGATCCGCGACGATGGCATCGACATCCTGATCGATCTGTCCGGCCACACGGGCAAGAACCGCCTGCTCATGTTTGCCGCCAAGCCCGCCCCGGTGCAGGTCAGCTGGATCGGCTACCCGCTCACGACAGGGCTGCAATCGATCGATTACTATCTGGGCGACCAGTTCTTCACGCCGCCGGACGAACTGGGCGACCAGTTCTCCGAGAAACTGTTGCTGCTCCCCGCCTGCGTGCCCTTCCTGCCGTCCAAGCTGGCGCCCGCCGTCCAGCCCGCGCCCGTATTGACCAACGGCTACATCACGTTCGGCAGTTTCAACCGCACCAACAAGATCAACCGCCAGGTCATCGCGCGCTGGGCCAGGGTGCTGCGCGCCGTCCCCGACGCCAAGATGATCGTGGCGGCCATGCCGAAATCGGAGGCGCCGCCGCAACTGGCGGCCTGGTTCGCGGAAGAAGGCATTGCGCCGGAGCGCCTGACCTTCGAAGGCCGCACGGGCATGGCCCAGTTCATGGCCATCCATCACCGCATCGATATCTGCCTCGATGCCTTCCCGTATTGCGGCAGCACGACCACCCTGCATGCGCTGTGGATGGGCGTGCCCACGCTCACGACGGCAGGCCCGACCATGCCTAGCCGCGCCGGCAACATGATCATGCGCCAGGTCGAACTCGATGACTTCGTCGCCACCGACGAAGATGATTTCGTGCGCCGCAGCATGGCCATGGCGGCCAACCCCATGCTGCTGGGCGCCTACCGCTTCAGCATGCGGCACCGCCTGGAACGCTCCACCCTGGGCAAACCCAAGCTGATCACGGAAGGCCTGGAAAACGGCCTGCGCATCATCTGGCAACGCTGGTGCGAAGGCTTGCCGCCCGTCTCGTTCGAAGCCCCCGTTGCCGTGCCCAACCCGCCGATCGGATTATGATGAGCGCTCAAAAAAACAAACCCGTCTATGTCACCCAGCCCCTGCTGCCGCCGCTGGAGGACTTCCTGCCGTACCTGGAGACGATCTGGGACAACAAGATCCTGACCAATGGCGGCCCCTTCCACCAACAGTTGGAGCAGGCGCTGTGCGACTACCTGGGCGTCAAGCACATCTGCCTGTTCGCCAACGGCACGCTGGCCCTGATGACGGCCCTGCAGGCACTGCGCATCAATGGCGAAGTGATCACGACGCCGTATTCGTTCGTCGCTACCGCTCATTCTTTGCTGTGGAATAACATCAAGCCCGTGTTTGCCGACATCGAGCCGCACAGCCTGAACCTCGACCCGAGCAAGATAGAAGCGGCCATCACGCCGCAGACGACGGCCATCATGCCCGTGCACTGCTACGGCCGGCCATGCGACATCGAAGCGATCGAAAAAATCGCCGACAACTACAACCTGAAGGTGATCTACGATGCGGCACACGCGTTCGGCGTGCGCCACCGGGGCGGCAGCGTGCTCAATCACGGCGACCTGTCCGTGATCAGCTTTCACGCCACCAAGATCTTCAACACCTTCGAGGGCGGCGCCATCGTCTGTCCCGACGCCAAGACCAAGCAGCGCATCGACCACCTGAAAAACTTCGGCTTCGTCGATGAAGTCACGGTCGTGGCCGCCGGCATCAACGGCAAGATGAGCGAGATCAACGCCGCCTTCGGCTTGCTGCAGCTCAAGGGCATCGACGGCGCGCGCCAGAAGCGCAAGGCGATCGATGCGCGTTACCGCCAGCAGCTGGCCGGCATCGGCGGCATCACTTGCCTGCAGCAGGGCGATGGCGAGGCGGCCAACCACGCGTATTTCCCCATCCTCGTGGGCCCCGGCTACCCGCTGTCGCGCGACGCCCTGTTCCAGCTGCTGCGCGACCAGGAAATCTATGCGCGCCGCTATTTTTATCCGCTCATCAGCGACTTCCCCATGTACCGCGGCATGCCGTCCGCCGCGCACGCGAACCTGCCCGTGGCGCGGCTGGCGTCGTCGCAGGTGATCTGCCTGCCCATCTATCCGGACCTGGCGATGGAAACCGTGGACGCCATTATCGCCATGATCGCCGCCCCCGCCCTGCAACAAGAACCCGTACGGAATATCGCCTGATGCAAATTTCCACAGAAACCAATTTTTCCGGCGTGGCGGAAAACCACCCCTGGTCGGCGCAATTCACGGTGCTGGGCTACGCGGATGGCGCCATCAGCACCCTGCCCCACCAGTTTTTCCGCAACTGGCTGGACCAGGAAGCGGATAGCGGCCACTTCTATATCGGGCGCGGCTCCTGTTTCGGCGTCGGTTCGCTGGTGAAATATGACAGCGGCCAGCAAAGCCTGTGCGTCGGCCGCTATGTGGCCGGCGGCTCGCGCCTGAGTTTCATCCTCAATGGCCAGCATGAAATGCGCACGATCTCGACGTACATGCTGTCCATCCTCGGCGGCGGCTTGAAAAATGCGCCCCCGCCGCAGTATGCCGACACGGTGATCAAGAACGATGTCTGGATCGGCGACGAAGTGATGGTGCTGGGCGGCAGCGTGATCGAAAACGGCTGCGTCATCGGTGCCCGCTCGCTGCTGCCACCCAATTTCCGCTCGGAACCCTATGGTATTTACGCGGGGTCGCCGGCGCGCCTGATACGCTACCGTTTCACGGAAAAAGTCCGTGCCGCGCTGCTGGAACTGGCATGGTGGGAAATGCCGCTGCCATGGGTACGCAACAATAACGCCATGTTCATGGAAGACCTGTGCGCCGACGAAGCGAAGGCATTGCTGGTCATCGACATCCTGAAAAGCAGCCGCCGGCAATGGGAGGCGGAACACGGCGGCGTGGCGGATTGAATCTGCCAATATTGCCATGAAGGCAATGGAAGATAAATTTCCATACGGCATTTAATAAAACGGAAAGGATGGTCGTCTTGTACTGGTAGGAGCAGATAAACCGTCGCTCCTCACTGTAACCACCCAATTAGGAATGACATCATGCTGAGTCTTCACACCAACGCTGCTTCCCTGTCTGCACAAAATTCGATCTCGAATACCCAATCCAAACTGTCGACTTCGATGACGCGCCTGAGCACCGGCTTCCGCATCAACTCGGCAATGGACGACGCTGCCGGCCTGCAGATCGCAACCCGCCTGAAAGCACAAACCAGCGGCATGACCGTTGCGATGAACAACACGCAAAACAGCACCTCGCTGCTGCAAACGGCTGAAGGCGCATTCGCCGAAGTCACCAACATGCTGGTGCGCATGAAAGACTTGGCTACCCAAGCTTCCGATGCCTCGTCGACCGCCAACGACAAAACCGCAATGCAAGCTGAATACAATGCATTGGGCCAAGAACTGTACAACGTCATGACCAACACCACGTTCGGCGGCACCAAGCTGCTGGGCGACGGTAGCGGCGCAGCCAAAGGCACGCTGTCGACCTCGATGACATTCCAGATCGGCGCCAGCTCGACGGAAAAAATGAGCTTCGACGTATCGGGCGACCTGTCCACGCTGAACACCGCCCTGAGCGGCCTGAGCGCGAACTTCTCCAGCGGCGCATCGACGGGCGCAACGGAACTGACCGCCACCGCCAACGCCACCATCGGCCTGCTGGCTACCGCCATCGACAGCGTCAGCACCGTGCGTTCGGCACTGGGCGCGACGGCTAACCGTCTGGACCACGTCAACACCAACTTGTCGAACATCGCCACCAACACCAAAGCCGCTACCGGCCGCATCATGGACACCGACTTCGCTACCGAAAGCTCGAACATGACGTCGTCGCAAATGCTGCTGCAAGCCGGCACCGCGATGCTGAAACAAAGCAACAGCATGTCCTCGATGGTCATGTCCCTGCTGCAATAATATCGCCCTGGCCGCTTGCGGCCCGTACCTCGAAGCCAGACTCCGGTCTGGCTTTTTTTCGTGCGCAGCAGACGCAGGCATGCTGCGATACCAGTCGAACGGGCCGGCGAAGCAAGAAATACCAATTATTTTAAGAAATTTCCTTAAAGCATTTAATTAAGGTGGCGACACGGTCGTCTTGTACTGATAGGAGCAGATAAACCGTCGCTCCTCACCGTAACCACCCAATTAGGAATGACACCATGCTGAGTCTTCACACCAACGCTGCTTCCCTGTCGGCACAAAATTCGATCTCGAATACCCAATCCAAACTGTCGACTTCGATGACGCGCCTGAGCACCGGCTTCCGCATCAACTCGGCAATGGACGACGCTGCCGGCCTGCAGATCGCAACCCGCCTGAAAGCACAAACCAGCGGCATGACCGTTGCGATGAACAACACGCAAAACAGCACCTCGCTGCTGCAAACGGCTGAAGGCGCATTCGCCGAAGTCACCAACATGCTGGTGCGCATGAAAGACTTGGCTACCCAAGCTTCCGATGCCTCGTCGACCGCCAACGACAAAACCGCAATGCAAGCTGAATACAATGCATTGGGCCAAGAACTGTACAACGTCATGACCAACACCACGTTCGGCGGCACCAAGCTGCTGGGCGACGGCGCGGCTGCTGCCTCCGGCACGCTGTCGACCTCGATGACGTTCCAGATCGGCGCCAGCTCGACGGAAAAAATGAGCTTCGACGTGTCGGGCAACCTGACCGCACTGAACGCAGCCCTGACCGGCCTGAGCAAAAACTTCTCGTCGGCAGCATCGACGGGCGCAACGGAACTGACCGCCACCGCCAACGCCACCATCGGCCTGCTGGCTACCGCCATCGACAGCGTCAGCACCGTGCGTTCGGCACTGGGCGCGACGGCTAACCGTCTGGACCACGTCAACACCAACTTGTCGAACATCGCCACCAACACCAAAGCCGCTACCGGCCGCATCATGGACACCGACTTCGCTACCGAAAGCTCGAACATGACGTCGTCGCAAATGCTGCTGCAAGCCGGCACCGCGATGCTGAAGCAAAGCAACAGCATGTCCTCGATGGTCATGTCCCTGCTGCAATAATATCGGCCCGGCCGCTTGCGGCCCGTACCTCGAAGCCAGACTCCGGTCTGGCTTTTTTTTCGCCCGCACCAGCATGCATTCCTGGCATTTTTAGCTAAATTGCCATCACGTTTAACGATGTTGCCGGCATAGTCGCCTATACAAGGTAGAACACCGAACAATCGCCTACCGGAGCCGCCACGTGCTGAGCATTCATACCAATACTGCCGCACTGTCAGCCCAGCGGGCCATGGGCTGGGCCCAGCAAATGCTGTCGACGTCGATGACGCGCCTCTCCACGGGCTTTCGCATCAACTCGGCCATGGACGATGCGGCCGGCCTGCAGATCGCCACCAGGCTGAGCGCCCAGACCAGCGGCATGGCGGTGGCCATGCGCAACACGCAAAACAGCACTTCGCTGCTGCAGACGGCCGAAGGCGCATTCGGCGAAGTCACCGCCATGCTGGTGCGCATGAAGGACCTGGCCACGCAGGCGGCAGACGCCTCGTCGAACCAGAAAGACCGCGACGCCATGCAGGGCGAATACGATGCGCTGGGTGCCGAACTGTACAACGTGATGACGAACACCCGCTATGGCGGCACTTTATTGCTGGGCAATGGCAGCGCCGGCAAGGGCACCCTGTCGCAAGCGATGACGTTCCAGATCGGCGCCAGCGGCAGCGAGACCATGCAATTTGATGTGTCCGGCGACATGGGCAGCCTGGATGCGGCGCTGCAGGCGATCTCGGTCAATTTCGCGCCAGGCGCCACGGCGGGCAGCGAATTTGCCAGCAACGGCAGCGCCAACGGCATGATCGACCAGCTGGCGGCGGCCATCGACAAGGTCGGCAGCGTGCGCTCGGCGCTGGGCGCCACTGCAAACCGGCTCGGACATGTCTACAATAACCTGTCCAACATGATCACCCACACCAAGACCGCCATCGGCCGCATCATGGATGTCGACTATGCGGCGGAAAGCGCCAACATGACCTCGGCCCAGATGCTGATGCAAGCCAGTACGGCCATGCTCAAGCAAAGCCAGAGCATGAGCAAGCTGATTCTTTCTCTACTACAATAATTGCTGGCCGGGCGCGATGGCGGATCTTATTCATACTTACCACCTGGAAGCAATGGCATGGCGATAGACCGTATTTCATCGGGCAATCCGGCTCCCCTGATTACCCAGCGCCTCGACGTCAGCCCCGCCACGCCCATGGTGCCGGGCGTGGTGCAGCCGCTCGTGCCCATCGGCCCCTACATGGCGCCCGCGCCCGACGCGGGCACCCTGCCCGCGCAACTGCAGCAGGGCCAGGACGGCCTGGCGTCCCTCATCAAGCCCAATGCCGACGGTGCGGGCGGCGCCATGCCGCGCGACAGCAGCGCCATGCAAGTCAATCAGCTGTTCTTCACGCGCCAGCTGATATGGCAGCCGCCCGACGCGGCGCAGCTGGCCGCTTCGTGGCGCGTGATGGTCAAGACCTATGGCGAGCAGTACGCCGCCCTGCAGGAACAGGCGCGCGGCCAGCACGTGCCGGGCAACCTGTTCATGGCGGAACAGCAGCCGGCCCTGCTGCGCGAAGGCCCCCGTCCGCCATTGACGGTGGACAGCGAAGCGTGGCGCTTTGCCGTGTATGGCTGGGCCGGCCAGCGCCTGCTGCTGCGCGTGCTGGCCAGCGACGAGGATGAAGACGCCGCGCCGAAGCGGCGCGGCAAGGTGGCGCTGCGCGTCGAAGTGATCATCATCGGCATCGGCCGGGTGGTGATCCAGATGGAACCGGCCGGCGATGGGGTGCTGCTGGAACTTGCCGCCGATGAAGACGGCGCCCTGCGCCACCTGCGCCTGGCCCTGCCCAAGATCGCCGACGCCGTGCGGCGCGCGGGACTGCGCGTCGTGCGCTGCCGCCTGAACCGCCAGCTGCACGCGCAGCGCGTGCACGGCAACTATCCGATGCAGGCGGCGGCCGCTTCGCTGTCGCTGCCCCTGTTCCGCGCCATGGCCGAAGTGGCGCTGCTGCTGACGCAGCCGCCGGCGGAAGCGGCGGCCAATCCCGACGAGCCCCCTGCACCGCCGGCCGCAGCCGAAGAGGAACCCGTCGTCGTCTCGAAGGAAGTGGCGGCGCCATTCGGCTACGACTATGGCGACGAGGAAGACGCGGCGCCAGGCAGTACCGTGCTGCTGCTGGCCGACGGCCAGGAACACGATCTGCTGCCGCCGATCGACGAGCAGGATTGATACAGCGCAATAGATGCAGCACCATGGATGCGGCACAATTGACGCAGCAAAAAAAACGGCGCCCGCAGCGCCGTTTTTTTTGTTTAGCCCACCGTGCCGATGATGCTCACTTCGCGGTTTTCCGGGATTTCGTTATACGACAGCACATGCAGGCCGGGCGCGAACAGGCGCGCGTAGCGGGCCAGCAGCGGACGGATCTGCGGCAGCACCAGCAGCAGCGGCGGCGTGGCCTGCTGCTTCATCTGCTCGCGCGCCACCGGCATGTTCACCTGCAGCTGCGACAGCAGATGCGGGTCGATCGGATAATTATCCAGCGTGACCTTGCCCGACTGGCGCGCCTGGTTCAGCGAACCGAGCAGCATGTTTTCCAGTTCCCCTCCAAGGTTGAATGCCTGCATTTCCATCTTCTGGCCGAACAGGCCGCTGACGATCTGGCGCCGCAGCGCGCAGCGCACTTCGGCCGCCAGCAGGATCGGGTCCTTGGTGGTTTCCGAACTGTCGAGCAAGGTGGTGGCGATCGGCACGATATCCTTCAGGGACACGTTTTCTGCCAGCAAGACGCGGAACACGCGCAGCAGCTGCGTGTGCGTGAGCGCCTTGTCCAGCGCGCCCGCCAGTTTCGGCGACATGGCCGTCAGGCGTTCCATCATGTTGGAAACGTCTTCGTGGCGGAACAGCTCCGGCAGGTATTCGCGCACCATCTTCGACAAGTGCGTGGCGATCACGCTGGGCGCCTCGATGACCTGGTAGCCCAGGCCCAGCGCATGCGCCTTTTCGCCGGGCTCGATCCACGTGACGGGCATGCCGTAGGCGGGCTCGATGCCGGGGATGCCGTCGAGCTGGCCATACACGTTCGGCGACGGGATCGCCATCAGGCGGTCGGCCTGCACCTCCGCCTGCGCCACCACGGTGCCCGACAGCACGATCGCGTACTGCGACGGCTTCAGGGCCAGGTCATCGCGCACGCCGATGTTCGGCAACAGCAAGCCCATCGACTCGGACAGGCTCTGGCGCACGCCCTTGACGCGCTTGTTCAGCGGCTCGCCCTGCGTCTTGTCGACCATGCCCACCAGCTTATAGCCAAGCATCACCATCAACGGCTGCACGGCAGGCAGTTGCTGCCATTCCAGCTCGGCCGGGCGCTCGTCGCGCAAGGCCGCCTCGATGGCCGCCAGGCCGGCCGCGTCGGGCCCCTTCACGCGCTTGGTCAGGCGCCACGCCACGAACGCCAGCACGGCGGCAAAGGTCATGAACATGAACCACGGCATGCCCGGGATCAGGGCCAGCGCCACCATCATGCCGGCCGCGCTGAAGATCACCGTCGGCGAGGTCAGCACCTGGCCCGCCACTTGCTGTTCGAAATCGCCCGAATCGCTGATGCGGGTAACCAGGATGGCGGCGGCGGCCGACAGCAGCAGCGCCGGGATCTGCGCCACCAGGCCATCGCCGATGGTCAGCAGTGCGTATTGACGGAAAGCATCGCCGAACGACAGATCGTGCATCAGCGAGCCGATGGCCACGCCGCCCACCATATTGATGATCAGGATCAGGATACTGGCGACGGCGTCGCCGCGCACGAACTTCGAGGCGCCGTCCATGGCGCCGTAGAAATCCGCTTCGGCAGCCACGTCCTTGCGGCGGATCTGGGCTTTTTCCTGGTTGATCAGGCCGGCGTTCAGGTCGGCGTCGATGGCCATCTGCTTGCCCGGCAAGGCGTCCAGGGTAAAGCGCGCGGACACTTCCGAGATGCGCTCGGCACCCTTGGTCACGACGGCGAAGTTGATGATCATCAAGATCACGAAGACCACGATACCGACGACAAAGTTACCGCCGATCACCACATTACCGAAGGCCTCGATCACCTTACCGGCCGCGTCCGCCCCCGTATGACCGTGCAGCAATACCACGCGCGTGGACGCCACGTTGAGGGTCAGCCTGAGCATGGTGGTGGCCAGGATCACCGTCGGGAAGACGGAGAAATCGAGCGGCCGCTTGGCCGAGACGCTGACCAGGATGACGATCAGTGCCAGCACGATATTGAATGTGAACAAGATATCGAGCAGCACGGGCGGCAGCGGCAGGATGATCATCGCCAGGATCACCAGCAGGAACAGCGGCGTGGCGAACTTGTGGCGGCGCATTTCGGCAACCAACCGGTTCAGGAAATTCATGAAGGTACTACCTCGCTCAAATAAGATGGCACGACCACCTCGGTGGGAAATGGGGGCTGGGCGGCACGCTGCCCAGTACGGAATGCTTTCAGCTGCAGTATGTAGTTGAGCACCTGCGACACGGCCTGGTACAGCTGCACGGGAATCTGCTGCTGCACCTGGCTGGTGTTGTAGATGGCGCGCGCCAGCGGCGGCAACTCCAGCGTCTCGATATTGTGTTCCTTCGCCACTTGCCGGATATACAGCGCCATCTCGTCGACGCCCTTGGCAACGACAAACGGCGCCTCGGCGCGGTCCTGGTCATACTTCAGCGCCACGGCGTAATGCTCGGGATTGACGATCACCACGTCGGCGTCGGGCACGGTCTTGCGCACGCTGCGCCGGCCGATCTGCTGCTGCAGCTGGCGGATGCGCTGGCGCACTTCGGGGCGGCCTTCGCTGCTCTTGTGCTCTTCCTTGACATCCTGCTTGCTCATGCGCTGGTTGCGGGCAAAGAAGAACGCCTGCGCCGGCACGTCGATGATGGCAAACAGCACGAAGACGGAGATCAGCGCCATCAGGCCGTCGAGCATCAGCGCCGAACCGTCGAGCATGGCTTGCTGCAGGGGCCGGTGTTGCAGGTCCACGTACTGCGTCAGGCTGGAACGGCTCACGTGCACGAGCACCATGCCCAGCACGACGGCCTTGGCAATCGACAGGCCGAATTCAAAAGCATGCTTGGGCGCAAACAAGCGGCCCAGGTTCTTGGCCGGGCTCAGGCGCTCCATCTTCGGCATCCAGTTCTTCGTGCTGATGACCCAGCCGCCGGGGATCAAGGAGCCGAGCACCACGAACAGGGGCACGCAGAACAGGGGCACGATCATCTTGATCAGCAAGCCCACGGACGTGGTAAACGCCATCGACATGGCATTTTCCAGCGCCCCCTTGCTGTCGAGCGGCATGAAGGCCATGGCGAACAGCTCGCGGAAGCTCACCAGATAGCCGGGCAGCAGGTAGATGAAGACCTTCATGCTGATCAGGATGCCCAGCGCCGTCGACAGGTCGCGCGAACGCACCACCTGCCCTTCCTGGCGCGATTTCTTCAGCTTCTGCGCTGAAGCCTTTTCGGTCTTGTCGCCCGTGCTGCTATCGGCCATGGGCCACACCTTTCCGCACGTGCCCTACAAGCGTAGCGAGCAAGTTCAATGCCGGGTTGAGTAGCGCAGCTGTACGGAGGTACAGCGAGCAACGGATGCCCGGAAGTGGACTGCGCAGTAGCTTGTTGGCACGCGCGCTATCCATGGGCCACCCGCATCTGTTCGGCGATCATGTCCAGCACGCGGTTGGTCATGGCGATATAGTGTTCCGGGATAAAGCGCACGATCTGCACCAGCATCAGCAGGCCGAACATGGTGATCATGGAAAAGCCCAGCGAAAACAGGTTCAGCGACGGCGCCACGCGGTTCAGGAAGCCGAAGCCCAGCTGCACCACCATGGTGGAAAAGACGATGGGCAAGGCCAGCAGCATGGCGGCGGCGAAGATCCACGCCACGTTGTACGCCACCGTCTGCAGCAGCAGCGGCCCGTAGCCCTGCCCCACGGGCCAGGCCGTGAAACTGGCGCCGATCACGCCCGTCAGCACGAGCTGGCCGTCGATGGCGAAAAAGACGATCATGCACATGATGGTGAGCAGGCCCGTGATCACGTCCGACGAGGTGCCGTTGAGCGGATCGTTCATGACGGCCATGGAAAAGCCCACCTGGCTCGACACCAGATAGCCGAGCACCGACATGACGGACATGGCGAAGTGGAAGGCCAGGCCGAGGACGAAGCCGATGACGGCCTGCTCCAGGGTGGCCACGAGGGCGTGCAGGGAAAACGGATCGATCTTCAGCAAGTCCTGCGAGATGCCCGACGCCTGCATCACGGGCAGCATCAGGATCGCCAGCACCAGCGACAGCAGCACCCGCACGGGGACGGGCACCATGGCGTCGCCGATCACGGGCGAGGCGCTGAGCATGGCCAGGATGCGGCAGAACGGCCACCACACGGCCAGCAGAAACGGCAGCACCTGATTGAAAATCTGATCCATGGCGCGCGGCGCTATCCGACCAGGGTGGCGGCGCGCTGAAAAATGGACACGCAATAATCCATCAGGTAACCGGCCATCCAGCGTCCGGCCAGGATCAGGGCCAGCAGGGTGACCAGCAGGCGCGGCAGGAAACTCATGGTCTGTTCATTGATCGAGGTGGCCGCCTGCACCAGCGCGACCAGCAGGCCCATGAGCAAACCCGGCACGACCAGGATCACCACCAGCAGCATGACGACATGCAGCGCTTCGATGATCAGGTCGACGGCGACTTCAGGGGTAAACATGGATCAGTAGCCCTGTATGCTGGTTACTAAGGTGTTGACGGTCAGGGTCCAGCCGTCGACGAGCACGAACAGCAGCAGCTTGAACGGCAGCGAGATCACCAGCGGCGACAGCATCATCATGCCCATGGCCATCAGCACGGACGCCACCACCAGGTCGATGATGAGGAACGGGATGAACAGCATGCAGCCGATCTGGAACGCCGTCTTGAGTTCGGACAGCACGAACGCGGCCAGCTTGACCGTGAAGCTGTGGTCTTGCGGGCGCATGGTGGACGGCTCGCCGGCCAGGTGCGCGATCTGCGCCAGCGCCGCCTTGCTCGTCTGCGCCAGCATGAAGCGCGAAATCGGCACTTCGGCGATCTTCAGCGCTTCCTGCATGCCGATCTGGTCGCGGTCGTAGGGCACGAATGCCTCCTTCCAGACCTGGTCGCCGATGGGACGCATGACCAGCAAGGTGAGAATCAGGGCGATGCCCGTGACGATGCGGTTGGGCAAGCCCTGCTGCAGGCCCAGGGCCTGGCGCAGCAGGGACAGCACGATGACGAAGCGGGTGAAGCTGGTCATCATCATGACCATCACGGGCAGCAGCCCGAGCAGGGTCATGACGACGAGGATCTGCATCTTCACCGACAGGTCGGTCTTCGCGCCCGGCACTACGCCGGACAGCAGATCCTGCGCCCCGGCGGCGCTGCAGCACAGCATCAGAACGGGCACGGCCAGCGCGGCAGCCAGCGCGCCGCGGCGCCGGCTCAAACCGGGTACCGCCAGCTTCATGCTGTCATCAGGTCGAGATTGAGGCCGTCGAGGTCGATGACTTTCAGGCCATAGTTCTCGCCGGCCACCACCACTTCGGCACGGCCGATCGGCGTGCCATTGACCTTGATCACCAGCGGTTCGCCGGCCAGCATGTCGAGTTCGATCACGCTTTCCGGGCCGATGGCCATCAGCTCTTCCAGCGAAATGCGGGCCGAGCCCACTTCCAGGGTCAGGGTGACGGGAATCTTGCGCATCATCTGGGGAATGTCGCGCCGTGCGCGGGTGCTGGCCACGTCGGACACGTCGCCCTGGTCGATGATCATGTCATCGCCCAGGTCTTCCAGCAGGGTTTCGCTCTGGTTGGTATCGGTCATATTCATATTATTCGACATCTTCAAATGAGGTTAAACAGAGCTTGCCCTTGTGTTCGGAAACAGCAGCTGTAAATAAACGGGAATCGTCGAGCATCACGTCGGTGCGGCTCAGGCTGACGGGAATCACGTCGCCCACGCGCAAGTCGAACAAGGCGCCCAGTTGCACCTGTTTGCTGACGAGACGGCCTTCCAGGGTCACTTGCAGGCGCGAAGCGAGCGGACGCACGCTGCCGCGCAAGGCTTTCTTCGCCTGCGCGCGCTCGGGCAGCAAGCCGCGCAGCACGTCGGCCATCAGGCGCTTGTCGAGCGAGAACCAGAAGTGGCCGCTCTGCCCCGCTTCCACGTCGCTGAGCGCCACGGTGACGATCCAGCTGCCGCGTGCCGGGGGCACGCCGGACTGCACGGCGACTTCGGCACTGGTGTCGATGTCGCTGCTTTTGCCCAGGGTTTGCAGGTTCTTGTGGACGCGGGCGAACAAACTGCTGACCAACTGTTGTCCCAGCACCACAGCGAGGCGCTCCTCCGTGGCCGTCACGCGGACCTGCGCGGGATCGGGCAGCACGCCCTTGGCGCCGGCACTACCATAGCGATAGTTCAGCACGCTCAAGAGTATCTGGCGTTCGAGGGTAAAGCCCAGCTGGCTGGCCGGCGTGGAAAAACTCAGCCAGCGGTTCACGCTGTCCTCGTCTTCCACGCGCGACAAGTTCACGGCGTCGATCTGGAAATTGCCCCAATAGCGACGGCTCATCGGCTGGCGCAGGGCCACGGCCAGGTCGTCGCGCAGCTGGGCGCCGAATACATGCAGCAAATGGACAGGACGTCCAAGCAGACAGGAATCGAGGACTTGATGGCGCACAGTTTGATCTGTCTTAGTGGTTATCATGTGGGTCATGTCGTATTGCGGTGGCAGAACAAATTATACGGATCGCCCGAAATTAAATACAGCATCATCTTGACCTTGCCGGCGGGTCCGCAAGCAAACGATTGCGCATCGTATCGCATGCCAGATGACTACGGTGCTGAACAATACATGAAAATGCTAAATATTGCCATGTATCAATATTCCTTGAGCCAATCCTCTCTTTACTTTATAGTTGCCCCGAGGTAAGCTTATAGCGAGAAAATAGTGATTTGCAGTGCGCCATTCCGCTTACCTGATTCCGGTTTTTATGGCAGTTTCCAGTCCCCTTATTGCCACCAGCAGAAACTCTTATCAGTTAAATATTAGTTATCATGGCCATGTAAATCATGTCGGTGTGGGTTTGCTGGGTTTGTTTGAGTCTGCTTGAGCGGATGGTGTGGCAACTGATAAAACTGATGGGTCTGCAGGTCGGGCCGGGCAGGATGGCATGCCATCCACGACTGCCGGAATGGCAACACCAGTATTTCTGATTGATACGTCACCGCATATTGAAAGTAGAGGGCAAGATGAGCAACGAACTCGCAGGTCTGATCAAGGCCGATCTGGCAGCACTGAGCAATGACGCGCGCGCCCTGGGCGCCAGCATCATGCCCGCCGCCCAGTTTGGCGCGCCGGAACAAGCCGGCTTCTCCTTTGCGCAAAGCATGAAAGACGCCATCGGCAAGGTCAACGGCGATGACCGCATGGCCGCACAGAAAATGAGCGATGTCGACAGCGGCAAGAGCGACGACATGGTCGGCGCCATGCTGGCCAGCCAGGAAGCAAGCCTGTCCTTCTCCATGTTGATGCAAGTGCGCAACAAGGTCATGGGTGCCGTCGACGAACTCATCAAGCTGCCTCTGTAATCTTCACGTCCTGATCCCCGCCCAGCCTCCCAGCGAAAGTTACCCCAAGTGATTACCACCATGAAGTCCGCATTTGCGCGCTGGCGCCCTGGCGCCCAGCCCGCCATCCCGCCCGCCCTGCTGAAAAACCTGGTTCCCATCGTCGTGCTGGCCATCGGCATCACCGCCATGGTGACCATGTATGCCTGGCGCGACCAGGCCAACTACAAGCCGGTGTTTGGCGCGCGCGAAAAAGTGGCCGTGACGGACATGATGGCCACCCTGGACGCCGAGCACATCCCTTACCGCCTGCATCCGGACAGCGGCCAGGTGCTGGTGCCCGACGCCATGCTGGGCAAGGTACGCATGCTGCTCGCCTCGAAGGGCGTGACGGCGCAGCTGCCGGCCGGCCTGGAACTGATGGACAAGAATGACCCGCTGGGCGTATCCCAGTTCGTGCAGGACGTGCGCTTCCGCCGCGGCCTGGAAGGCGAACTGGCGCAAAGCATCATGACGATGGACGCGATCGCTTCGGCGCGCGTCCATCTGTCGATTGCCAAGTCGACCTCGTTCGTCGCCAGCGACGGCGACAAATCGTCCGCTTCCGTGGTGGTGGCGCTGAAACCGGGCCGCACCCTGGCGCCGGAACAGATCGCCGCCGTCATCAACATGGTGGCCGGCAGCGTCGCCAGCCTGGCGCCCACGCGCGTGAGCCTGGTCGACCAGGGCGGCAACCTGCTGTCCTCGCACGTCGACCTGACGGACGGCTTCGATGCCTCGGCCGCCGGCAATGAAGGCGCGAAGCGCTTCCAGGATGAGATCCGCCGCAACGTCTCGGGCCTCCTGGGTCCCGTCATCGGCGAAGACAACTTCAAGCTCAGCGTGACGGCCGCCGTGAACAACGACCGCGTGGACGAAACGCTGGAAAAATACGGCGAAGCCCCGAAAGTGACGAGCGAGGCGATGCGCGAAGAGCAGGAACGCAACCGCACCGTGGCCGGCATTCCCGGCAGCCTGTCGAACCGTCCGCCAGCGGCCGCCGTGCCGGCCCCGGCCGACGCCGCGGGCGCCGCGCCCGCCGATGGCGCACCGAAACCGTCCGACGACGGCACGGCCCGCAAGAACGCCACCACGCGCCAGTACGCGTATGACCGCAGCATCACGCAGATCAAGCGCAGCCGTGGCCGCCTGGAAAAACTCAGCGTCGCCGTCGTCCTCAACAGCGCCGCCGCACCGAATCCGAAGACGGGCTGGACTCCTGCCGAACTGGGCAATATTGAAAAAATGCTCAGCAGCGGCCTGGGCATCAACGCCCAGCGCGGCGACAGCCTGAGCCTGACGGCGCTGCCCTTCCCTGCCAAGCCACCCGTGGCGCAGTGGTGGGAAGAGCGCGACACCGTCGTCGATTTCAGTAGCTGGCTGCTGTACGCGCTGGGCGCCGTCCTCGGCTACTTCCTGATCCTGCGTCCGCTGATGCGCCTGCTGACTTCGCGCCTGGCGCCGCCGGCACTGAAACAGATCGATCCCGCCCTGGCACTGGCCGGCAGCACTGCCGCCGGCGCCAATGGCGTGGCCGCCGCCGGTGCGCCGGCGCTGGGCCTGAATGGCTTGCCCGCCCTGGAAGGCCAGGCGGCAGCCGCCGCTGCCGGCAGCATGCCGGTCGTGCCCCTGCTGGAAAATTATGACTTGCCGCCACCAGGCTCGGCGGTCGACGTGATGGTCGACCACCTGAAAGTGCTGGCTGAAAAAGAACCCGAGCGTGTCGCCGAAGTCGTCAAACAATGGATGCAGAAAAATGGCCGAACTCAACAACAATAATCCCTCCGACGGCGCCGAATACGAAAGCGCCAGCCTGAACCCCGTGGAACAGGCTGCCATCGTGCTGCTGAGCATAGGCGAAGAACAGGCGGCCAACGTGCTGCGCTGCCTGTCGCGCGAAGAATTGCTGGAAGTCACGCAAGTGATGTCGCGCATGAGCGGCATCAAGGTCGAGTCCGTGAAAACGGCCATGCAGACCTTCTTCGACGACTACCGCCAGCAAAGCGGCGTGCACGGCGCCTCGCGCAGCTACCTGAAGCGCTCGCTGGACATGGCGCTGGGCAGCGATATCGCAAATAGCGTGCTGAACAATATTTACGGCGACGCCATCCGCCCCAAAATGGCGCGCCTGCAATGGGCCTCGCCGAAATGGCTGGCCGAATACATCGTCAACGAGCACGTGCAGATGCAAGCCGTGTTCCTGGCCTTCCTGCCGCCCGCGCTGGCGGGCCAGATCCTCGACGCCCTGCCCGTCGAAGGCCGCGACCTGGTGCTGCTGAACCTGGCGCGCCTGGACGAGATCGACCGCGACCTGCTGGTCGAGCTCGACGAACTGGTGGGCCGCTGCCTGGGCACGCTCGACACGCAAAGCACCAGCGTGGAAGGCATCCGCCAGGCGGCCGAGATTCTCAACCGCATGCCGGGCAACCGCGCCGCGCTGGTCGAACTGCTGCGCGCGCACGACCCCGAGGTGGTGTCGGAAATCGAACTGAGCATGTACGATTTCCTGATCCTCGCCACGCAAAGCGATGTCACGCTCACGCGCATCCTGGAAGACGTGCCGATGGAACAGTGGGCCATCGCCCTCAAGGGTGCGGAACCGTCGATCCGCGACGCCGTGCTGAAAACCATGCCGCGCCGCCAGGCGCAAAGCTTCGAAGACATGATGCGCCGCTCCGGCCCCGTGCCTTTGAGCCGCATCGAACAGACGCGCCAGGAAATCATGGCCACCGTCAAGGGCCTCGCCGACGCGGGCGAGATCGAAGTGCAACTGTTTGCTGAAGCGGTGATCGAATGAAACACTTCCGCTCGTATCGTTTCCCGCCCCTGTCGCAATTCATCGCCGCCGGCCAGCGCGCCTCCAACGAGGATACGGATGGCCAGTGGCAGGCGTCCGTCTCGGAAGGTTTCGAGCAAGGCCAGCGCGACGGCTACGAAGTGGGCCTGGTGCAAGGCCAGCAGGACGGCTACGACTCCGGACGCAGCGACGGCATGGCGCAGGGCCGCGAAGAAGGCCGCAATGAAACCCTGGTGGCGCTGGACCGCCTGGCGCGCCCCGTCGACGCCATCCTGCGCGACCTGAAAAAAGTGCGCGCCGACTACCGCGAAGCGCAGCGCAAGGAAGTGGTCGACCTGGTGGCCAAGGTGGCGCGCCAGGTGATCCGCGCGGAACTGGCGCTGCAGCCCGTGCAATTGCTGGCCCTGGTCGACGAGACCCTGGCCTCGATGCCGCCCACGCGCGAAGAAATCGACGTCTTCCTCAATCCCGAAGAGTTGAAACGCATCAGCGAACTCGATCCGAAGCGCGCCAAGCGCTGGAACCTGATCGCCGATGCGCGCCTCGACGCGGGCGAATGCCGCATCAAGGCGGGCGACAATGAAGTCGACGCGGGCTGCCACCAGCGCCTGTCGGCCTGCATGGAACAGGTCAGCAGCCACCTGGCGCTGGCCGCCGAACATGCAGACCAGGGCGCGCCTGCATGATCGCCGACACGCTGCGCAGTTTCGAGATCGGCGATATCCCGGTCGCGACGCCGACGGGCCGCCTGGTCGGCGCTTCCGGCCTGCTGCTGGAAAGCGCCGGCTGCCGGCTGCACACGGGCCAGCGTTGTCAAATTGAAACTGTGAACGGCGAGTGGCTCGATGCGCAAGTCGTGGGCTTCCGCGAAAAACTGTCCTACCTGATGCCGTTCAAGAAGGCCACGGGCCTGACCACCGGCGCGCGCGTGCTGCCCCTGCCCGACAAGGCCAGCCTGCAGATCGGCCCGTCTTGGCTGGGCCGCATGGTCAATGGCCTGGGCGAGCCGATCGACGACCTGGGCCGCCTCGGCGGCGAACACATCCTGGAAGTCACGCCGCCGAAGATCAATCCCCTGAAGAAGCAACCCGTGGTCGAGCCGCTGGACGTGGGCGTGCGCGCCATCAACAGCATGCTGACCCTGGGCAAGGGCCAGCGCGTGGGCCTGATGGCCGGTTCCGGCGTGGGCAAGAGCGTGCTGCTGGGCCTGATCACGCGCCAGACGGTGGCCGACGTGGTCGTCGTCGGCCTGATCGGCGAACGGGGCCGCGAAGTGCGCGAATTCGTGGAAAAATCGCTGGGTGCCGACGGCTTGAAGAAGGCCGTGCTGGTGATCGCCCCGGCCGACGAATCGCCCTTGATGCGCATCATGGCAACCGAACTGTGCCATTCGATCGCCGCCCACTACCGCGACCAGGGCAAGCACGTGCTGCTGCTGGTCGACTCGCTGACGCGCTATGCGATGGCCTTGCGCGAAGTGGCGCTGGCCCTGGGCGAGCCGCCGGCCACGCGCGGCTATCCGCCGTCCGTCTTTTCGAACTTGCCGCAACTGGTGGAAAGCGCCGGCAATGGCGCCCACCCGGACGGCAGCATGAGCGCCATCTACACGGTGCTGGCCGAAGGCGACGACCAGCAGGACCCCGTGGTCGACACGGCGCGCGCGATTCTCGACGGCCATATCGTGCTCACGCGCGAACTGGCCGAGCGGGGCCACTACCCGGCCATCGACATCGCCGCCTCGATCAGCCGCTGCATGGCGCAGGTGATCACGCCCACCCACATGCAGGCGGCGCGCGCGCTGAAAGCGTCGATGGCGCGCCATGCGCGCGTGCGCGACCTGATCCCGCTGGGCGCCTACGTGCCCGGCGCCGACCCGATCACCGACCGCGCCGTACAGCTGCACGCACCCATCGAAGCCTTCCTGTGCCAGGGCACCAAGGAAGAGGCGCCGATGGGACCGTGCATCGAACAACTTGAACAGATCATGGCCTAGGAGCATACGTGAGCGACGCGCATACCATCCGCAACCTGACCACCCTGGTCGGCCTGCGCAGCACCGAAGTGGAACGCCTGCAAGGCGAAATGGCGGCGCAGACGGCCGTGCGCGAGCGCTACCAGAAGAACCTGGAGCGCCTGACGGGCCTGTACACGGATAGCGGCCCCAGCGGCGCCCTGCCCCTGGCCCTGTCCGTCAACTGCGGCAACTTCAAGCAGGCCGTCATGCAGATGGCCGACCAGCACCGTACCGATCTGCACCTGCACGAGGCCAACATGGCCGTCTCGCAGCGCGCCCTGAATACGGCCTGGGCCAAACGGGAAGTGCTGGACCAGGTGCTGACGCAAAAACAGAAACATGTTGCAAATGAGCAACAACGTGTCGATGCCAAGCGGCAAGACGAACTGGCGACGCAATTCTGGTTCCGCGGGCAGGTAAAATGAGGTTTGTGTAAGTTTCTTTCAGGAAAACTTCACGAAACGGGAATGGGGGTCGCCTTGTACCGGTATATCCCTTTATTCAGGAGTCTGGCATGGCAAGCGTAATTACCGCACCGCAATACGATCCAATCACCACGGCTGAAAAGCTGGCGACCAAGGCAGTTGCGACGCAGAAAGCGGACCTGATCGCCAAGAATACGCTGGCCAACAACACCGCGACGGCGCTGGGCAACCTGAAGTCGGCCATTTCGGCCTTCCAGGCTGCCATGACGGCGATGACCACCAGCAAATCCGTGCTGAGCCAGGCTGCCACCTTCAGCAATACGGCATATGGCACGGCCACGGCCGGGATCAAGGCCACGCCGGGCAGCTACTCGTTTTTCGTGGAGCAGCTGGCCACTGCCAGCCAGGTTGCGTATGGCGGCTTGAGCACGGTGAACGTGGCCGACGGCACGGGTAGCCTGAAAGTGAAAATCGGCGATGGCGTGGGCGACAACACGCTCGACATCGACCTGGCCGCTGCCGACAAGGATGGCGACGGCAAGCTGACGCCGCAGGAAATGGCCGCTGCCATCAATGGCAACAGCAAGAACAATGCGCGCGTCACGGCGTCGATCATCAATATCGGCAACCAGGCGCAGCTGGTCCTGACGTCGAACCTGACCGGCGTGGAAAACGCCGTCACGCTGGACGCGAACAGCGTCGCCAATGCCACCTTGAAAACCGCGCTGACGGACGCCGCCAACATCAAGACCATGGTGGCGGCCAAGGATGCCGTCGTCTGGCTGGGCGCCCAGGGCACCGGCACCAAGATTACGCAGGCATCGAATACCTTCACCAACGTGCCCGACGTGAAGATGACCTTCACCAAGGCCATGACGGCCGGCGACAATCCCGTCACCGTCACGGTGGGCACCGACAATTCCGGCACCATCGCCAATGTGCAAGCCTTCGTCGATGCCTACAACAAGCTGAAAAGCCTGATGGATGGCATGGCCAGCCCTGGCGACCCGGCCAAGAACGTAGCCGCCGGCATTTTCGCCCACGACTCGGGCCTCAATTCCCTGCGCACCAGCATGGGCGACGCCCTGCGCCTGACCGTCGACGGCGTGTCGCTGGTGTCGTATGGCATTACCGCGCAGCGCGACGGTTCGATCAGCCTGAACAGCGCCAAGCTGACGGCCAAGCTGGCCGACAACCCGGGCGGCCTGGACAAACTGTTCGGCAACAACAGCCTGTCCGCCCCTGCCGGCGTGCTGGGCAGCCTGGACAAGGTGCTGGCCCAGTGGGGCAACGTCACCAAGGGCCAGATCACCCAGCGCCTGGCCGCCAACGACAAGCTGCAAAAAAACCTGAGCACGAGCATGGACCGCCTGAGCGCGCAGTACGACACTGCCTACAAGCGCTATCTGGACCAGTTCACCCGCTTGCAGATCCTGCAAGAGCAGATGCAAAAGAACGCCGACATGTTTGATGCCATGTTCGGCAACAACAAATCCTGAGGCGGGCGCGCCCGCCGCGCCGCAGCCAGTTAAACCGTGAAACAGTGAGAACCAAGACATGTTGAACAATGAAGCTTACGGCAGCTACCACGCCGTCAACCTGGACTCCCAGACCGCCCGCGCCACACCGGTCGAGCTGGTGCTGGTGCTGACGGACGGCCTGCTGGAAGAACTGGCGCGCGCGCGCGGGCATATCGTGGGCAAGCGCTACGAACAGAAGGCGATCAGCCTGGACAAGTGCACGCAGATCATCAACGGTTTGTCGAGCTCGCTCGATTTCGACAATGGCGGCGAAGTGGTGGTCAACCTGGCGCGCCTGTACGACTACTGCGTGGCGCGCCTGTACACGGCCGGGATCAAGCTGGACCCGACCCTGATCGACGAAGTGACGACCTTGATGACGACCATCAAGCGCGGCTGGGTGGGCGTCCAGGCCAACAATGCCTAGGCGCGCTGCGCTGCAGCAGCTGAGCCGGCAATTGAGCGCGGCAGTCGCGCAGCCGGACTGGGAAGCGCTGGAAAAACTCTCGGCCAGCCTGGCGAGAAACATCCCGCTGCTGGCCGAACGGGGCGCATGGAATGCGCTGGAACAAACAGAATTGTTGCAATTGCGCAAAATTCACGCGCAAGCGGTTAAAATTTGCTCTGAGGAAAAAGAACGCCTGGGTTTACACCTGGGTGCATTACAGGCAAATAAGGAAGGTTGGGTCGCCTACGCCGCGCTCGGCGAATACGACTCGGACGGGAATCAAGCATGATCATGAACTTCAACACGGCGCCGGCCGCTCCGGTACCGGCAGCCAGTGCGGCCCCCGCACCGGCGCCAGCGCCGGCACAGATTACCACCTTGCCCGGCACGCCGGGCTATGGAAGCAGTGCCGCTGCCGCTGGCAGCGGCGTCGCCCCCTCCGCCCTGCCCCTGTTCGCGCAGGTGCTCGACGTGACGGGCGGGCAGACGGCCGATACCGCTGCCGGCGAGAGCAATACGGCTGCGCCCGCCAAAGAGAGCGACAGCGACAGCCAGGCCGACAACAGCCTGCCGGCCATGGCCGCTCCCCTCCTCGGCTTGCCCGTCGCCATGCTGCCGCCGGCAGACGCTGCCGCGGCCGAGGCGCGCGCCAGCGCGCAGGCGCAAGTACAGACACAAACGCAGGCGACTGCGGCGCAAGCCAATCCGGCGCTCAACATCAGCCTGCATCCGGCTGCCATCACCATCACGGCCCAGGCAACGGCGCAACCGGCAGGCCGCGATACGCGCGAGCCGCTGGCCGCCGCCAACCCGGCGACGGCTGCCAAGGGCAGCGCACCGGCGCAGCCGTTCGAATCGCTGCTGCAGCAAAGCGCTCCGGCCATAGCCGCCGTCCCTGCCGCTAGCGTTGCCACGGCCGCGCGCGACGGCGAACGCGGCGCCGCGACGCCGGCATCATCCACGCCCAACCTGGCCTTGACGGGCGCGGCAGGCACTCCCGCGGCGGCGGCCGCGGCCGGCGACACGATCAAGCTCAACGGTCCCGCCCAGCAATGGCAGGAACCGCTGCGCGAAGCGCTGGGCGAACGGCTGCAGACGCAGATCGGCCGCAACAGCGAACATGCGACGATCCGCCTGGACCCGCCCATGCTGGGCCGCATCGAAATTTCCATCCGCCACACGGCCGGCGCGCTGCAGGTAAACGTCACGGCGTCGAATGCGGAAGTGTTGCGCCAGTTGCAAGGCATCGGCGAGAACATGCGCAGCGACCTGGCGCAGCGCCAGTACACCGAGGTGGCCGTCAATATCAGCGCCACCCCGCGCAGCCCCGCCGCCCAGGCCTTTGCCGAAGGCGATGCGCGCGGCCAGCGTCAACCGGGCCGCCAGCAGGACGATGCCGAGCCGGGCCGCGCCCTGTCCGACGGCACGCCGACCGGCACTTCTTCCAGCACCACTTACGCCATGCATGAGCGAGAGTACACCTGATGAATATGAAAATGAAACTGATAGGCGGCTTTGTCGCCGTGGCCGTGCTGGCCGCCGGCGCGGCTGGCGGCGCCATGTGGTACCTGGCCAAGCCCGTAGCCGGACATGCCGAGGTGGCCGAAGCGAAAGCCCCGCCGCCGCCCGCCACGGGCAAGAAGGCGCGCAAGTTCATCACCCTGGATAAGGTCATCGTGATGCTGCGCCGCGGCCCTGGCGATGCTGAAACGCATTACCTGTCCGCCGACCTGGTGATCGCCACCACCGAGGAAAAGGAAAAGCTGACCAAGGACCACTTGCCGCTGATGCGTTCGATCGCCGTCAGCACCCTGTCGAGCTTTCCAATGGACAAGGCGCAGACCATGACGGTGGAGCAGTATGCCGAGCAGATCAACAAGGCCTTCAATGTCAGCTATGAGCGCGAACAGATGGAAAAGCCCTTCACGGAAGTCATGGTCGGCAAGCTGATCATTGAATAAGCCAACACGCCAGCCGACCTAGTGGGAGATCCCGTGGCCTATGTAGAGCAATACCAGGAAGCGTATGGCGCCGGCGAATACGCGGCTGCCAGCGCTTGCGCGGCCATGCTCAGTGTTGCCGAAGAGCAACAACATCTGGTGGCCTATGCCCCTTTGGTGAAGCGCATCGTGCGCCAGCTCAATTCGCAGGTGTCGGGTGCCATCGACCGCGACGACATGGAACAGATCGGCCTGATGGGCTTGCTCGAAGCCTTGCGCCGCTACGGCGTGCCGGACCAGTCGTTCGGCAGCTATGCCAGCCTGCGCATCCGCGGCGCCATCCTCGACGAGCTGCGGCGCCAGGACTGGCGCCCGCGCGCCGTGCGCCAGGAAAGCCACCGCCTGCGCGACAGCGTGCGCGCCCTGACCCGGCGCCTGGGACGCGAGCCGCAGGAAGCGGAAATCATGGCCGCCCTGAAGCTGACGCCGGAAGCCTTCCAGGAATACCAATTGGCAGAGAACGCCGAGCTGATCGCCAGTTTCGATGAAGTGCTGCAGGAAAGCCTGGGACAGGCCGACAGCGCACCGAGCCCGGAAGAGCAATTGATGGTGCGGCGCAGCCTGGAGCAGGCGCTGCGGGCACTCGATGAACGCGAGCAGCGCGTGATCCAGATGTATTACGAATTCGAACTGAGCTATAAAGAAATTGCCGCCGTACTCGACCTGAGCGACGCCCGCGTCTGCCAATTGAACAAGACGGCACTGGGCAAGATGAAAGCCATGCTGCAAGACGCATAAGTTTCAGTAGTAGTTTCAGCAAAATCCATCAAATTGATGCAGCACAATGACGCAGAAAGGCAGTTGACATGGTAATTATCGGTATCTTAATCGTGATGGGGTGTGTATTCGGAGGCTTCGCCCTGATGGGCGGCACCGTCCACGCGATCTGGCAACCGGTCGAGTTGATCATCATCATCGGCGCCGCCGTCGGCGCCCTGGTGCTGGGCAACCCCAAGCATGTACTCGGTGAAATGCTGCACCAGATGCGCAAGATCGTCACGCACAAGAAGCAAGGCTCGGAATTCCAGCGCCAGTTGCTGCTGCTGATGTATGAACTGCTGCAAACGGCCGCCGGCGGCCTGAAGGCGCTGGACGCCCACGTCGAGGCGCCGCGCGAAAGCGCCCTGTTCCAGCGCTATCCGCTGGTGCTGGAAGAGCCGAAGCTGCTGGCCTTCATCGTCGACAACTTCCGTTTGATGGCGATGGGCAAGATCAACGCGCATGAACTCGAAGGCGTGCTGGAACAGGAACTGGAAGCCATCCACGACGAACTGCTGCAACCGTCGAAGTCCCTGCACAAGATCGCCGAAGCCATGCCCGGTTTCGGTATCCTGGCCGCCGTTCTCGGCATCGTGATGGCCATGAATTCCGTGGCCGACGGCGCCGATGCGGCGGAAATCTCGGAAAAAGTGGGCGCCGCCATGGTCGGTACCTTCATCGGCATCTTCTTCTGCTACGGCGTGCTCGATCCGATGTGCAACATGATGAAACAGCTGGTGGGCGAGGAAGGCTCGACCATGGAATGCGTGAAGGTCGTGCTGGTCACGCACGTGGCGGGCAAACCGCCCCTGCTGGCCATCGATGCGGGCCGCCGCCTGGTGCAGCTGAACATCAAGCCGAGCTTCGCGCAGCTGGAAAGCTGGATCAATGCGCTGGAAGATGGCGGCGCCGAGCAAGAGCAAGGCCAAGGCCGGGGAGGCCGCCGTGCTAAAGCCGCATGAGAAACATGAACAGGCCATCATCAAGCGTGCCGGCCGCAAGCATGACGACGATGGCCACGGCGGCGCCTGGAAAGTAGCGTTCGCCGACTTTTGCCTGGCCCTGCTGTCGCTGTTCCTCGTGCTGTGGCTGATGGCCGCGCGCGAGCAGCAGGCGATGAAGGAAATCATGATGGATGCGTCGGCGGGCAGCCGCCAGGGCGAAGGCCAGGGCGTCATGCCGGAACAGAAAGGCGGCCCCCGCGGCAGCCTGATCGAGCGCTTCCCCATGCCCCGCAAGGGCACGGGCGACACGCGCACGGAAGGCAAGCAGTCGCAGGACGGCAAGGCCGGCACCGCGCCACAAAACCAGACCAAAGTCAGCTATCAGTCGCCGGAAGACTTGATGGCCCTTTCGCGCGCGCTCGACAAGCTCAGCGATGAAGCGGGATTGAAGAGCAACTTGCAGTCGGTGATCACGCCGTACGGCTTGCGCGTCATGCTGCACGATACGGACAAGCAAGGCATGTTCGTGCGCGGCAGCGCCGTGCCGACGGACCGATTCCGCAAGCTGCTGCGCCAGATGGGCCCCGTGTTTGCGCAAATGGAAAACCAGATGCTGATCGTGGGCCATACGGATTCCCTGCAATACGCCAATAACGGCTATGAAGGCTATTCCAACTGGACCCTGTCGGCCAACCGCGCCATGTCGGCGCGCGCGCAATTGCTGATCGGCAGCATGAGTCCGGACAGCGTGCTGCAGGTGGTGGGCATGGCCGACCGCGCGCCGCTGGACGTGAAAAATGCCAGCGCGGGCATCAACCGCCGCATCGAACTGTTAATATTGACGCGTGGTCAGGCCGACAGCATTGCCGCCATGTTCGGCATGGCCGGGCAAAAGGTGCAAGGCGAAGAGCTGCAGGTGGGTGAGCCGGATTCGGGAACCTTGCAGCGCCTGCGCGAAAAACTGGGCCTGCCCGCAAAGAAGGAGCGGGATGAGCATGCAAATTAAGGGCAAGGGACAACGTATGAAAATCTCCTCGGGCAATACCGGTGCTGCCGTACGCAGCAGCGCCGTCGCGCCTGCCGAGGCGATCGCCGAGCACGCGGGCGCCGCAGGCGCCATGGCAGGCTCGTCGGCGGGAGCGGAACTGCAATCGGCCGTGCTGCAACCGGCCATGGCCGCCCTGCGCGCCATGCCCGAAATCGACCACGACCGCGTGGCCATGCTGCGCGATGCGCTGGCCAAGGGCGAGTTGCCGTTCGATCCATCGAAACTGGCGGGCCTGATCCAGCGTTTCCACGGCGGTGAATCGTGACCGCGCCGCGCAAGGGCATCACGCGCCAGGAAGCCGTGCGCCGCGTGCTGCACGGCATGCAGGAAGACAGCGTCGGCTATGCCGCCCTGCAAACCTTGCTGGAGGAACAATTCCAGGCCACCCTGCACCACCGCAGCACGCAGCTGACGGCGCTGGCCGAGCAGGTGATCGCCGCCGTCGAGCCCCTCGATGCGCGCCGCCGCCAGCGCGTCAGCCTCGTCACCGCCCTGCTGGGCCCGCAAGGCGATATGGCACAATTATTTGCGTTGTTGCAAGAAGACGCGCGCAGCAAGGCCGAGGCCGACTGGGCGGCGCTGGAACAGATGGTGCTGGAATGCAAGCGCCTGAATACCCGCAACAGCGATTTGTTAACAGAGCAGTACAGCATCATGCAGCGCGTGCTGCATGGCGAGGAAGATACGTATGCGCCAGGCTGATTTTTCACAGATGCGCGCCATGGCCGCCACGCCGTCGACGATGGCGACGCATGCCGTGCAAAGCAATATGCACGCGACCCCTGCCACCGTGGCCGCCGGCAGTTTCGGCAGCGTGTTCCGGCAGGTACAGGGCGAAGTGGCCCGCTTCATCGAGCAGGGCGGCGGCAACGCCACCCATTTGAGCCCGCAAGGACGCGCCTACCTGGAGCAGAGCCAGCCCGTCAATGTGCTGGGCAGCATCAACCAGGGCGGCGAGATCGGCGAAGTGCAGCAGCAATTCCTCGCCTCGATCAAGCCGTGGACGGAAGAAACGGGCGCGCGCCTGGGCGTGGCGCCGGAAATCGTCGCCGCCCACGCGGCGCTGGAATCGGGCTGGGGCCAGCGTCCGCTGCGCCAGGGCACGGGCGCGGACACGAACAATCTGTTCGGCATCAAGGCTGGCGGCAAGTGGCAGGGCGACGTGGCCAGCAACCTGACGACCGAATATGAGGCGGGCAGCGGCACGGCGCTGAAGAAAACAGAGCGTTTCCGCAGCTATCCGGACCAGGCCAGCGCCTTCCGCGACTATGCGCAAGTGCTGCTGGACAATCCCCGCTACCGCGCCGCCCTGAACACGGGCACGGACGCGGGCGCCTTTGCGCAGGGCCTGGCGCGGGGCGGCTATGCCACCGATCCCCACTACGCCGCCAAGCTGACCCAGCTGGCGACGCGCTTGCAGCGCACGGCCGCCACAGACTGATCTTCCTTAACGGCCGGGAATTTCGGCCGGTTCCACCACGCCCGCATCGACCACCCTGGCACGTATCACCGTGCCGCTGGTGGCGTTGCGCACGCGTATCACCTCGCCCAGCGCGCCCGGGTCCATCGCTTCGCCGGCCATGCTCACTTCCACCTGCTCCTTGCGCGCCACGATGCTCACCGCGGTGCCCCGCTTGATCAGCATCGGCGCAGCCAGCTGCCCCTGGCGCAGTACTTCGCCGGCACGCAAGCTGCGCCGGCTCGACAGGCCGATGGCGCCAGGCAAGGAGGAAATGCTGTCCGGCACCATCGTCACGTCGCGCCGCGCCAGGGTCACGTCGCCCGCCTGCAACGGCGTATTCGCCGTGACGGGCGCGTTCGTCACGGCCACCTGGGCCGTGATCGTGCCGCGCGCCAGCATTTCATAGCGCCAACCGTTGCTTCCAGGACACACTGCCACAAAGCGCATGCGCTGGGCCGAACGGCTGTCCGCCGTTTCCAGCGCAACGGGCGCCGCGCACGCGGGCAAGGGGCGCGTGCTTTTCACCACGGTCACTTGAAACTGGGGTTCCAGCAGCCCTGCCGTGGCCGCCTGCTGTGTCAATTGCTCGCGCGCCAACTGTTCCACACGCGAAAATATATTGTCGGCTGGCAATTCTGCGCGTCCTGCACTACTATATAGGCTGGTCAGAAAAAATAGGCCCGGAAGCAGTATATGAGGACGTGGCACCCTGTTTCGGATCATCGTAATGCTGTTGAAATGAATCATTGCTAACCTTAATCAAAAATACTGAAGCGGCATGACCTTACCATGCGTCAACATGACCAGGCTGGGATTTTACCTCTGCACCACCTATTTTCTAGCCCGAACCGCAAAAAGCACGATCGAATTCAATACAAAGGATGACCATGGGGATTAATTTCAAGGACGCGCTGGGCGTGCATGCCGATGCACTGGCGCTGCGTGCCGACCGTACCCGCGTGCTGGCGGCCAACATCGCCAATGAAAACACGCCCGGCTTCCAGGCCATGGACATGGATTTCGGCAGCGCCCTGCAGCAGTTGCAGGACAACGAAGCGGGCCTGCTGTCGACCGATGACGACGCCAGCGCCCTGTACCGCGTGCCCTACCACCCCAGCCGCGACGGCAATACCGTCGAAATCGGCGTCGAGCAGGCGGCGTTCTCGCAGAATGCCACCGACTTCCAGACCAGCCTCACTTTCGTCAACATGAAACTGAAGGGTCTGTCCAAGGCCATTTCCGGACAATAAGGATCAGCATGAGCTTCCAGGATATTTCCAAGATCGCCGGTTCGGCGATGGCGGCGCAAACCGTGCGCCTCAATACCATCGCCAGCAACCTGGCCAATGCCGATTCCGTTGCCGGCTCCGAAGCCGAAACCTACCGCGCGCGCAAACCCGTGTTTTCCGCCGTGATGGATGGCGCCGGTGCCAGCGGCGCCGGCGGCAGAGTGCAGGTGCTCGACGTGGTGCAAAGCGATGAACCGTTGCGCAAGGTCTATGAACCGGGCCACCCGATGGCCAATGCCGATGGCATGGTGTTCTACCCCAACGTCAACCAGGTTGCCGAAATGACCGACATGATGTCCGCTTCGCGCGCGTTTGAAACAAATGTTGAAGTTCTGGGCCGCATCAAGTCGATGCAGCAATCGCTCCTCAAATTAGGTGAAGCATAATCCATGGAAACTAATCTCTTTACAAACAACACCGGCGGCAGCAACAGCGGCAGCAATGCCGTCAAGTCGCAGAGCAATGCCACCCAGGACATGTTTACCAAATTGCTGGTCGCGCAGATCAAGAACCAGGACCCTCTCGCGCCGACCGACCCGAGCCAGTTCGTCAACCAATTGACGCAGCAGGCCCAGACGGAAGCGATGCAGAACCTGTCGGCGCTGACCAGCGCCAATGCCAGCGTGCTGCAATCGATGCAGGTGCTGGCCCTGGGCGCGCAAGTGGGTTCCGAAGTGATGGTCAACAGCGAAACGGTGCAGCTCGACAAGAGCAAGGTCAGCGGCAGCATCGCGCTGGCCGCCGGCACCACCAAGACCACCGTCACCCTGAAAGGCATTGACGACAAGGAATACAAGATCGAACTGGGCGCCAAGACCGCCGGCACCGTGCCCTTCACCATCGATCCCGTCGCGCTGGGCTTGCCTGCTGGCACCTACACCATGGCGGTCACCACCAATGGCACCGAAAAACCAACGGTCGACATCGCAGGCAAGCTCAACAGCGTGCGCCTGTCGTCCAGCGGCAGCATGATCCTGAGCGTGTCGAACCTGGGCGAAGTCAACCCTGGCGCGATCACCGGTTTTAACGGTAAGACGGCCTGATCCGCCCTTCCCTTCGTTTCCTGAACACTAATCTCGTCCTTCACTAAAGGAAGTCAACATGAGTTTCGACATCGCCCTGTCCGGTATCCAGTCCATCAACCAACAGTTGAACAGCACCAGTAACAATATCGCCAATGCGGGCACGTATGGCTTCAAGAGCAGCCGCGCCAACTTTTCGGCCATGTACGCCGGTTCGCGCGCCACGGGCACGGAAATCGGCTCGCTGACGCAGAGCATGTCGCTCAATGGCGGCGTGCTGAACACGGGCCGCGCGCTCGACGCGGCCATCGATGGCCGCGGCTACTTCGTCACGCGCGATGCGCAAAACACCATGAACTACAGCCGCGTCGGCATCTTCTCGGCCAGCAATGAAGGCAAGCTGATCGATGCGAATGGCCGCCTCGTGCAAGGCTATGCCGCCGTGAAAGGCAGCACCACCCTGGGCACCATGGGCGACATGCTCATTCCAACGGGCCAGATTCCCGCCGTGGCATCGACCAAGCTGGCGTATGCCGCCAACCTGTCGTCCGAATGGACCGTGAAGACCCCGGCGTTCGACAAGGGCAATGAGCTCAGCTACAACAGCGGCAAGTCCTCGATCGTCTACGATTCGCTGGGCACCAAGCACTCTCTGGGCCAGTTCTTCGTCAAGACGGCGACGGGCGTCGACGTGCACTACACGTTCGACAATGTCGACGTGACGCCGGTGACGAACATGACGTTCGACACCTCCGGCAATCTGCTGACGGGAAAAACGGCCTCGCCGACCCTGCCCACGCCGCCTGGCGCGGCGCCCATGACGATCGCCATCGACTACACGGGCACCACCCAGTTCGCCGGTGAAGCGACCACCTCGACCGACCGCGCCGACGGCTATGCCTCGGGCACCTACACGGGCGTGGAACTGGCCAACGACGGCTCCGTCGTGGCGAAATACACGAACGGCCAGAAACAAAGCATCGGCGTGATCGCCCTGGCCACCTTCCCTGACGAAGGCGCGCTGACTGCCGTCAACGATACCAGCTGGGTCGCCTCGACCACGTCCGGCACCGCCATGTACGACCGTCCCGGCGTGGGCATGGCCGGCAAACTGGTGACGAGCTCGCTGGAACAGTCGAACGTCGACATCACCTCCGAACTGGTGGGCCTGATGACGTCGCAGCGTAACTACCAGGCCAACTCGAAGGTCATCTCGACCGAGAACGCCATGCTGCAATCGCTGATGCAAGCGCTGTAATCCACGATACGCAAAGGTAAAGAGCAATGGATGCGCTGATTTATACCGCCATGAGCGGGGCCGACCGCGCCCTGCGGGCACAGCAGGTACACGCCAACAACCTGGCCAATATCGAGACGGGCGGCTTTCGCGCCAACATGGAAGTGTCCACTGCCCAGCCGCTGCAAAACGGCTACGGCTACGACGACCGCCACATGACGCAGACGCAGTCGAGCGCCATCGGCACGCGCACGGGCACCATCAAGGAAACGGGACGCGAACTCGACGTGGCCGTCACGGGCCACGGTTTTCTCGCGGTGCAATGGCAAAACGGCGAAGCCTACACGCGCGCCGGCGCCATGGACCTCGATGAAACGGGCGCGCTGACCATCAACGGCCGTCCCGTGCTGGGCGAAGGCGGTCCCATCACGATTCCCGAGCACACCAGCCTGTCGATCGGCGCCGACGGCACGATTTCCATCCAGGTGCCGGGCACCGCGCAAATGCAGACGGTCGACAAGCTCAAGCTGGTCAATGCGGAAGCGGGCGAGCTGACCAAGAACGAGGCGGGCCTGATCGTGGCGCGCAGCGGCGAAGACTTGCAGACCGACCCCACGGTACGCCTGCGCGACCGCCACCTGGAAGGCAGCAACGTCTCGGCCGTCGAGGAAATGGTCGCCACCATGAGCCTGAACCGCAGTTTCGAGATGCAGATGAAAGTGTTCAAGGCCAGCGACTCGATGACGGAATCCGGCAACCGCCTGCTGGGCGCTTAAGCCCAACGCCAACCAATTATCAGGAGTAAACCATGAATCCAGCAATGTGGATCAGCAAGACGGGCGTGCAGGCACAAGATGCCAAACTGCAAGCCATCGCAAATAACCTGGCCAACGTCAATACCGTAGGCTTCAAGCGCGACCGCGTCGTCTTCGAAGACCTGTTTTACCAGGTCGAGCAGCAGCCGGGCACGCAGCGCGCCGACAACACCCTGTCGCCGTCGGGCGTACAGCTGGGTAACGGCACGCACATGGTGGGCACGCAAAAGGTATTTACCACCGGCAGCCTGCAAACGACGAGCCGCGAATTCGACGTGGCCATCACCGGCAACGGCTTTTTGCAAGTGCTGCGCCCGAACGGCGAAGCGGCCTACACGCGCGCCGGCCAGCTGGGCATCAATGAAAACGGCGTGATGGTCAACGCCCAGGGCTTGCCCCTGGTGCCGCAGATCACCGTGCCGAACAATGCCACGGCCATCACCATCGGCGAAAACGGCATGGTCACGGCCACCGTGCCGGGCAACGTCAACGGCACCCAGCTGGGCCAGCTGAACCTGACCAGCTTCGTCAACCCGACGGGCCTGCTGGCACTGGGCGAGAACCTGTTCCAGGAAACGGCATCGAGCGGCACGCCGACGGAAGGCCGTCCCGGCGAAGGCGCCCTGGGCAAGCTGAAACAGTTCGCGCTGGAAGGCTCGAACGTGCAGGTGGTCGAAGAGATGGTCGACATGATCGCGGCCCAGCGCACCTATGAGATGAACACCAAGGTGCTGTCGGCCGCCGACAATATGCTGCAATACCTGGCGCAAGCGGCACGCTGATGACAGTCGCCATGAAAGCCACGGCGGGCATGCTGCTGGTATTGCTGGCCGGTTGCGCCAGCCAGCCGGCCGCGCCGGTAGCGCCCAGCTTTTCCGATACGCCGCTGCCCGTGGCGCCGCGCAGCGCTGCGCGCGGCGGCACGGGTGGCGGCGTTTTCAATCCCGACGCGGGCCTGGACCTGATCTCGGACAGCCGCGCCTTCCGCGTGGGCGACGTCGTCACGGTGGCCCTGCAGGAAACCACGCAGGCCAGCAAGAAGGCCGGCACCTCGTTCAACAAGGGCTCGTCCGTCGGCGTGAAGGCGGCCAATATCCTCGGCAAGACCCTGCCCAAGACGGGCGTCGACCTGTCGGCCGACCGCAACTTCGCGGGCGACTCGACCAGCACGCAGCAAAATGCGCTGTCCGGCGCCATCACCGTGATCGTGCAGGAAGTGCTGCCGAACGGCTTGCTGCGCGTCCAGGGCGAGAAAACGCTGACCCTGAACCAGGGCGAAGAATTCGTGCGCCTGCGCGGCTACCTGCGCGCGGCCGACATCGATTCCAGCAACCAGGTCTCGTCCTTGCGCATCGCCAATGCACAGATCGCCTATTCCGGCCAGGGCACCCTGGCCGAAGCCAATACACCAGGCTGGCTGACGCGCTTCTTCGTCGGCCCATGGATGCCGTTTTAAGGTGACCTCATGAAATTTCGTTCCGCCCTGCCCCTGGCAGCCATGCTGGCCGTGCTCTCCGGCCTTGCCCTGCCCGCCAGCGCCGCGCAGGTGCTGCGCAACCTGGTCAGCATCGAGGGCGTGCGCGACAACCCGCTGGTCGGCTACGGCCTCGTCGTGGGCCTGAACGGCAGCGGCGACACCACCCAGGTGAAGTTTTCCAGCCAGTCCGTGGTCAATATGCTCAAGCAGTTCGGCGTGAAGATGCCGGACGGCGCCGAAGCGAAAAGCAAGAACGTCGCCACCGTCATGGTCAGCGCCGTGTTTCCACCAGGATACCGCCGTGGCCAGGCCATCGACGTCACCGTCTCGTCGCTGGGCGATGCGAAAAGCTTGCGCGGCGGCACCTTGCTGCTGACCCAGCTGCGCGCGGCCGACAATGAAACGTATGCACTGGCGCAAGGCAACGTGGTCGTCGGCGGCCTCAACGCCACCGGCAAGAGCGGCTCGTCCGTCACCGTCAACACGCCCACCTCGGGCCGCATTCCCAACGGCGCCAACATCGAGCGCGAAATCCTCAGCGATTTCTCCACCAAGCCGACCGTCACCCTGAACTTGCGCCACCCGCATTTCGAGACGGCCATCAATATCGTCGAAGCCGTCAACCGCCGCTTCGGCGCCGTCGCCACCACGCGCGACGCCACCAGCGTGGAAGTGCTGGCGCCGGAAAACCCGACCCAGCGCGTGGCCTTCATGGCCAAGCTCGAAGCGCTGTCCGTCGATGTGGGCGTAGACACGCCGAAAGTGGTCTTCAATTCGCGCACGGGCACCGTGGTCATCGCCGAAGGCTTGCGCGTGAAGGCGGCCGCCGTCACGCACGGCTCGCTGAAAGTGGTCATCTCCGAAAGCTCGGCCGTCAGCCAGCCGGCGCCGTTCGGCCGCGGCCAGACCACCGTCACGCCGCAGTCGAAGGTCTCCGTCGACCAGGGCAACGGCAATATGTTCAAATGGCCGGCCGGCGCCAAGCTGCAAGCCATCATCGACGTGGTCAACAGCCTGGGCGCCTCGCCCGATGACATCATGGCAATTTTACAAGCCCTCGACCAGGCAGGCGCCATCGAAGGCGAACTGGTGGTCATATGATGAATATCAACGACAGCAGCAGCGCCCTGCCCTCGGCGCTCGACGACCGCTCCCCTGCGGCGGCCACGCCGGCCGACCCGCGCTATGCGGCCAAGGCCACCGAGGCGGCCGTCAAGTTCGAAGCGTTCTTCATCTCGCACATGCTGCGCCAGATGCGTTCGGGCACGCGCGAGATGGCGGGCGAGGACAGCGTCTTCAAGGACCCCATCAACAGCGACATGCTGGAAATGGCCGACAACCTGGTGGCCGACAAGATGGCCGGCCAGCGCGCCTTCGGCATCGCCGACGCCATCCTGCGCCAGCTGCTGCCGGCAGCGGGTAGCCCCGTGGCCGCCAAAAGCGCTGTCAAGACCGACAATATTGCAGCGCCGCTTAATAAATCCGTCTGAAGCGTCGCCTGTACAAGGTAACAACGATTCAATGCCTGCCCTCCCGCACGCGCCACTCTCTTCACGAAAGAAACTTGCCCAATGAGCATCATCAGCAATGCATTGTCAGGCAGCATCGCCGCCCAGGCCGCACTCAATGCGGCCAGCCAGAACATCGCCAACCTGCAAACGGCAGGCTATACCCGCCAGGGCGTCCTGCTGACCTCGCTTGGCGCAGGCGTGGGCGTGCGCTCGGCAGGCAATGGCGTGGAAGTGTCGGCCCTGCTGCGCTTTGCCGATGCCTATAAAAGCCAGCAAATGTGGCGCGCCGCGTCCGACCAGGGCGCCCGTTCGCAGACCCAGCCTTACCTGACGCAGCTCGAGCGCGTGATGGGCGACGATGCATCCAGCATCAGCAACGGCATCGACGGCTTTTTCGCCGCCCTCAATGCCTCGGCCGTCGACCCCACGTCGACGCCGCTGCGCCAGCAGATCGTCACCTCCGCCGACGCCATGGCGCAGCGCTTCAACAGCATCAGTACCGTCATGAGCAACCAGTTGCTGTCGGTGCAGCAGCAACGGGCAGCGATCGTACCGCAAGCCAATACCACCCTGGCCAATATCGCCGCGCTGAACCAGCGCATCAGCACTTCCACGGCCGCGGGCACGAATGTGTCGTCGCTGATGGATGCACGCGACCAGCTGATCGACGGCCTGGCCGCGCAGATGAGCATCGAGGTGCTCGACCAGCCGGACGGCTCGCGCAATGTCTCGCTGAAATCGGGCCAGCCGCTGGTCATCGGCAGCATAGCCGGCACCCTGAGCAGCAACATGACGAACACGGGCCAGCAAACCCTGAGCCTCGATTTCGCCAAGTCCTCGTACACGCTCGATCCGGTGGCCATCGGCGGCCAGATGGGCGGCCTGGGCGAGTTCGAGCAAAATACCCTGAAACCGCTGCAGCAGTCGCTGCAGGACATGGCCACTGAGCTGACCAACAAGGTCAACGCGCAACTGGCACTGGGCAAAACCATGGCGGGCACCGCCGGCGGTCCCCTGCTGACCTATGCAAACGGCAAGCTGAGCATTACCCCCGGCTTCAACGCCAAGGACCTGGCCCTGTCGCTGACGGGCGCGGCTGGCGACAGCGGCAACCTGCAGAAACTGATCGATATCAAGAACCAGCCGATCACGGTCAGCTGGGTAGGTTCCGTCCTGATGAGCGATGCGGATACGCAACTGGTCGGCAAGCTGGCCATCTACAGCCAGCAGAACCAGGCCCTGCTGAAAACGGCCAATACGGTGCGCGCACAAGCCATCGACGACTGGAAGTCCACCAGCGGCGTGAACAAGGACGAAGAAGCGATGAGCCTGGTGGAATTCCAGAATATGTACCAGGCAAACATGAAAGTCATTTCCGTGGCGAATACCTTGTTTGATGCCACTTTGCAAATGATGGGTTAAGGAGAAGCATATGCGTGTCGCCAGCAGCCAGTACCAATCGCTGATCAATATTTCACTCCAGCAAAACCAGGAACGCATCAATTACCTGACCCAGCAGATGTCGTCGGGCCTGCGCATCCAGCTGCCATCGGACGATCCGATCGGCAACGTGCGCATTTCGCGCCTGACGCGCGAGCAAGCCATGGTGACCCAGTACCAGGACAATATCGCCACGGTCAAAGTGCGCCTGCTGAAAAACGAGAACTACCTGTCGAGCATGGTTACCGACATGGGCCAGGCGCGCGACCTGCTGGTGTGGGCCGCCGACGGCAGCAATACGCCGGGCGACCTGAATGCGATGACGCAATCGCTGACCGCCATGCGCGACAGCGTGCTGTACACGGCCAACCTGAAGGACCAGGAAGGCCGCTACATGTTTTCCGGCACGGCCACCGACCAGGCGCCCATCAAGTACGATCCGGCGGCAGCGCCCGGCGCGCGTTACAGCTACGTCGGCAATACCGACACGCAGACCGTCGTGGTCGGCAATGGCGTGACGCAGGCGGCCAACGTCGACGTGAAGAACCTGGAAGTGTGGCTCAACAAGATCGACCTGGTCGCCACCACCCTCGGCACGCCGGGCGTCAACCCCAACGATCCGGCCGTGCGCGCCATCGTCAACGACGGCCTGGGCGGCACCGATGATGGCATGGATTTGCTCTCCGGCAAGATCGCCATCTTCGGCGGCGCGCAAAACATCCTCACCACGCTCTCCGGCAACCTGGCCAATGTCTCGCTGTCGAACGATTCGGCCCTGCTGGACCTGAAAAAGACCGACATGGGTGCTGCGGCCATCGAACTGACCGGCTACCAGACGGCCCTGCAGGCTACATACAAGGCCTACACCAAGGTTGGCACCATTTCCCTGTTTGATCTTCTCTGACCATCATGCAAATCGTTCAGACCTCTTCCTCTTCCGGCGTCAATGCCAAAGGCGCCGGCACAGCCCGCGTCGTCGATGACGCGTCCGCCGCCATCAACGGCAATGCCGGCGCGCGCAGCGAGGCGCCGGCGGCGAGGAGTTCGACGGCGAGCCTGCAGCGTGGCCTGAGCAACTGGGATCACCAGCTGCAGGGAGAGATTTCCAACGCGCAGCAAACGCTGGACTACCTGGAACGCAGCAGCAGCCAGCTGCAGGCGCTGAAGAGCGAACTGGCGGCCAAGCTGGCCGCGCGCCAGGGCCGCGAGGGGCAAGTCGAAGCACGAGTACGCCAGTTCAGCAATACCTGGCGCCAGCGCGCCAGCGCCTCGGGCGGCACGCTCGATGCGCAGCTCAGCTATAGCAGCCCGCAGGCGGCCCAGCAGCAGTTCAGCATCCGCGGCCTGACCATGGCCAGCCTGCAGGAAGGCCCGCAGGAAGTGCTGGCGTTTTCCGTGGGCGGCGCCAACCAGGCCTTGCGTTCGGTAAATATCGAACCCGGCCTGAGCGAGAGCGAAATCGTGTCCCGCTTCGACCGCGCGTTGATGCCGTCAGGCATCAGCGTCAAGCGGGGCGAGAACGGCGAACTGGTATTCAGCACGCCGGAAGCCAACTGGAACAACGTGCGCGACAGCCTGTCCGTGCGCGGCAGCGGCGTGCGCTACCCGACCGGCCAGATGAGCCGCGTGCGCACGGATGCGGAGCCGGCCGCCATCGCCCCGGAAGAGTGGAATACGGGCGACGTGGAAGCCCTGCGCGCCACCTTGCAGCAAGTGGTGCAGGCGCTGGCGCAACTGCAGGCGGCGCGCAGCTCCGTCAGCCTGGCCCTGGCGCAAGCCACGGGACGGGTCGCCCGCGCGCAACCGGTGCAGGTGAATGTCAGCATGGATACGCTGGCGGAAAACTTCACGGAAAAGGCCAGCCAGCCCGGCTATGAATCGCTGCTGGCGATCAGTTCCGCGCTGGTCGGCATCAGCCGCGAACGGGTGGTCGCCCTGCTGGGCCTGGAATAAGCTCCCTCCCCCTGCGTGCGCCGCCCTGGCGCACGCAGCAATAAAACCGGCGCGCCCCCTATCTGCGGGCCGTGGAAATCCGTAAGATGCTGCTGTCGCTTGCTCATTGACAAATACGCCAGCGCATCCCGTCTTCCACTTCCGGAGTTCCCTTGATAAAAACCGCCGCCCGGCTGCTCAGTTACGCCCTGCTGGGAAAATCCGACAAGCAGCCCCTCGATATCGCCAAGGTGCGCAAGGTATTGATTTTGCGCAACGACAAGATCGGCGACATGATCGTTACCTCGGCGCTGCTGCGCGAGCTGAGAAAAAACTATCCGCACTGGCAGATCGACGTGGCCGCCAGCAGCGCCAACCGCGATGTCATCGCCGATAACCCGCATGTCAACGAGATCCTCATCTGGGACAAGCAGCCGCTGCTGCGCGACTTGCGCACCACCATCGCCGACCTGCGCCGGCGCCGCTACGACGTCATTTTCAACCCCTACAACCGCTTTTCGATTCCCTTGCTGCTGCGCATCAAATGGCTGGGCGCGCGCTATTTGACGGGCTTTGCCATTCCCAAGTACGGCACCTCGACCGCCAATCTGGGCATGTTCGACCATACGGTGCCGTGCGACCGCAGCCGCCACATCCTGCACAGCTTTTTCGCCACGTTCGGGCAATTCGGCTTGCGCGACATCGACATGCGCTATGAACTGTTCGGCGTGGACGCGCACGCTGCCCGGGTCGACGCCGCCTGCGACACCCTGCTGCGCACGCACGAGGGCTTGTTCTGCCTCAATTTCCAGGGCAGCAATGCGCAACGCACGGTCAGCGTGGCCGACGCCCAGCGCTGCGCCGCCGCCCTGGCCGCGCGCTATCCGCGCCATGCGCTGCTGGTGGTCGCCGCGCCGGGCACGCAGGAGCGCGCCGCCGAGATCGTGCGCGGCGCCGGCCATGCGAATGTGATGAGCGCGCCGCCCACGGGCCACATCCTCGAACTGGCGGCCCTGATCCGCCGCTGCGAACTGGTCGTGTCGCCCGACACGTCGGTGATCCACCTCGCCTCGGCGTATGACAAGAAGATCATCGGCTACTACATCCGTACCGACAACTACCGCTGGTTTTACCCGGCCAGCCGCCGCTACGCCGTCATCCTGGCGCAGGGCCTGACCCTGGCCAAGGTCAGCGCGGCCGAGACCCTGGCCGCCGCGGAGCAGCTGATGGAGGGCGACGGGCCGCTGGAGGTGACCGTTCAGGCCGCCGATTGAGCCGCCAGCAGGCGGTCCATCTGCCCCGCCGGCAAGGCGCGGGAAAAGAAATATCCCTGCGCATAGTCGCAGCCGGCAGCGCGCAGCAGGTCGCGCTGCGATGCCGTCTCCACGCCTTCGGCCACGACTTTGAGCCCCAGGCGCTGCGCCAGCGCGATCAGCGCTTCGCACAGGCCCAGCCCCGCATCATCGCGGTCCAGTTCGCCAACCAGCGCGCGGCCGATCTTGAGGAAGTCGAGATCGGCCGTTTTCAGGCACGCGAGCGACACCTGGCCGCTGCCGAAATCGTCGAGCGCCAGCGCCAGGCCCATGGCGCGGAACTGGCGCAGGCGCTCCACCACCTGGCGCGCCTCGTCGAGCAGCACGGCCTCCCGTGTTTCGATGACGATGGCGCCGGGCGCCAGCCCCTGGCGCGCCAGGTGCCCGCCCCAGTCCTGGTACAGCGCGGCGTCGCAGCGAAATTCCACGGCCGACTTGTTGATGCTGATCTGGAACGCGGCGCCATGCTCGTCCTGCCACTGCCGCGCCTGGCGCACGACCTGGCGAAACACCCACTCGCCGATATCGATGATCAGGCCGTTCGCCTCGGCAAAGGCGATGAAATCGGCGGGCGCCAGCAAGCCGCGCAGAGGATGGCGCCAGCGCAGCAACGCCTCGGCCCGCTCGATGGAGCCATCGCACAGGCGGATGATGGGCTGGTAATGTACTTCGAACTGGTCCTGCGCCAGCGCCACGCGCATCTCGCGCACCGTGAGGCGGCGCAGGTCGGCCGCCTGCTGCAAGGCGGGCGTGAAATAGCTGTAGCCGTTGCGCCCGGCACTCTTGGCCGCATACATGGCCTGGTCCGCTTGCCGCAGCAGGGTGTCCGTTGCCTCCGCGTCGGACGGATACAGCGCCACGCCCACGCTGGCCGACACTTGCGCCGTATCGCCATCGAGCACGAATGGCAGGGCCAGCGCGGCCGTCAGTTCCTGCAGCACGCGCTCGATGCCGCCCAGCTGGCCCACGCCGGCCAGGATGACGGTGAATTCATCGCCGCCCAGGCGCGCCACCGTATCGGTGGCGCGCACGTGCCCGCTGATGCGCTGCGCCGCCTGGCGCAGCAGCATGTCGCCCTTCTCGTGGCCCAGGCGGTCATTCACCTGCTTGAAGTGGTCGAGGTCGATGAACAGCAGGGCCAGGCAATTACCTTCGCGCCGCGCATGGTGCGCCTCGTGCTGCAAGCGGTCGAGGAACATCTGGCGGTTCGGCAAGCCTGTCAGCGAGTCGAAATTGGCTTGCCGCCAGATGCGCTCGGACGCCGCGCGCTGCGCCGTGATGTCGCTGACCAGCGCCAGCGCCCCCAGGTAGGTGCCGCCGGAGTCGAAGATGGGATTGGTGGCCAGGGTGGCCCACAGGGTGCTGCCGTCGCGCCGCAGGAACTTGAATTCGTGGCGCTCGGCAATGCCGTCCTGGCGCCGCGCAATGTTGCGCGCCATCAGGGCCCGCCCCTCCTCATCCATGAAGGCGGCCAGCGGCTGGCCCAGCATCTCCTCGATCTGGCAGCCCAGCATGTGCGCCATCTTGGGATTGACAAAGCTGGTCAGCGCCTGCGCATCGATTTCCCAGATGCCCTCCTCGGCGCTGTGCACGATGCGCCGGAAGCGCTCTTCGCTGCGTTCCAGCGCGGCCAGCTTGCCCTCGGCCTGCTCCAGCACGAGGCGCAGCGCCTGGCCGTTCGGGTCGGCGCTGCCCAGCAGGCTGACGGGCATGCCCGCCTCGCGCGCGCCGGGACGGGGCCGCACCTGCAGCTGGATGCGCTCGGGCTCGCTGCTATTGAGCACGCGCTGCACGAACCGGTCGTAATCGTGGCGGAACGCCTCATGCACATAGGAACGGAACAGCACATGGCCGGGATGGCCGCGCGCCAGGCCGAACAATTCGGCCGCCACCAGGTTGACCTGCAAGATCACGCCGTCGAGGCCCAGCACGAAATAGGCGACGGGCGCCAGCAGGTACAAATCGCTGAAATAGGCTTGCTCGCGTTCGGCCTTCATCCGCTCCGGGCTGAAGACGCCATCGTCCAGCAGGGGCGCGGCATGCGGCAGCAGGCCGTCGTGGCCGCGCGGGGAGGAATCCGGAGCAGGTACCGCTTGCGGAGGCATGTCCATGGCTGTCCTTTGCACCGCCGCCCAGGCAAACAGGTGGGTGCAGTAGCGAGACTAACACGCGCCACGCGCAGTGTCGAGCCATGCCTGCCATGCATAACATTTCTGCAACATGGCCGTCAGCGGCCCATGCCCCGCCGGCGCAAGCCGAAATCATGGCCCACCACCAGCAAGGTGCTGGCCACCAGGCTGGACAGCCCCACGATCAGCTGGATCAACTTATCGTCAGGCAAGATCCACAGCGACGAAGCCGGCGTCCCGCAGCCCGTGGCCGCGCTGATCAAGGGAGACACCCAGGCCGCGTCCGGCGTCACGTCCAGCACGACGGCGCCGTCGGCGCTCGTCTGCATGTAGATGTCGCCGCCCTCGGCCAGGGTAAAGCAGATGCCCACGCCCGTTTCCGTGGCGCGGATATTGTCCTGCATGCTGCGGTTATGTTCCTCGATCCACACTTCCACGTCGTACGGCGTTTCCAGGTGTTCCCACGGACGGGGACGGAAACGGGGACGTTCATCCCCGCTGGCGGGGGTATCGGCGGGGGTATCGGGGATGTTGCTGTCTGCTGCGCCTTGCATGCTTGTCGACCTCTTCTGCGGTGATGCGGCGGGACCGGTTGCCCGCCAGCCGCCATTATCCACCGTTCGCGGCCAGCATGGTATTGCTGGCGCATATCAATCAGAAAAACTGACAGCTATTAACTTTTAACGTCAACATACCTGACTTAAAATGGCCGCCACTTCACCTTTACAGGCTTTACATGCAAGGCATCAAACGCAAAATCGTCTACGTCACCGCCTTTGAAATCATCGGCATGGCCATTTCCACGGCCTGGCTGACCCTGCTCTCGGGCGAATCGCCCACCAGCACGGGCCCCCTGGCCATCATGATCACCACCATCGCCGTGATCTGGAACCTGCTCTACAACACGGCCTTCGAATACTGGGAAATCCGCCAGGTGTCGCGCACGCGCACCGTCTGGCGCCGCATCCTGCATGCGATCGGCTTCCAGATCACGCTGGTGATCTATCTGATCCCGCTGATCGCCTGGTGGCTCGACATCAGCCTGTGGCAAGCCTTCGTGCTGGACTTCGCCCTGATGCTGATCATCCCGTGCTACAGCTTCATCTTCAACTATTTCTTCGACGGCCTGTTCGGCGTGCCCCTGTCGGCGCAGCAGCCGAAGGAAGAACCGGCCGGCCTTCAGGGCGCTGCCGGCACCTCGGTCAGCAACTGAAGAAAGGACCGCGCCGCCATGCCCAGCGGCCGGTCCTTCATCCACACCAGGTGGATGGGCACGACCAGGCCGTTGCCCGTATTCTTGAAGTCCACCGTGCGCACCCGCCCCGCCGCCAGCGAATGCTCGATGGCCGAGGCGGCAAAGTTGCCCCAGCCCAGTCCCGCCTCCACCATCGCCAGCGCCATCGGCAGGCTGTCCGTGCGCCAGTAGGACAGGCCCACCACGGGGCGCGCATCGGCCAGGTCGAGTTCGCGGCTGGCCACGATGATCTGGCGCAAATTCACCAATTCCTCGATATACAAGGGCCGGCCCGCCACGTCGGGCGGATGGCGGGTCGAGACTATCGCCAGCAAGGCATCGCTGCCCACCAGCTGGAACTGTTCCTCGTGATTGATGCGCCCGCCCGCGAAGGCCATGCAGGCGCTGATGCGGCCCCGGTGCAGCAGGTCGAGCACGTCGTCCTGCGGCGCCGTCAGCACTTCGATGTCGAGCAGCGGATGGCGCAGCGACAGCGCGCGCACGGCGGCCACGAACGGTGCAGGGTCGAGCTCGGCCGCGATGCCCAGCGAAATGCGGCTTTCCAGTCCCTGCGACAATTCCTGCACGTGCAGGTGCAACTGCTTCAGCTGTTCCGCGATCAGGCGCGCATGGGGCAGCAGGGCCAGGGCGGCGGGCGTGGGCACGGCTTCGCGCGCGCCCCGGTCGAACAGGGCGATGCCCAGTTCCGCCTCGATATTGGCCATCGCCATGCTGACGGCCGACGGCGCCCGGCGCAAGGCGCGCGCCGCGGCCGAAAACGAGCCGCCGTCGACGACGGCCAGGAACAGTTCGATGTTATGGCTGGAAAGTTTCATGGGCATGGTGGAAGGTGCGGCACTTTCGGGCGCGCGGACGGTCAAACGGCTAGGACAAGCAGAGGAGCAGCCATGCCGCATGCACTCACCTGCCGCCGCGGCGGCTATGTATCGGAATTCACGCGTTTTATCGACGGCTATCTGCGCGACCATCCCCAGGCGCAAGCGAGCCAGCGCCTGGGCTGGCGCATCTACTGGGAACGCCCTTTGAATGTCGAGCAATGGCGGCGCGCCGAACGCGACAAGGTGCCGGAGCCGCCGTATCACTACGACTGATCCAAACACCGCCGCGCGCGGCAGCGGCATGCGGCCGCACGGCGCACCGCGCGCCGCTACTCAGGTTTAGCCTTTCCAGGTGCGCTGGAGGCCCGTATCGGCATGGATCCAGCCGCCACGGGGGCCGGAACGGTAATAGAAGCCCACGCCGCCCTGCTTGAAGCTGCGCACCAGCGAACCGAGCACTTCCGCGTTCAGGTTGGCCACGCGGATATCGGCGGCGCGGCCCGAGATGTGCAGCGACTGGCGCGCGGCCGGCACGCCCGCTTCGCGCAGGCGGCTGTTCGACTCGGCCGTGCGGTAGCCGGACAGGATCTCCAGCGGCTGCTCGATGCCGTAGCGGGCCACGAACGCTTGCGTGCCCCACAGGGTTTCCAGCAGTTTCGGGTCGATGGGCGCCGTCTTCTTGCCGTTCACGTCGCGCAGCAAGTGGCACAGTTCCTGGTAGGCCGAATCGATGACTTCGCCATCCTTCCAGTACAGCAGCCTGGCTTTTTCATTGCTGGCCGGACGCACCACTTCCAGGGTGCGGGGTTTGAGCCAGAATTCCAGGTCCAGCGCCTGCGCGTCGAAGATGTCCGGCGGCGGTTCCATCTCGGTGATGGCCTGGCGCGACTGCGAAGTGAGCGAGCGGTCGACGCTGGCCAGTTGCGTGGGCTGGGGCGGCACGGCCGTGCGCGGCGTGCGCGGCTTGGCGCTGGCCGAAGCCGATGCGGGAGCGGCCGTGCGCGAGGCGCAGCCGATGAGGGGAGTGGCTACCAGGCCCAGCGCGGCCAGGCCCATACCGTGGTGTAGAAAATTTCTGCGCGATGCCATAGTCAGTCCAATTTAACGATAGGAATACTATAGCGTATTGTGCTGCGAAGAAAAACCCTCTATGCCTATCGTGTCGCCCTCATTTCCGTCCCGGACGCGCCCTACGCGGCCGCGGCGCTGGCCGCGACGTCCTGCCTGGCCTGCGCCAGCGCCGTCAAGGGCTTGTCCAGCAGATAACCCTGGGTCACGATGGGCAAGCCCGTGAGGGCCGCGACGCGCTGCAGCGCGGCCAGCGCAGCCGGCGTGTCCAGGCGCTTGAAGATGACGCGGATTTTCGCCGCATGGCACAGGGTGACGAAGCTGGCGACGGCCTGCTCGTCGCTGAGGTTGCCCGCATCGAGCTTGAACGCGTGCGGGTGCAGGCGCTCGAGCATGCCCGTTGCCTCGTGCACGCTGGCCACGTTGATGGCCAGGCGGAAACCGTTGCGCCGGTAATTGTCGGCCACGTAATTGAGCAGCCAGCCCTGGTTCGGCGTGACCGTCGGCAATTGCAGCACGATGCGCTCGATGGGCAAGCCCAGCGCGTCGAGGATGCGCTGGAAGGCGTGGCCGTGATTGCTGCTGACCGCGCTCAGCAGGCGGTCATGCACGTTCAGGTACAGGTCGGCCTGCTCCGCTTCCGCCTGCCGGAAAAAATTGATGGCGTGCAGCATGCGGCACAGCCGGTCCAGCTCCACCGACTCGTCGTCGCTGGCCGCATGGTCGAGCAAACGCCACAGCGACAAGCCCTCGTCCGCCTTCGACACGCTGCGCGCCAGCCCCTCGAACGCCACCAGCTTGCCGCTCTCGAGTTCGCGCAGCGGCTGGAAGGCGCTGGTCATGGTGCAATTGAAAAAGCGCCCCAGCGCCCTGCCCTCCCCGTCGAGCCAGACACTGGTGCCTGCCTGGGTTTGATGCGACAAACGGGCCAGATAGTTTTTCAGGATGGGAAATGGCATACATGCTCCTTCATGGGGCCGCGCCGGCTGCCCTCATGGGGAAGGCGGCGCCAAAGTGTGCAGAGTAAGGCAGGGCCAAGCAAAGTAGAACGAATGGTTTCGCCATTTGATATGCGGCCAGCAGATATGGATGCCGCAACGGACAGCGCATAACGATAGTCAGAAACATTCCTTCACGCCCCTGCCGCCCGCCTTTACTGTGGGCGTGTACCGATACCATCAGGAAGGGCCGCCATGTGCCAGTTACTCGCAATGAACAGCAGCAAGCCCGCCGCACTGGGATTTTCCTTTGCCGGCTTTGCCGAACGGGGCGGACGCACGGACGAGCACCGCGACGGCTGGGGCATCGCCTATCATTCCAGTAGCGGCTGCACCCTGCTGACGGACCACCTGGCGGCCATCGATTCGCCGCTGGCCGCCACGGTGCAACAGCATCCCGTGAAGGCAAAGAACATCGTCGCGCACATCCGCAAGGCCACGCGGGGCCGCATCGCGCCGGAAAACACGCACCCGTTCGCCCGCGAACTGTGGGGCAAGACCTGGTCGTTCGCCCACAACGGCGACCTCAAGACGTGGCGCGCGCCCGCCGACGCCCACTACCGGGCCAGCGGCGACACGGACAGCGAACAGGCGTTCTGCCACCTGCTGGCCCGCCTGCGCACGCAGTTTCCCGCGGGCGAACCCGCGCGCGCCGACTTGCGCGCCGCCATCGCCGAGGTCGCCAAGGAGATCGCCGCGCACGGCAGCTTCAATTTCATCCTATCGGACGGCGAGCTGCTGTTCGCCCACTGTTCCACGCACCTGCACTATGTGATACGCGAATACCCGTTCTCCGTGGCGCAGCTGATCGACTGCGAACGCAGCATCGACTTTCGCCAGCATAACCATCTGGACGACCGCATCGCCGTCATCGCCACGCATCCGTTGACGCAAAACGAGGACTGGCTGGCGTTTGCGCCCGGCGAGCTGAAACTGTTTGCCGGGGGCGCCTTGCTGCAGGCAAACGATCATGCGCCGCAAGGCGTGTATATCCAGATCAGTTACTGAAGGGAAATATTCAAAGGAAGGGAATGGCCCGCCGCCGGATGGGCGGGCTGAGGTACGGGGGTGGCCGTCAGGCCGAATTGCAGTTGCAAAAGCGCTTGCGCTTGGGGTCGCCGCTGGCGATGCCTGCGGGGTCAATCTGTTTCCAGCAAAAAATCGTTTCCACGCCATACGGCGAACGCACATTGCCCGCCTCGACATAACCCCGCTTGACGAAAAAGGCCTGGCTGCTGGCCGTGCTGTGCAGTTGCAGGGCCTTGATGCCCCACTCGCGCGCCTGCGCTTCCAGCCGTTCCACCAGCGCCTTGCCGGCGCCGCGGCCTTGCGCCTCGGGCAGCAGGTAGCACAGGGCAAGCTTGCCGGCGCGCGTCAGCAAGCCCACGCCGACGACGGCGCCCTGCTCGACTGCGACCAGCGAAAAATTGGTGGGCGACGCAAACCAGCACGCCACCATCTGCGGTGTTTTATTGCCCAGCCAGGCTTCCAGGATGGCCGGATCGTCCCGATGATCGAGGCTGCAGCATTCGACGATGGAGCGTCGTAATACGTTGCACGCCTCGAAAGCGTCGGTCGATGTTGCAATACGAATTTCAAGACTCATGTACGCTCACAAAATATTCCAGTTGCCGATGCAGGCGGTTTTACCCCTGTATCGTGCGATTCGACTATACACCAAGCGGCGCAATCAGGTTTTTTGCCGCGCGCCACGGGCTCGTTTTGCCTATGACGCAATGCTTGCAGACTAAGTGCTGATGCGCACCTTGCCCACGAATGTTTCCAAAAATCGATATATGTTTTTTAGCGCAAACGGGAATCGGATCTAAGCATATTACGAAAAATTCGTTTCTTTTCCGGCCGGAATTTTAGACTATGTCTGTCTATTCTCACAACAAGAGTTCAACATGACCGATTCCAACGCCGTATCGACTACCGCAACGACGCTCGCCCAACGCTCGCGCCGCTGGTTCCTGGCCAGCGCCCTGGCCGCTTCCGCTGCCGCCATGAGCCTGCCCATGAGCGTGTCCGCCGCCGAACCCGTGGTCTTGCTGAACGCCTCGTACGACGTGATGCGCGAATTGTTCAAGGATGTGAATCCCGCTTTTATTGCTGACTGGAAAGCCAAAACGGGCGAAACCATCACCATCAAGCAATCGCACGGCGGTTCGAGCAAGCAGGCGCGCTCCGTCGCCGACGGCCTGGAAGCGTCCGTCGTGACCATGAACCAGGCCAACGACATCGATATCCTCGTCGACCGCGGCCTCGTGGTGGCCGACTGGGCCAAGAAGTTCCCGAACAATGCGGCGCCGTTCTATTCCACCATGGTATATCTGGTGCGCAAAGGCAACCCGAAGCACATCAAGGATTGGGACGATCTGGCCAAGCCCGGCATCAAGGTCATCGTGCCGAACCCGAAAACCTCGGGCAATGGCCGCTACACCTACCTGGCAGCCTGGGGCTATGCCGTGAAAAAAGGCGGCAGCGAAGCGCAGGCGCGCGAGCTGGTGAGCAAGCTGTTCAAGAACGTGCCCGTACTCGACGGCGGCGGCCGCGGCGCCACCACCACCTTCACGCAGCGTGAAATCGGCGACGTGCTGGTGACGTTTGAAAACGAAGTACAGCTGGTGCGCGCCGAATTCGGCGACAACTTCGAGGTGGTGTATCCAAGCATCTCCATCCTGGCCGAGTCGCCCGTGGCCGTCGTCGACAAGGTGGTCGACCGCCGCGGCATCCGCAAGGAAGCCACGGCTTACCTGCAATACCTGTACTCGGAACCGGGCCAGGAACTGGTCGCCAAGCACTACCTGCGTCCCCGTTCGGCCGCGGTCGCCAAGAAATACGCAGCCAGCTTCAAGCCGATCAGCCTGTTCACGATCGACGACGTGTTTGGCGGCTGGAAACAGGCGCAAAAGAAACACTTTGACGATGGTGGCGAGTTCGACAAGATTTATCAGAAGTAAGCTTGCGCCACAACAAAAAAACCGGGACATGTCCCGGTTTTTTTGTTGGCGCGCCGTCACTGCTGTTTCTGCAGCAGCCTGAGGTGGGCAACGGCCGGAACGACAGCAAGCATGGACGCATGGCAAACCTCGCCGTGGCAGTACAGACGAGCATAGGCGAATAATATGCTTGCGGCAGCATCCGCGCACCATTTCCGCATATCGATATGCGCATCGATTCGTGGTCAAAACCCCGCGCGCGCCGTACTCTGGGCATGTCGCGCCGCACGGCGTATCACGGGCATAAAGGAAACATCATGGCTATCTCGGAAGTGAATGTACGCAACCAGTTTCGCGGCAAGATCAAGGAAATCATCTTTGGCCCCGTGGTGTCGGAAGTGGACGTGGAAACGCCGCACGGCATCGTCACCTCGGTGATCACCTCGCGCTCGATCAAGGACCTGGACTTAAAGGTGGGCAGCGAAGTCATCGCCCTGGTGAAATCGACGGAAGTGTCGATCGCCAAGATCCAGTAGGCAGCGCCTGCCCAAGCGCCGCGCCCTTGCCATCTGGCAACGGCGCGGCGTTTGCATCAGGGCTTGATGTACACATAGCCTTCCTGTGCCTGCAGGCGGCTCAGTTCGGCCACGCCCGACGGCACGATGACGGCTTCGGGCAACACGCGCTGGCGGTCGATATTGCGTCCTTGCAAGGTGTTATTGCAGACGCGAAAGCTCACGCCCCGCTTGACCAGCTCGCGCACCGCCACGTCATACGGATAGCCCTGCTTGTCGATGGCGCCGTCGAGCAGGAAGTCGATGCCGGGGCCGTGGGCGACCAGCACGATGGTCGCCTGCGGGCTGGCATCGAGGTGGTTGCGGATATTCCGCAGCGCAGCCGAGGCATTGCTGGCGTCATTGACGTGATACACGACCTTTTCCTCCTTCTGCGCCCCGTGGGCGGCAGTACAGGAGAGCAAGGAAAGAAGGATGGCGGCGAACCAGCGGCGTAGAATTGTCATGAGAAGTCCATATGGTGGCAGATTAAAAACATTGCCATCATATCAATCCCCGAACAAATAGGTAAACGTGCGGCTGACGGGCAGCTTTTCCGTGCTGCCCCGCAGCAGCACCTGCATGCGCTCGGCGTCGATGCGCTCGGCCGCCTCGATGGCCTTCACATTGACCATGGTGCCCCGGTGGATTTGCCAGAACTGTGCGGGATCGAGCCCTCCCAGCAAATCCTTCAGCGGCGTGCGCACCAGCGCTTCCGAGCCGGCCAGCACCACGCGCGTGTACTTGGTGTCGGCCTGGAAAAACAGCACTTCATTGACATCGATCAAACGAATTTGCTTGCCCACGCTGGCCTTGATCCATTTTAGTTTTTCGCGCGGCGGCTCCGGCAGCGCCGCGCGCAGCGACTGCAGCAAATGGGCCATGTCGGCCGGCTGGGCGCCCAGCTTGTCGCGCAGGCGGGCCAGCGCCCGCTGCAAGCGCTCGGCCTGCACGGGTTTCAACAGGTAGTCGACGGCGCCCGCGTCGAACGCGTCGACGGCATACTGGTCGTAGGCCGTGACGAACACCACGTGGGCGCGCTTGCCGATGCGCTCGGCCACTTCCAGGCCCGACAAGCCAGGCATGCGGATGTCGAGAAACACCACATTCGGTTCATGCTCGAGGAAACCGTCCCAGGCATCGTTGCCGTTTTCCGCCACCAGCACGATGCGCGCCTCGGGCCAGGCCAGCGCCAGCATCGCCTGCAGGCGCTCGCGCATCAGCGGTTCGTCTTCCGCGATCAGAATGGTGGCGTTCATGCGGCCTGGCCTTCCATATTCATCGGCAGCACGATCTCGGCGAGCACGCCGCCCTCTGCGCCATCCTGCACGGGCACGCTGGCGGCGCACATTCTCCAGGCCCAGGCCGCCGCCGGGCGCGCTGCCCGGCCCCACGCCCAGACCTGCACCCGTATCCTGCACGCGCAAGCGCATGGCGCCGTCCCGTGGGCGCCATGCTCGGCCAGCTGCTGCACGGCGCCCAGGGTGTTGAACAAGAAATGCGGTTCGATCTGTGCGCGCAGCAGCCGCAGCTGCGATTCGCTCAGTTCGCGCGCTAGGCGGTCGCGCTCGGCATCCTGCTGCAGCTGCAGGGCCAGCGCCTCGTACTGGCGATTGCGCCAGAGCACGACGATGGTCATGGGCACCATGTATACCAGCTGCGCTCTCCTTGTCGTGCCAATCAGGCATGAACGCAGTCTACGGTGCCCCCTTGGCAGGGCATAGCGCGGGGCAACGAAGCACGAAGCGGCAGGCATCAACGACGACGCGCGCGCGGTTTGCCGGACCATGGCTGCCAATATTGCTAAAATAATACGAAGTTTCTATAACGAAATCAATAATTGCGGAACAATTTTCACTACGGCAAGAATAGCCCCGTTTATTCGCCAAATTGGCCGCTACACAGCCTGTGGCGCCCTTATCCCGTAGACATCGCTTGATCTTTAATGGTATTGTTTAAGCTTGGCAAATATTGCCTCCGAGACACACTCCGCGTCCCCGCGCAGGCCTGTCCCGATTTTGCGCGCAGCGCCCTCGATGGCGCCCCAAAACTGCTTTCCCACATACAATCCCATGCTCAAAAAAATGTTCGCCGCAGTGCTGATGACGCTTTCCACAGCGGCCATCGCCGTGCCCTTCGGTTCCCAGTCGATACTGGTGGTCGAAGACGGCACAGGCAAAGTCTTGCTTGAAAAAAATTCCAACGTGGTGGTGCCCATCGCCTCGCTGACCAAACTCATGACGGCCATGGTCGTGCTCGACTCCAAGGCGAATATGCAGGAAGAGATCAGCATCGACCGCGAAGACGTCGACACCTTGAAGCACAGCACCTCGCGCGTGCCCGTGGGCGCCACCCTGAGCCGCCACGACGTGCTGCAACTGGCGCTGATGTCGTCCGACAACCGCGCCGCCGCCTCGCTGGCGCGCACCTTCCCCGGCGGCCCCACCGCCTTTGCCGTGGCCGTCAACGCCAAGATCAAGGCGCTGGGCATGCACCAGACCGTGATCGAGGAGCCGACGGGCTTGTCGCCGAACAACCAGTCGACGGCAGCGGACCTCGTCAAGATGGCCGTGGCCGCCTCGCGCTACCCGGAAATCAGCCGCATCACCACCGATTCGAAGGACGTGATCCAGATCAAGGGCCGCGATGTGGAATACCACAACACGAACCGCCTGGTGGGCGCCAAGGGCTGGGATATCGGCCTGTCGAAGACGGGATACACGAATGAAGCGGGCCGCTGCCTGATCATGCGCATCAAGTCGGCCGGCAAGTTCGCCACCATGATTCTGCTCAACGCGCGCGCCAATTCCGTGCGCGCCATGGACGCCGTCAACATCCGCCGCATGCTGGCGGCCGAAAACGGCATCGAAGAGCCGAAGGTGATGCGCGCTTCCGTCAGCCGGCACAAGAAGGCGCCGGCGAAGCCATCGAAGCGTCGCCGCGCCAAATAATTATTTCGCTTGCCGGTTGGTCATCACCACGCCGGTAATCGTCACCGCGCCGCCCACCAGCATCGAGACGAGCACGGGCTCGCCCAGCAGCGCCGCCGCCAGCACGATGCCGAACACGGGCACGAGGTTGTTGAACACGGCCGTGCGCGACGGTCCCAGCGCTTTTACGCCTTCGTAATACCAGACAAAGCCGATCACCGTGCCGAACACGCCCAGGTAGCCGATGGCGGCCCACACTTGCCAGCCGAAGCTGTGCCACGGCACTGTGGGAAATTCCACGGCCGCCCCCACCAGCAGGAAAGCCAGGCCCCACATAGCCGCATACGTGGTGGCCGCTATCGGCGACAAGCCCTTCAGCGCCACCCGGCCGATCAGGGTATAGGCAGCCCAGCTGGAAATACCGCAGAACATGAAGATCTCGCCAGCGCCGATGCCGCCGCCCGTGCCATGCAGCACGCCGGCGATATCGCCGCGCGTGATGACGATGGCCGTGCCGCAAAACGCCAGCATGATGCCCAGCCACTTGAAGGAACCGAGCCGTTCGCGGAACAGCATGGCCGACGCCAGCGCTGTGACGATGGGGTTCAGGGCCACGAACAGGGCCGTGCGCCCGGCCGGCATGCGCGACAGGGCCGCCAGGAAGCACAGGTTATATAAGAAGATGCCCGTCAGGCCCAAGGCGGCCGTCGTTGCCAGCTGCTTGCGGTCCAGGCGGGGCAAGCCCCCTTCCAGCTTCCAGGCCAGCACGACGAGCAGCAGCACGGCCACGCCGAAGCGTCCGCTGGCGGCCGTCATGGGCGGCATCTGCTGCGCCAGTACGCGCCCGGCAATAAAGGTACCGCCCCAGAACAGGGCGACGAAAATCAGTTTGATGTAGACGAGCGGCGACTGCACGGCGAGCAGCGGAGCCTGGGGTACGGCGGAAGAAGACATGGGATATCCTAGGGTGCATCCTGAAGGCCGCTTGTGTGGCGGGTGATATGCGTATATATTAATACTAATATCAACTCATGAAATAATGAGCAAATACTCATAACTCAACAAAACCACACCATGACCTTCACGCAACTGGAAATTTTTACCCTGGTGGCCGAACTGCACGGCTTTTCCGCCGCCGCCGCGCAGCTGGGCATCAGCCAGTCGGCCGTCTCGCATGCATTGAAAGCGCTGGAAAAAGAGATGGGCGTGGACCTCATCGTGCGCCACCAGGCCTCGGCCGAGCTGACGGACGTGGGCCGCCAGCTGCTCGTGCGCGCGCGCGAAATCCTCGGCCTGTCGGAAGCCATGCGCCAGGAAGCGGCCGACGTGCTGGGCCAGCGCCAGGGCACCTTGCGCATCGGCTCCTTCGGTCCCACGTCGTCGCTGAACCTGCTGCCGGCCATCACGGCGCAATTCCGCCTGCGCTATCCGGGCATCGACCTGCGCATCGACGAAGGGGCCGACCATGAAGTGGTGCAATGGATACGCGAGCGCAGGGTCGATGTCGGCTTCGTCGTGCTGCCCGACGAGCGCTTCGACACGGCGCCGCTGGTGGAAGACCAGATGATGGCACTGGTGCCGCGCAGCCACCCGCTGGCGCAGCTCAAGACCATCACCCTGGCGCAACTGTGCGAGGGGCCGTTCATCATGTCCGAGGCGGGCTGCGCCTGCCTGATCGAACCGCTGTTCGCCAACGCGGGCTTGCAGCCGCACGTGCCCTACCGCATCAGCCAGGTCATCACCATCCTCGACATGGTCAGCCGCGGCGACGGCCTGTCCATCGTGGCCGAACTGGCCTTGCCGCAGCGCCTGCGCGAGCAGTATCCGGAACTGGTCGCCCTGCCCTTGAACCCGCCCGTCAGCCGCAAGGTGGGCCTGGCCGTGCGCGACCGGCGCCAGAACACGCCGGCCACCAACGCCTTTTTCGACGTGGCGAAGCAGATGGCGCCGACCCTGGCGCCCCGGCGCGCCTGAGCGCTGCCTAGAAAGTCTCCCATTCCTCGGACGGTTCCGTCCTGCGGGCCGCCGCCTGGGCGGCAGGACGGCTGGCGATGCGCTGCACGACCGGTGGGCGCGCCGCCGGTTTGAGCGGCGCCGGCGCTGGTCCGTCATCGAGCTTGAACACGCCCACCACCTGCGACAAGGTGCTGGCCTGGTCCTGCAGGCTTTCCGCCGCGGCGGCCGCCTCTTCCACCAGGGCCGCATTCTGCTGCGTCACCTGGTCCATTTGCGCGATCGCCTGGTTCACCTGTTCGATGCCCGAGCTTTGCTCGGCGCTGGCGGCCGTGATCTCGCCCATGATGTCGGTAACGCGGCGCACGCTGTCGACGATTTCCTGCATCGTCGCGCCGGCCTCGTCGACCAGGCGCGCGCCCGAATCGACCTTGCCCACCGAATCGTCGATCAGCAGCTTGATTTCCTTGGCCGCCTGGCTCGACCTCTGCGCCAGGCTGCGCACTTCCGTCGCCACCACGGCAAAGCCCCGTCCCTGCTCGCCCGCGCGCGCCGCTTCCACGGCCGCATTGAGCGCGAGGATGTTCGTCTGGAAGGCGATGCCGTCGATGACGCTGATGATGTCGACGATCTTCTTCGACGAGTCGTTGATCGACGCCATGGTATCGACCACCTGCGCCACCACTTGCCCGCCCTTGCTGGCCACGCCGGACGCCGATTGCGCCATCTGGTTAGCCTGGCGCGCATTGTCCGCGTTCTGTTTCACCGTGCTGGTCAGCTCCTCCATCGAGGCGGCCGTTTCTTCCAGCGAGCTGGCTTGCTGTTCCGTGCGCGACGACAGGTCCTGGTTGCCGGCGGCGATTTCCGTCGACGACACCTTCACCGATTCGCTGGCCGTGCGGATTTTTACCAGCACGGCGGCGATCTTGTCGATGAAGCGGTTGAAGGCGCCCGCGATCTGCGCCAGTTCATCCACGCCGGAAGCGTCGAGGCGGCGCGTCAGGTCGCCTTCGCCCGAGGCGATATCGTCGAGCGCATCGCGCACCAGTTCCAGGCGCTTGAGCATTTTGAAGACCAGCAGCGACAGCAGCAGCGCCGCCAAGCCGGTCAGCAGCGCCGCCGTGACGGTGGCCGTCGTCAGCATCGTCTGCAAGGCCTGCATGGCTTCCTGCTGGTCCAGCACCACGGCCAGCAGCCAGTCGGTACCGCCCACGCGCGTGACGTACAGCATGCCGTCGCGCTCGTTCAAGCGCACGGCCTCGCTCGTGCGCGTGCTTTCCAGGCGGTTGACCTGCGCGGCCGACAGCGCGGCATCGAGCTTCGTCACCGGCTGCAGGCTCAGGTCCTTGCTGGCATGCGCGATGATGGTGCCGCTCTGGTCGACCAGGAAGGCAAAGCTGTGCGGCGTCGGCTTGATCGCCACCACGTTGGCGATCACCGTATCGAGCAGCACGTCCGCGCCCGCCACGCCGCTCGGCGCCTCCTTCGGCCCGACGGGCGCCGTGAACGACACCACCAGCTTGTGGCTGGCCGCATCCACATACGGCGGCGTCAGCATCGGCACGCCCGCCTTGACGGTATCCGTGTACCAGGCGCGCGCGGTGGGATCGAAATCGGCCGGGCGGCCTGGATGGGTAAACACGGAGCGCTTGTCCGCGTAGCCGATGAACACTTCCGCAAAATCGCCGGCCTTTTCCGCGATCTGGAAGGCGCGCAGCGGATCGGGCGTCTCCGCCGACATGACGACGGACGCCATGACTTTTTTCTTGCCGTCGACCCATTGCGCCAGCACGGCCGACTGGCTTTGCAGCAGTTGCTGCATCTGCTGGTCCGAGGACGCCTGCATGCTGTTGCGCGTGGTGATGTAATTGGCGACCGACAAGGCCAGCATGGACAGCACGACGATGGCGACACAGATGAGGACCAAGCGCGTGCGAAGGGAAGACAACATGATGGACTCCTGGTTTCGATGTTGATGGTATCGACACGCGGCGCTTGCGCCGGCAAGCGGGAGCTGCCGAAAATTGCTACGTGTCAATATTTTACATTTCGCAGTTTTACACAAAAATCGGAACAGGAGGATGAAATATTTGGAATATTCAATGAAGAAACCACAGGGGAAGCGCCGCGATGCGCATTGACAACACGCAAGAATTGCTAGACATTTAACTTTTATATGAACAGGCAGCGATTGCCCCCCCACATGACCACCCCCTACCGGCAGCACCGATTGGCCCTGTCTCGCTATGCACTGGCGCTGTTCTTCAGCGTGGCCGGCCTGCTGCATTTCATGTTCCCCGCCGCCTACGCGGGCATCATGCCGCCGTGGCTGCCTGCGCCGCTGCTGCTCGTGTATGTCAGCGGCGCCTGCGAGCTGGCCGGCGGCATCGGCCTGCTGCCCGTGCGCACGCGGCGTCTGGCCGGCATCGGCCTGATCGCGCTGTCGCTGGCCGTGCTGCCGGCGAACGTACAGATGTTGCTGAATGCGCGCGCGGCGGGCGATCCCGCCTGGCAGCAAGCCTTGCTGCTGGCGCGCCTGCCCCTGCAGGCGGCGCTGATCTGGTGGATCTGGACGGTCAGCCGGCAAGCGGGCCGCTAGCCAGTCAGGCCCCGATCAGCCCTCGCAAGCCGCTGGCCCGCTGCGTGCGGCGCAGGATCGCGTCGAACAGCACGGCCTGCGTGGGCGAGACGAGGGTGAAGAAATCGCGCGCCCGCGTGATGCCCGTGTAGACCAGTTCGCGCGCCAGCATGGCGCCGCCTTCCTGCGGCAGCACCAGCACCGTGTGACGGAATTCCGATCCCTGCGATTTATGCACCGTCATGGCAAACGCCGTCTCCACGTGGCGCAAGCGCGTGGCCAGCACGCTGCGCACGTTCTCGCCTTCCAAAAAGTACACGCGCAGGGAACCGGGCCGCGCAGGGTCGCGCAAGGTCAAGCCGATGTCGCCATTGAACACGCCCGTGCCGTAGTCGTTGCGCGTGACCATCACGGGGCGGCCCACATACCATTCGCTGCGGCGTATCAGGCCTTCCTTTTCCAGCCGCAGTTCGATGGCCGTGTTCAGGCCCGCCACGCCCCACTCGCCTTCGCGCACGGCGCACAGGATGCGGAACGACTCGAACGCGTGCAGCACGGCGCGCACCCAGTCGTCGTGCTGCGCATGGCCCTCCCCGCCCGCATTCACCAGCGCCAGGTAGGGCTGGTAGCCGCCCGGTGCATCTGCGCGGCCGCGCAAGGCCAGGCGCAGCACGTCTTCCTGCTGCGCCGGCACGCTCCACGCCAGCTGGCCGCCGCTGTCGCCGGCGAAGCACGCCCTGGCCAGGTCGGGCCTGCCGCCATTCACGGCCAGCGCCAGTTCGCCAATGGGGCCGCTGAAACGGTGGCTGTGGCGCAGCATCACCGTCTGCTGCGCCAGCGCGCCGGCCGCTCCCGCAAAGCGGGGGGGAATGGCCACGCCGCTGGCCGCCTGCGCATAGGCGATGGTGTCGTCCGTGTAGCCGCCCGCCTGCGCATCGTGGCACAAGTCGCCCAGCACGGCGCCCGCTTCCACGGACGCCAGTTGATCCTTGTCACCCAGGAGGATCAGGACCGCCTTGGGCGGCAAGGCGTCGAGCACCGACGCCATCATCTCCAGGTGCACCATCGACGCTTCATCGACGATCAGCACGTCGACCTCGAGCGGATTGCCCGCGTGGTGGGCAAAGGCGCGCGTATCGGGCCGCGCGCCCAACAAACTATGCAGGGTGCGCGCCGCGCCCATGCGCCGCGCCAGTTCCAGCAGGGGCAAGCCTTGATCGCCGCGCGCCGCCTTGGCCGCCAGCCCCTCGAGTGCCTTGTCGATCGACTGCTTCAAACGCGCGGCCGCCTTGCCCGTGGGTGCGGCCAGCGCGATGCGCAGCTGCTCCGGCTGCGGCGAGACGGCAAACAGCAGGGTCAACAGGCTGGCCACCGTGTACGTCTTGCCCGTGCCCGGCCCGCCCGTGATGATGGCCACCTTGCCCCGCAGCGCGATGGCGCACGCCACCTTTTGCCAGTCCGGGCCGCCGTCCTGGGTTGGCTGGTCGAACAGGATGTCGAGCCATTGCCGCACCTGCGCCAGCGGCGGAGCGCCCAGATCCTGCGCGCGGGCGGCGATTTTTCCGCCCACCAGGCGCTCGTCGCGCCAGTAGCGGCGCAAATACAGGCGCGCCCCATCGAGCACCAGCGGCTGGCGCACGTCCGGCGCATCCACTTGCCACACCTGCGGCGCGCGGGCCAGCAGCGCGCGCCAGCCAGCAACGCTGTCGGGCAGCGGGCCGGAAACGGCCAGCACGCCATGCCACAGCTCTTCGCTCCAGCCCAGCAGCTGCGACGGTTCGCTGGCCAGGTCCGCCAGCATCAAACAGCTGTGGCCACGCCCTTCCAGCTCGGCCAGCACCACGCATGCGACGGCCACGGCGGGCGCGTCCGGCGCATCGTCATCCAGGCTGGCGATGAAGCGGGCAAAGGCGGCGCTCAGGCGGCGCAGATGGCCATCCTCGGCGACGCCGTCGACATGGGCAAGCAAAGCGTTCATCTGTGCGTCATGCTGCATGGTGTTCCGTTTCTTCTAACAGTTGATCGAGGCCGTCCAGCAGTTCCAGCTGCGGCGCCAGCCAGTAGCAGCCATGCGTGTCCCCATTCGCTATGCCGCGCAGGAACAGGAAGATGGCGCCGCCCAGGTGCTCGGCCGGGTCGTATGCGTCGCCGAGGCGGCTTTTCAGCAGCCGGTGCAGGGCCAGCATGTAGATGGCGCCCTGGATATCGTAGCGGTGCTGCGCCATGCCGGCCGCCAGTGCGGCCGTGTGGTAGGCCGCGTCGTTGGCCCCCAGCGCATTCGACTTGTAGTCGAGCACCCAATAGCGGCCATCCTGTTCGATCACCAGGTCGGCAAAGCCTTTCAGCATGCCGTGCAGCTGGCGCCGCGGCAGCACGGGACGGGGCGCGCCGTCGAGCAGCAGGCGCGTGCACAGCTGGTCGAGCGCCCCCGTGGACAAATGCTCGCTGGGGAACCAGAACTCCATCTCGGACAGGGTGCTATCGAGCTGCGACAGCGACGCATCGAGCAGCGGCAGCGGCGTGACGGCGATTTCCCTGAGCCAGGCGATGGCGTCTTCCTGGCGGTGGCCCCAGCCTGCCCGCTCGCAGCGCGCGGCCAGGCGCGTGTCGAAGTGCGCCTCGTGGACGCTGTCAAAACCTTCGCTGCCCATCCACTCGAGCTGCTCGTGCAGGAAATTGCCGGGCACGGAGCCGCGCGGAAAGCGGTGCCATGGCGCGTCGCCCGTCTGCAGCGGCGAGACAGCTGGCACGCCCGTGCCATCTTCCAGCAGGGTTTCTTCCAGCGCCCGCTGCGGCACGTGCGGAGCCGCCACGGCGCCGATCTGCCGCGTCAGCGACGTAAAGCTGCCCACCGACCAGTCGCGCTCGAATTCGCCCTCAAACACGGGCGCGGGACGCAAGCGGGGGCGCCGCTCGACCCGCTCCAGCACCGTGCAGGCGTCGGGCTGCGCCAGGGAAGCCACGTAGATGGCGTCGCAGCTGCCCGCCACCTGCTGCCAGCGCAACAGCAATTGCTCCGCCGGCAGCTTGTCGCCGCCCGTCAGCAGATAGCCGAGCGCCGATTCGTGCAGGGTATTCTCGCCCGCCTTGCGCGCCGCCTGGGCGGCCACGCCCAGCCACAGGAAGTGGCGCGCGCGCGTCAGGGCCACGTACAGCAGGCGCAGGTCTTCCTCGATGCGCGCCTCTTCGACCGCCGCCATCGCCTCGTCGGACAGCGACAAATCGAGGCGGCGTTCGCCTTTTTCATCCGCGTAGTCGAAGAAGCTGCGGTTGCGCTTGTCCACCTTGCGCGCCGTGACGGCGAACGGCAGATACACGAGCGGGTATTCGAGGCCCTTGGATTTGTGCACGGTGATGACTTTCACCAGCTCCGCATCGCTTTCCAGGCGCAGCACGCGCTCGTCGCCGCCCTCGCCTTCGCCCGCGATCTGCTCGGCCAGCCAGCGTATCAGCGCCTGTTCGCCATCGAGCTGGCGGCTGGCCGATTGCAGCAGTTCGGCCAGGTGCAGCAGATTCGTCAGCCGCCGCTCGCCGCCCGTCTGCTGCAGCAGCATGGCCGGCAGCTGCAGTTCGTGGATGAAGCGGCGCAGCATGGCCAGCACGCCCTGGCGCTGCCAGATCAGGTGCAGGGCCTTCAGCTGCTCGACGCGGCGCTCCCATTCCAGTTCGTCGCTGGACAGGCGCGCCAGTTCGCCCAGCGACAGGCCGATGGTGCGCGTGGCAAACGCGGCGCGCGCCAGTCCACCGTCGAGGGGATTGGCCAGCGCCGCCAGCCAGCGCAGCACGTCGGCCGCCTCTTCGCTGTCGACGACGGAATCCTTGTCGGACAGGTACACGCTGGCCACCCGGCGGCGCGCCAGCGCGCGGCGGATGGCGGCAGCTTCCTTGCGGTCGCGCACCAGCACGGCCACGTCGGCCGGCTGCAGCCGCACGAAGCCGCCGGGGCCATCGAAGCCCGCCTGCGCATCGCCCAGCATGGCGACGATATGTTCCGCGCAGTGCTGCGCGAAATACTCGCGGTAGCTGTCGCCGCGCAATCCTTCATCGCTGGCGCAGGCGGCCAGCAGCGCCGGCATGGCGCCATCCTTCGTGACCAGGGATTCGGCGCGGCCCTTGGCGTCGACGGCTTCGAACGGCAGCGGATTGTCATCGCCCTGGCGGTAGCGGAAGGCGCCGGCCGGCACGTCGGCGCGCTCCGCATGCAGGAACAGCTGGTTGACGGCCGCCACCAGGGGCGCCGTGGAACGGTAGTTGGTGCCCAGCTGGTAGTGGCGCCCTGCCGTGGCGCGCCGCGCCGCCAGGTAGCTCTGGATGTCGGCGCCGCGAAAGCCGTAGATCGACTGTTTCGGGTCGCCGATCAGGAACAGCCCCAGCACCGGATCGTTGTCGGCAATGCGGTACAGCAGGTTGAAGATCTGGTACTGGGCCGGCGCCGTATCCTGGAATTCGTCGACCATGGCCAGCGGATACTGGTCGATGATGCGCTGGCGCAGGGCCGCGCCATTCTCGCCGGCCAGCGCGTCGTGCAGCCGCTGCAGCATGTCGGCAAAGCCGAACTGGCGCGACTGGCGCTTCAACTGGTCCATGCGCCGCGCGATGGCCGCCGCCGCATGCAGGTGCAGCTTGTGCGCCAGCGGCGTGATGGCGGCCAGCGCCCGTCCCAGTTCTTCCGTATGGTCGAAGCACTCGGGCACTTGCGCCGTAAAACTCTTGGCAAACGCGTCTTCGATGCCGAACGGCGTCAGGCGCTCCCACGCCTTGGCCGTGATGGCCGGCTGCAGCAACAGCGGGTCTTGCGCCCAGCGGCGCAAGCCGTCGAACCACTTCGCCAGGTTCTCCGGCTTCATCTTGACGCCGTTAAAACACTTGGGATTGACGGCGCGGTGGTCGTTGATCCACGCGGCCATGCTGTCCACGCGCTCGACCCAGCCCGCCTTCAGGCTGGCCAGCTGCGCGGCCAGCGCCCGCTGTTCGCGCGCGATCAGCGCGGACAACGGTTCTTCCTGCGCCATGGCCATGATGTCCGCGCGGCGCGCCAGTTCGCGCGCGCCTTTCTTCAGCGCGCCCACGTCGGGCCAGCAGGCCAGCAGCACGTCCAGCGCCTGCGGCGGCAACGGGTACACCTGCTGGCGCCAGTAATCGTGGGCCGCATCCTCGAACAGGGCCTGCTCGTCGCTGACCAGTTCTTCGTCGAACAGGCTGCCGCTGTCGAACGCGTGCTCGCGCAGCATGCGCTGGCACCACGCGTCGATGGTGAAAATGGCCGCTTCATCCATCGTCTCGGCGGCCAGCATCAGCCGGTGCGCGGCCTTCTGCCGCTCGCTCTCGTCCGGATACGCCACCAGCAAGGCGTCGAGGAACGGGTCGCTGGCGCCGGACTCCATGCCAACCTCGTGGCGAAAATAGGCGGCCGCCTCGATCAGGCGCTCGCGCACGCGGTTCGACAATTCGCGCGTGGCGGCGCGGGTAAACGTCATCACCAGGATATCGGCCGGCAGCAGGGGGCGCGTAAAACGGCTGTCGTCGTCGCCGTGGCCCAGCACGAGGCGCACGTACAGCGCGGCGATGGTCCAGGTCTTGCCCGTGCCGGCCGAGGCTTCGATCAGGCGCGAGCCGTGCAGCGGGAACGCCAGGGGGTTGAGCAGATGGCTCGTCATTGTTCTTCTCCGGCGCCGTCATCGGGCGCGCTGATCGGGTCGATGGTGATGTATTGCTGCAGCCAGTCGGCCAGCGGGCCATACAGCTCGCGCGTGCAGTCCTGCCACGCTTCCTCGGCGGCCAGCGCGGAAAACTCGGGCCACAGGCGCGCCAGGCACAGCTCGTCGCGCTCGCCGGAGACTTCAAAGCCGCCATCGTAGACGGCGCGCGGGTCGCCCTGCTGCACCAGCGCCAGGCCCGTCTTGCACGCCGTGGGCAGCGGATGGTTCATGCCTTCGCGCCACAGCGCCAGCAGGGTGGCCAGCGCGGCGCGCGAAGCGGCCGGGTCGAGCGGCGCCATGCAGACGATGGCGTCGCGCGCCACCAGGTAGCCGGTGACGGGGAAGTCCAGCGCGGCGGCGGCCAGCTGGCGCAGCCACATCAGCATCAGCTTGTCGCCGCGCGCCTGGCCCGCCTTGTCCGTCACCTTCGAGGAAATCTGCATCAGCCAGGCCGTGTCGCGCCCGTTGCTGCACAATCTGTCGAGCCAGTCGTCGATCTGCAGCTCGCCAAACGGCAGGTTGATGGCCCGCTTGTCGGCCGCGTACGGAAACGAGGCGCGCAGGGACAGCCACGCGCTGCGCACGGGCACCAGCGCCTCGACCAGTTGCGCCTGCACCTGCTGGCCGATCAGGCCGATGGGCAGCACGCCTTCGCGCGCCAGCTTCCCTGCGCGCGCTTCCAGGCTGGCGCGCACGTCGCCCGCCGCTTCGACGGCGCCGCCGTCATCCAGCATGGTGTCTTCCAGCAGATAGCGCTCGAGCGCATTCAGGCCAAACGGTTCCTCATCCTCGCCCAGCATGGCCGCATCGGCAAAATACACGCTGAGGCGGCGGCGGAAAAAGTATTTGACGGGCTGGCGCAGAAAGCTGGCCAGCTCGCCCAGCTTCAAGCGCATGCCGGGATCGAGTTCGTAGGGGCCCAGCGCCAGCGCCTCCGCATGGGCCGCATCGGCATCCGCATGCGCCACGCGCCATTCGCGCGCGTAAGTCAGCAAGCCGTCGGCTTCGAAATAGCGGCGGCTGAACGGCTGCAGCGCATGTTCGGTGGTGAGCGATGCCAGGTGCCGGTCCAGCGACCAGCCGGCGGCCAGGTAATCGCGCAGCTGCGACACCAGCACGGACGGCGGCTGCTCGGAATTGTCGCGCACGTTGCGCCCCACCCAGCTCACGTACAGTTTGTCGCGCGCGGCCAGCAGGGCTTCGAGCATCAGGTAGCGGTCGTCGTCGCGGCGCGAACGGTCGCCCGGGCGCGCCATGCCGGGCAGCGCCAGCAGGTCGAAATCGGCCTTCTGCGCGCGGCGGGGAAAATCGCCATCGTTCATGCCCAGCAGGCAGACCACGCGGAACGGCACGGCGCGCATCGGCATCAGCGTGCAGAACGTGACGCCGCCGGAGACAAACTGGTGGTTCAGGGTGGGCTCGTCCAGCGCGCCCAGCCACGCCACGCGCAGCACGGACAGCGGCACCTGCTCGACGAAGCCCGCATGCTCGCAGGTTTCCAGCCAGCCCAGCAAGGCGCCTTCCAGCTGCGCCAGGGTCAGGCGGTCGCCCTCGTCGTCGGCGTCGAAAAAAGCGGCCAGCAGCGCGCGCGCCTGCACGCCCCACTCGGCTGGCGTGCAGGCGCCGGCCAGCACCGTGCGCCAGTGCAGCAGCGCCTCGACCAGCTGCGCCAGCGAGCCCGCCAGCGCCGCATCGAGGCCGCCCACTTCCCCATATGGCTCGATGCCGCCAAAGCTGGCGCCACTGCCGCTGGCATAGCCGAGCAGCATGCGCCGCACGCCGAAGATCCACGCATTCTGCTCGCCCGCCGCGCCCAGCCCCAGGCCGGCGCGGTGCGCCTGGTCCAGGCCCCAGCGCACGCCCGCCCCTTCGATCCAGGCGCCCAGGGTGGCCAGGTCGTCCGGCTGCAGGCCAAAGCGGGCGGCCAGCGCGGGCACGTCGAGCAGGTCGCGCACCTCGCTCTGGCGGCAGCGCTGCTGCGGCAGCTGCAGCAGCCACTCGAGCGCGACGAGCAGCGGGTTGACGCTGCGGTCCTTCACGTCGCCGATCTCGAACGGAATGAAACGCTCGTCGTTGCGCCGGTACTGGCCGAAGACGGCGTGGATGGCGGCCGTGAAGGTGTCGATGTCGGGCACCATCACCACCACGTCGCGCGGACGCAAGCCCGTCACGTCGCTGTGCGCAAACATGGCCAGCAGCTGGTCGTGCAGCACTTCCACTTCGCGCTGCACGCTGTGCGCCGCGTGAAATTCGATCGAGCGGTCAGCCGCATCGGGCGGCGTCTGTTCGTGTTCGGCCAGCGGGCGCAGTTCGCGGATGGCCACCTGCACCTGCTGCAGCAGGGTCTCGCCCGTTTCCTCGCCAAACAGGTCGATGCGCAGGCTGTCGTCGCGCCCTTCGGCGGCCGCATGCTCGTCGAACTCGTCGAGCATGCGGATGAAATCGCGCCCCTGCCTGCCCCAGCTGGCCAGCAGCGGATGGCTGTGCGCGTGCAGCGCTTCGAGGGGAATCTGCGCCAGGTCGTGGCCATTGCGCTGGCGCTGGCGCTTGTTTTGCGCGCGCAGCAAGTCGCGCCCGTCGATGATGTCGCCCCAGTAGAACTGGCACGGATTGGGCACGGCCAGCACCACCTGCGTATGGCGCGCCAATGCGGCCAGCGCCTGCAAGGTCTGGTACGGCAAGGCCGACACGCCGAACAGCACCACGCGGCGCGGCAGCTTGCCGGCCGGCGCATCGCCGGCGGCAATCGCCGCCAGGAAGGCGTCGTGGATGTCGGCGCGGCCCGTGTCGCGCTCGAATTCGTCGACGTCGGCCGCCACGGCGCGCCACAACTGCGCCTGCCAGCGCTGGTCTTGCTTCAGTGCGATGGCTTCGTTGCGGGCCGTGCGCAGCTGGTCGCGCCCCGCGGCCCAATCGGCCAGCCAGTCGGCGCGGTACACCTGGTACTGGTCGAACAGGTCGGCCAGGCGCTCGGCCAGCTGCAGCCGGCGTTCGCTATCGCCGTCGGCAAGGAAGTAGCGCAGCGGCGCAAACACGGGGTCGGCCAGCAGCGACGGCAGCAATCGCATCAGACGCCACGTCAGCGGGGATTTGTCGAACGGCGACACGCGCGGCACGCGCTCGCGCCCCAGCATGCCACGGTAGCTTTCCCACAGCAGGCGCGCCGGCAGCGCGATGCGCGTGGCGGCGCACACCCCCATCTCCTCGGCCAGGGCGATCTTCAGCCATTCGGCCACGCCGTTCGACTGCACCAGGAAGATGTCCGTTTCCAGGGGCGCCAGCGGATGCTGGCGCAGCCACTGGAAGACGGCGGCGCGCAGCTGTTCCAGCTGGTTGCCATGCAGGATGAGGAGGCCGGGCGTGACGGGAGTATGCATGCTGATCCGATGGGTTGCCGCGCCTCCGGCCGGGTGGCCGGAGGCGTCAAACGCGTATTATCGCCGCTGCCCGCGTCAGGGGGCGTCGCTGGCGGCAAATTCCAGCGAAATTTGTTCTGCCACCTGCGCCAGCGCCGGGGCCAGCGCCGCCAGCAGGACGCGCGCCTGCTGCAGGTCGCCGCCCCGGCGCAAGCTCTCGATCGACGTGCACAGGCCCGCAAACGCGTGCGCGCCCACGGCCAGCGCCGACGATTTGCTGCGGTGCCCCAGGTCCGCCAGGCGCCCCAGGTCTTCCAGCGCCATGGCCTGCTCCATTTCGGCGATGCCGTCGCGTGCCGTGTCCAGGAACAGCTGGGTATATTTGCGCATCTTCACGGTGTCGTTGCTGAACGTGAGCGCCAGGGTGGCCAGGTCGAGGATGGCCGTGTCGCGCAACTCCAGCGCGGCATCCGACGGCGCCGCTTTCGGCACCGCCACCAGCCTGTCGCCCGGGCGCGCGCGGCCCACGCTGCCGATGCCGCCCCGCAGGCGGAACCATTTCGCCAGCAGGTGGAACAGCAGATTGGGCGCGATCGGCTTGGTCAGGAATTCATCCATGCCTGCCGCCAGGCAGCGGGCGCGGTCTTCGCTGCCCGCATTGGCCGTCATGGCGATCACCAGCAGGCCGCTGAGCTGCGGGTCGGCGCGGATGCGGCGCGTCGCCTCGAAGCCGTCCATCTCCGGCATCTGCACGTCCATCAGCACGCAGTCGTAGCGCTGGTGGGCCAGCAATTCCAGCGCCTCGCGGCCATTGCAGGCCACGCAGACGGTGGCGCCTGCGTCTTCCAGCAATTCGCAGCCCACCTGCTGGCTGAAGACGTTATCTTCCACCAGCAGGATGGAGGCGCCGCGGATCACGCCCAGCACTTCCGGCTCCACTTCGGCGATGCGCTCGTCGCCCGCCTGCGCGCTTTTCTCCAGGCGCGCCGTGAACCAGAAGGTACTGCCCAGGCCCGGCTGGCTGTACACGCCCACCTTGCCGCCCATGAGTTCAACCAGCTGCTTGCTGATCACCAGCCCCAGGCCGCTGCCGCCATACTTGCGCGTGGTCGACGGGTCGGCCTGGTGGAAGGAGCGGAACAGCTGCGCCACCTCTTCCTGCTTCATGCCGATGCCCCGGTCCTGCACTTCGAAGCGCAGCATGCCGTGGCTGCCGCGCTCCTCGGACTGGCGCACGCGCACGAAGATGCTGCCGTTGTCGGAAAACTTGATGGCGTTGCTGGCCAGGTTCAGCAGGACCTGCTCCAGGCGCAGCGGGTCGCCGCGCCAGCGCTGCGGCAGCTCCGGCGCGATATCGAACTGCAGCGCCAGTCCCTTGACGGCGGCCGCATCCCCGAGCTGGCTGGCGATGTTCGCCAGCAGCGTGTCGAGCCGGAAGTCCAGCACTTCCAGTTCCAGCTTGCCCGCCTCGATCTTGGAAAAATCGAGGATGTCGTTGATCAGGCCCAGCAGATGCTGGCCCGAATGGAAGATTTTTTGCAGATAATCGCGCTGGCGCGCATCGGCCACCGATTTCAGCGCCAGGTGCGCCATGCCGATAATGCTGTTCATCGGCGTGCGGATTTCATGGCTCATGTTCGACAGGAAGTCGCTCTTGGCCTGGCTGGCCGCGTCGGCCTGCTCTTTCAGGCGGTGCAGTTCCGTCACGTCGGTGGACAGGCCGATGAGCCCCGTGACGGGACCGGGCAAGCCCAGCGGCACCTTCACGCTCCACAGGTGGTGCACCTGGCCCTGCGCATCGACGAAGCGCTCTTCGCCGACGAACTTGCTGCCGCTGTCGAAGACCTGGCGTTCCGTCAGCTGCGCGGCGGCGGCCGCGTCGCCGAGCATCAAATCGCCATCCTGGCGGCCGATCAGCTGCTCCGCCGAGCGGCCCAGGATCTTCGCCGTGCGCGCATTCACGTAGCGGTAGCGCAGGTCCGCATCCTTCATGTAGACGTAGGCATCGACGCTGTCGAGTACCATATCGAGCAGGGTGCGCTGCGCCACCGCGTTGCGGCGCGAGCGGTACAGGGTAAAGATATAGCCATAACCGAGCAGGGTCCCGGCCACGCCGACGGCCAGCGCCAGCCACGGGAAGTAGCGGTCGAAGGGGCTGTACAGCTCCGTCTTGCGCACGCGGAAATGGGCTTTCCATACGCCGCCCTGGTAGGCCACGGGCAGTACCTGGTCGAAATAGGCGTCATCGCTGCCCGGTTGCGGCGGCACCGCCGCCAAGTCGCCATCATCGTTGAACAGCAGGCGGTCGCGCGGCGTAATGGACAGGACCCCGCTGGCCGGCAAGGGATCGGCCGCGCTGTACAGGGTCAGGTGCAGCGGTTCCAGGGCGCTGCGTTCGAGCGCGCTGTGCACCAGCTGCGCCACGCCGAAGCCGATGCCCACGGACCCCTGATAGGCTGCCCGGCGCTCGTCCACGCTGCCTTGCGGCATGCCATTGCGGTACACGGGCAGGCGCATGCCCAGGCCCACATGCGCTGGCGGCCCCTTGATCATGATGACCTGCCCCGATGCGCTGACCTCGCCGCTGTCGCGCGCCTGCGCCAGGGCCTGCGCCACCAGCGGGCTGGCGCCGATGTCGACGCCCATGCGTTCGGCCAGCAGGGAGTCGGGCTCCAGGTAGGTAAGCACCGTGTAGGCCGGCCGCTCCCCGGGAGGGCGGATGGTGAAATCGGGATAGCCGCGCGGGCTCAGGCTGGTGTCCCCCCGCACGTCGGCCACATAGGCCGCGCGCTGCGCCTGCGTCAGCGCCACCGCGTAGTTGACCGATTCGATGGCCGGGAACTGGCGCGCGATGTCGAGGCCGGCCACGTAGTCGTGGAACTGGCGGCGCGTCAGCTGCTCGCTGGTGCGGAACAGGGCTTCGAGCCCGCGCAGCAGGTCGGAATAGCTTTTCACGCGCGTGACCAGGCTATGCTGGGCGCCATGCGTGAGATTGTCGAAACGCTGTTCGGCGTCGTCGTTGACCGTGCGCGCCGCGCCCGCATACAGGGCACCGCCCACCGCCAATGCCAGCAGCAGCCCGCCTGCCCAGATCCCGCTACCCGCTGCCGTCCCGCCCTTGCTCAAAGTGTGCATTGTCGATCGCTTATTCCGGTTCCTCAAATGTGCGGCGCCCTGCCGCCCAGCAAGTACGAGGATACTATCAAAGCCCCTGCGCGACGCATCCTCGCATGAAAAAAAGCACACGCGATGGTTGCCCTGGAAAACACCTGGCGCCTATGCCGGCTGCAGCGCCCCCGCCAGGAAGTCGCAGAAGGCGCGCACTTTTTCCTGCACATGGCGCCCATCGGGCGTCAAGGCATACACGCCGCGCCTGGCCATGCCGTGCGATGGCAGCACGCGCACCAGGGCGCCGCTGGCCAGCAGGGGCGCGGCGACGAAGGACGGCAGCGCGCCCACGCCGATGCCCGCCACCAGCATATCGGCCAGCAGCAGGCTGCTGTCGGCGGAAAAACGCACGGGCAGGACGATGCTGCTCGCCCCTTCCGGGCCGTCCAGCTGCCAGACGCCGGGACTGTCGGCCAGGCGGTAGGCCAGGCAATCGTGGCCATGCAGGTCCTGCGCCAGCCGGGGCGTGCCGCGCCGCGCCAGGTAGGCGGGCGCCGCGCAGATCATCTGCTCGACGTCGCCCAGGCGGCGCGCCACCAGGGTCGAATCGGCCAGCGCGGCGCGGATGCGCAGCGACACGTCATACCCCTCGCCCACCACGTCCCGCAGGCGGTCGTCCAGGGTCATCTCGATCCTGACTTCCGGGTAGCGGGCCATGAAGACGGGCAGCAGCGGCGACAGCACTTTCAGGCCGAACGACAGCGGCGCATTCACGCGCAGCCGCCCCGCCACCTTGCCCGCGCAGCCGCGCGTGGCCAGTTCCAGCGCTTCGACCTCGTCGAGCAGGCGGCAGCATTCAAAATAGTAGGCACGGCCGCCATCCGACAGGCTCATGCGCCGCGTGGTGCGCACCAGCAGCACCGTGCCCAGGCGCTCCTCGAGCTGGCGCACCTGCTTGCTGATGGCGGCCGCCGACTGGTTCAGGTCCTGCGCCGCCTTGCTGAAGCTGTCGCGCTCGACCACCTTGCGAAACACGCGCATGTGCGCCAGGACATCCATGATTCTTTCATTTTAGTTGAATATCTTATTATTTTATCGCTGATTATCATGGAAATGAAAAATAATATGATGGCGGCTTCTTTCCTCACCTGACACAAGGAGCACCCCATGTTCACACCATCGACCGCCCTGAGCGCCCTGCTGCTGGCCCTGCTGGCAAGTACGGCGCACGCCGCAGCGCCGGCTGCCGCCCTGCCCGACGTGGGCATCAGCCCCTGGGGCCCGCAAGACGAAATCGGCCGCCTGAACCTGATGACGCCGGCCTCGCGCGCCGCCATCCTGGCCCGCATCGACGGCGGCAAGAGCTATGACCTGGCCGTCGATTTCTATGTCGGCATGCCCAGCTGGCAGGCGGCAGGCGATCCGCCCTACCAGATGTGGATGACGCACACGCCCAAGGGCAACGTGGTGGCCGATTCCATGCACGTGGGCGAAGCCATGAACCGCCACGTCAGTTACACGGGTTCGGCCGTGTCCATGTATGCGCACATGGGCACGCATATCGACGCGCTCAACCACTTCGGCCTGAACGGCAAGATCTGGAACGGCTTTACGGAAGAGCGCTACCTGGGCGACCGGGGCTGGACGGTGACAGGCGCGGAAAAGCTGCCGCCCATCGTGGCGCGCGGCGTGCTGATCGACGTGGCCGTGGCCAAGGGTTTATCCCAGCTGCCCGACAATTACCGGGTCACGCGGCAGGATTTGCGCGCCGCGCTGGCGCACCAGCAGATCACCCTGGAAAAGGGCGACGTGGTGCTGATACGCACGGGCCGCATGCAGCACTATGAGCAGGCGCAAGCGTACATGGCGAATCCGCCCGGCCTGTCGCTCGATGCGGCGAAATTCCTCGTGGAAGACGGCGGCGCCATGGTGGTGGGCGCGGACAACCTCAGTTTCGAGGCGTTTCCGTCCGAAGTGGCGGGCAATTACCTGCCCGTGCACACCTATCTGCTGGCGCAGCAGGGCACGCCCATCCTGGAACTGGTCGACCTGGAAGCGCTGTCGCGCGACAAGGTCTACCAGTTTGCCTTCATCGGCGCTTCGCTGAAATTCCGCGGCGGCGACGCGGCGCCCATCCGTCCCGTGGCCCTGCCGATCCGCTGAGCTCAAGCGGAGACGGACAGCTGCGCCCCCGCGCCATGGTCATTCCAGGCGTCGGCGCAGCGCACCACGTCGCCCACGACGATGATGCTGGGGCTGCCCAGGCCGCTGGCCAGCAAGTCGGCGGGCAAGGCCTGCAAAGTGCTCAGCAACTGGCGCTGCGCCGGCAAGCTGGCCGACTGCACCACGGCCACGGGCGTGCCGGGCGCCATGCCGCCGGCCAGCAATCCCGCCTGGATGGCCGCTACCCGGGCCACGCCCATGTAGATGACGAGGGTGAGCTTGCTCTGCGCCAATGCCGCCCAGTTCGGTTCGGAGGCGCTGTCCTTGCCGTGGCCCGTGACAAAGATGGCGCCCTGGCTCCAGGCGCGGTGCGTGAGCGGCACGCCGATGCCAGCCGGCGCGGCCAGGCCGCTGCTGATGCCGGGTATCACTTCCACGGCCACGCCGTGGCTGCGCAGGTAGGCGCGCTCCTCGCCGCCCCGTCCGAACAGATAGGGGTCGCCCCCTTTCAGCCGCACCACATGCAGGCCGGCGCGGGCTTCGGCCAGCATCAGGCGTTCGATGAAGGCTTGCGGCGTGGAAGCGCAGCCGCCCCGCTTGCCCACTTCGACCACGCGCACGCCGGGCGCCGCATGGGCCAGCATGGCCGGATTGACGAGGTCGTCGATCAGCACCACGTCGGCCCGCGCGATGGCGTTTACGGCCTTTACCGTGAGCAGGTCCGGGTCGCCGGGACCGGCGCCCACCAGCGTCACGCTTCCAAGTTGCGCCATGATGAACTCTCCCATTAAAAAAAGTGGCCGATGGCAAACGATGCCGCATACGCTTCCGGCGCGCTGCCGTCCCACACCACGCCGTCGCACAGGGTCGACCTGCGCATCGGCGACGCGGGCAAGGGCGTGGCCGTCATTTCCGCCGCCTGGCGGTACAGGTCGATGCGGCTGACTTGCCGGGCCACGGCCAGGTAATCGGGTTCGTCGCGCAGCAAGCCCCAGCGCCGGTGCTGGGTCATGAACCACATGCCGTCGGACAGATACGGAAAATTCACGGCGCCGCCCTGGTAGAACTGCAGGCGCTGCGCCTCGTCCCAGGTCTTGCCCAGGCCATCCTGGTAGTGGCCGAGCATGCGCGGCGCCAGCGTTTCCTGCGGCGTATTCAGATAGGCCGGCGCGGCCACGGTGGCCGCCATGACCAGCCGGTTGGCGTCGCTGGCGTCGATCCAGCGCCCCGCCTCGAGCACGGCGGCAATCAGGGCGCGGCAGCTGTTCGGATGCTGGCGCGCAAACGCGGCGCTGGTGCCCAGCACCTTGCCCGGATGGTCGGGCCAGATGGCGCCGCTGGTGGTGGCCGTCACGCCCACGCCATCGACGATGGCCTTGTAGCCCCACGGTTCGCCCGCGCAAAAACCGTCCATCTGGCCCGCGCGCAAGGCCGCCACCATCTGCGACGGCGGCACCGTCATCACGCGCGCGTCGCGCAGCGGATCGATGCCATGCGCGGCCAGCCAGTATTGCAGCAGCATCGCATGGTTGCCGGTCGGAAAAGTATGTGCAAACGCAAACGGCCGCGCCGCGGCGCGCATGTGCCGCGCCAGGGTAGGACCATCGTGGGCGCCCTCGCGCGCCAGCGCCGCCGACAGGGTGACGGCCTGGCCGCTGCGGTTGAGGTTCATCAGCACGGCCATGTCGTGCTGTTGCCCGCCGACGCCCATCTGCACGCCATACACGAGGCCGTACAACACGTGGGCCGCATCGAGTTCGCCATTCTGCAATTTGTCGCGCACGCCGGCCCACGACATCTCCCGGCTCAGTTCGATCTTGATGCCGTGCCGTTCATCGCAACCCAGTTCCGCGGCCATGATCAGGGAGGCGCAATCGCTGAGCGGCAGGTAGCCGATGCGTATCGTCTGTTTTTCCGGCTGCAGGGTGCGCATCGCCTGGGCGCCATATTCTTCCTGCTTGTCCGCTTGCTCTGTCATACCATTCCTTGCTGATAAATACTGTTTTTCCGCGCCACCATGGGCACGGCTCTCCCCGTCCAGCAGCAAGGACCGTGCCTGTGCCCACCTTGTGCCGGACGGCTGGAAATGCACCGCGATGGTGCGCTGCACCAGCATGTGTCAGGAAATGAACGCTTCATCCCAGCAAGTCCTCCACGTCGAGGATGCGCTGGGCGATCTCGGCCAGTTTCAGTTTCTTGTTCATGGCCATGCTGCGCAGGCGCTGGTAAGCCTGGTCTTCCGTCAAGCCGTGATGCGTCATCAGCAAGCCCTTGGCCCGCTCGATCACCTTGCGTTCAAGCAATTTGTGCCGCGTGTCGAGCAATTCGGCGCGCAACTTTTCTTCCTGGCGAAAGCGCGCCAGCGCCACGTTCAGCACGGGTTGAATGCGTTCGGCTTGCAAGCCGGCCACGATATAGGCGGACACGCCGGCCGCCATGGCCGCGTCGATGCTGGCCATGGCGCCGTCTTCCGTAAACAGCACGATGGGGCGGCGCTCGTCGCGCGTGGCGATGACGATGTGCTCGAGCACGTCGCGCGCGTCCGATTCGGCGTCGATGATGATGAGGTCAGGCTGGAGTTGCGCGATGCGCTCGGGAAGATAGAGGTCGGCCGGCAGCGAGGCGACGATGTCGAAGCCCGATTCCAGCAAGCCGATGCGCAAGGCATTGCCGCGCTGCACCTGGGCAGCCAGCGCCGCATCCGCGTGCACGCCGTGCTCGACGATGGTATTGACGACGACAATGCGCAGGGGGCGGTCTGGCGCTGGCTGGGTACGGCTGGACGTCATGGGAGCGATCTGCAATGGCTAAACAATTAACCATTGCAGTAAGCAAGAAGCGAACCAGCCGGTTTACGGCGGAGTCTTACTTCAGGGTCGGCATGGCAAACTCGGCACCGGCCGCCGTCGAGGCGGGCCAGCGCTGCGTCACGGCCTTCTGCTTCGTGTAGAAACGCACCGATTCCGGACCATGCGCATGGTGGTCGCCGAACAGGCTGCGCTTCCAGCCGCCGAAGCTGTGGAATGCCATCGGCACGGGGATCGGCACGTTGACGCCCACCATCCCCACCTGCACGCGGTGCGTGTATTCGCGCGCCGTGTTGCCGTCGCGCGTGTAGATCGCCGTGCCATTGCCGTATTCATGCGCATTGACGAGGTCCAGCGCCGTGGCAAAATCGGGCACGCGCACGATGCACAGCACGGGGCCGAAGATTTCCTCTTTATAGATCGTCATCTCCGGCGTCACATGGTCGAACAGGCTGCCGCCGAGGAAAAAGCCCTTTTCATGGCCGGGCAAGACGAAGCCGCGCCCGTCACTGACCAGCTTGGCACCTTCCTTGACGCCCGTGGCGATGTAGCCGGCGATCTTGTCCTTGTGCACCTGCGTGACGACAGGCCCCATCTCGGCCGACAGATCCATGCCTTGCGTGATCTTCAGGGCCGCGATGCGGGGCACCAGCGCCTCGACCAGCTGATCGCCCACATTGCCCACCGCCACCACGACGGAAATGGCCATGCAGCGCTCGCCCGCCGAACCGAAGGCGGCACCCATCAGGGCGTCCACCGTCTGCGCAATATCCGCGTCCGGCATGACCACCATATGGTTCTTGGCGCCGCCCAAGGCTTGGACGCGCTTGCCCTGGGCGCAGCCCGTGGCGTAGATGTATTCGGCAATCGGCGTGGAACCGACAAAGCTGACGGCGCGCACGTCCGGGTGATGCAACAGCCCGTCCACGGCTTCCTTGTCGCCCTGCACCACGTTGAAGACGCCGTCGGGCAAGCCCGCATCCGTCAGCAGCTGCGCCAGCAGCAGGCTGGCCGACGGGTCGCGCTCCGACGGTTTCAGGACGAAGGTATTGCCGCAGGCAATCGCCATCGGGAACATCCACATGGGCACCATCACGGGAAAGTTGAAGGGCGTGATGCCCACGCAGACACCGAGGGCCTGGCGGATCGACCAGGCGTCGATGCCGCCGGCCACTTGCTCCGAATACTCGCCCTTCATCATTTGCGGGATGCCGCAGGCAAACTCCACCACTTCGATGCCGCGCGTCACTTCCCCCTTGGCATCCGTGAACACCTTGCCGTGCTCGGCCGTGATCAGGGCGGCCAACTGGTCCGAGTGCTCTTCCAGCAATTCCTTGAACTTGAACATCACCCGCGCGCGGCGCAAGGGCGACGTTTGCGACCAGGCGGGAAACGCCGCATGGGCGGCGGCCACGGCCGCGTTCAGCTCGCTCGGCGTGGCCAGCGACACCTTGGCCGTGACGGCGCCCGTGGCGGGATTGAACACATCGCTCGTGCGCTCGGAACGCGAGGCCATGGGGTTGCCACCGATAAAGTGGCCGATCTGTTGCGTTGTCATCTTCTTGTCCTCGTTTATTTCGTCATCAGCCACTCGTGGGCCGGGTCGTTTTTAAAATGCCATACGCGTTTCGGGCCGGCCATCACGTTCAGGTAATAGCCGTCATAGCCATACGGCACGGTGACGGGGTGGTAGCCGCGCGGCACCATCACCACGTCGTGGTTTTCGACGGCCATCGCTTCATCGATGGAACGGTCATCCGTATAGACGCGTTGGTACGCAAAGCCCTGCTCCGGGTTCAGGCGGTGGTAATACGTTTCTTCCAGCGAGCTTTCTGTGGGAATATTGTCGTCGTCATGCTTGTGCGGCGGATAGCTGGACGAATGGCCGGACGGCGTCACCACCTCCACCACCAGCAAGCCATCGGCCTCGGCCGTTTGCGGCAGGATGTCGCACACATAGCGCGTGTTCGCGCCCTTGCCGCGCACGAAGCGCATCATCGACTGCGGGTCGATCAGGCGCGCCGGACGGTGCGTCGTGGCGGGCGCGCTGCACAGCGCCACTTCCGCGCCGCTCACCGCCGTGATGCGCACTGCGGTTTCCAGCGGCACGTACACGGCATACGGCGAGCGCTCCTCGAAGACGCTGGCGCGCCCGCCGATGGCTTCCCAGGCCTGCCCGCCCGCCTGCACGGTGACCGTGCCCGTCAACACGACGATGCACAGTTCGCGGCTGCCCGTGTCCAGGTTCAACTGCTCGCCGGCCGCCAGCCGGTGCGCGGCAAAGCCCACATGCGTCCAGCCGGCCGACTCCGGCGTCACCTCGACGATGGCCGAACCAGGCCGGGCCTTGACCAGCAGCGGGCTCATGCCGCCTCCCGGCCCAGGCGGGGGATGGCGTCGACCAGCCGGGCCAGGTAATCGTGGCCCATCTTCGCGTATTCATAGCTGGGCGCGACGGCCGGGTCCTGCTCCGCCTCCACCACCAGCCAGCCTTCGTAGCCGTGCAGATACAAGCGCGTGAGGATGGCGGAGAAATCGATGCTGCCGTCGCCGGGCACGCTGAACGCGCCATTGATGACGGCCTGCAAAAAACTCCAGTGGCCGTTGCGGGCCAGCTTCACCACGTTGGGACGCACATCCTTGCAATGCACGTGGCAAATCCTGTCGATGTGCCTGTTCAGCACGGCCAGCGCATCGCCGCCGGCAAACGTGATGTGGCCCGTGTCGAACAGCAAGCCCACTTCCGGCCCCGTCAAGGCCATCAACTGGTCCACGTCGGCCGGGGTTTCCACATAGGCGCCCATGTGGTGGTGGTAGGCCAGGCGCACGCCGTGGTCCAGCAAGTGTTGCGCAAACGCCGTCAGCTTGTCCGCATACTCCTGCCATTGCTGCTGCGTCTGGAAGCGGGGGCGTTTATATAAGGGGCGCGGCTCGCCCTGGATGGCGTCGGCCACTTCGCCGTACACCATGACCGTGGCGCCGCTGCCGGCCAGCAGCCGCAGATGGGGCCCCACGGCAGCGATTTCCTCTTCCACGGAGCGGTGCGCCAAGCGCCCCGAATACCAGCCGGAAACACACGCCAGGCCATACTTGCCCAGCACGGCGTTCAGGGCGGGAGCGTCCTTGGGAAACTTGTTACCCAGTTCAAAGCCCACGTAGCCGATCTCGGCGCCCTCTTTCAAGGCCGTCTCCAGGGGTGTCTCGCCGCCCAGGCTGGGCAAATCGTCGTTCATCCACGAGATCGGGTTGATGCCGATCTTCACATTCCATGTAGTCATTTTTGTTGTCCTTGGCGGTCAAGTTCATAACGGGCGCGCGCAGCTTGCACGCCGGCTTGCGTCGAGACTTCGGGCACGGCCACTTCCCACCAGCAACCGCCCTCCTCCGTCGTGCGCGTGTCGTCCGTATTGATGCAGATCAGATATGTGCGCGGTGCGGCGCGGGCCCGCTGCATGGCATCGTCCAGCTCGGCAATCGACCCCGCATGTTCGCTCAGGGCGCCCAGGGACCGCGCATGCAGGGCGAAGTCGATGCGCGGTGCGCTGTCGGGCAGCATATTGTTGAACGACGCATTGCCGCAGGCCTGCTGCAGGCGGTTGATGCAGCCGTAGCCCCGGTTGTCGAGCACCACGATGATGAGTTTTTTATCCAGCATGACGGAGGTGGCGATTTCCGAATTCATCATCAGATAGCTGCCATCGCCCACCATGACGATCACCTCGGCATCCGGTTTTGCCATCTTGACGCCCAGGCCGCCCGCGATTTCATAGCCCATGCACGAGTAGCCGTATTCCATGTGATAGCCGCCGGGCGTGCTGGTGCGCCACAGCTTGTGCAGTTCGGCCGGCAAGGTGCCCGCCGCGCAGACGACGATGTCGCGGGTGGTCGAGTCGCCCGATGAGCGCTGCACGGCGCCGATGACTTCGCCGTCATAGGGCAAGCCGGCCACCTCGCGCTTGCCCGTAATCGCGGCCACCGTCGCGCGCCAGGCGTGGCCCGCCTGCTGTGCGCGGTCCAGCCACTGGCCCGCGCTGTTCCAGCTGCCCAGATGGCGGGACAGGCCTTGCAGCCCGAGGGTTGCGTCCGCCTGCACACCGAGACCACGGCGTTTCAGGGCGTCAAAACTGTTGACGTTCAGGCTCACCAGTTGCGCCTGCGCAAACAGCGAGTTCGATCCCGTCGTGAAATCCTGCAGGCGCGTGCCCACGGCCAGCACCACGTCCGCCTCGGCCGCCAGGTTGTTCGCGGCAGGCGAACCCGTCACGCCGATGGCGCCCAGCTGCAGCGGATGGTCCCACGGCAGGCTGCTCTTGCCCGCCTGCGTTTCCGCCACGGGAATGCCGTGGCGCTCGGCAAATGCCTGCAAGGCGGCGCCGGCCTTGCCGTACAGCACGCCGCCGCCCGCCACGATCAGGGGCTGCCTGGCAGCCGTCAACAAGGCTGCCGCTTCTTCCAGTTCCTGCTCCACGGGGGGCACGGCGCGGAAACGCACGGTGCGGGGCGTGAAGAATTCCTCGGGGTAGTCATACGCCATCGTCTGCACGTCTTGCGGCAGCGACAAGGTGACGGGGCCGCAAGCAGCCGGGTCCGTCAAGGCGGCAATGGCGCGCGGCAAGGCCGTCAGCAACTGTTCCGGATAGACGATGCGGTCAAAGTAACGCGACAGCGGCTTGAAGGCGTCATTCACCGACACGCTGCCGTCCGTGCCGTCTTCCAGCTGCTGCAGCACCGGGTCCGGCGCGCGCGAGACGAACACGTCGCCGGGCAGCAACAGCACGGGCAGGCGGTTGACGTGGGCCAGGGCCGCCGCCGTGAGCAAATTCGTGGCGCCAGGGCCGATGGAACTGGTGACGGCCAGCATGCGCCGGCGCATGTGCGCTTTCGCATACGCAATGGCAGCGTGCGCCATCGCCTGCTCGTTGTGCGCCCGAAACGTGGGGAAGACTTCCTTGTACTGGTACAGCGCTTCGCCCAGGCCCGCCACGTTGCCGTGGCCAAAGATGGCGAAGGCGCCGCCGAACAGGGGAACCAAGGTCCCGTCGCCCTCGTCCGTGCGCAAGGCGGCCAGATAGCGGACCAGCGCCTGCGCCATGGTCAAACGGATGGTGGTGGCGCTCATGCTGCACGCTCCAGGCGGTTGCGCGTGCGCTGCCACAGGGAAATCAACTGTTCGAAGTTGGCGCGCACGGCGGCGATCAGGCCCGCATCGTCGATGTCGCCGGCCAGCCAGCGGCGGCTCGGTTCCTGGAAGATGGTGCGTCCCACCATGAAGCCGCGGCAGGTGCTGCTGGCACTGGCCTGTTCGAAACTGGCGGCCAGCGCATCGATGGGCGCGTTCAAGCCCAGCAGGACGACGCCACGGCAATACGGATCGCGCTCATGCACGAGGGCATCGATCGCTTGCCATTGCTGGGCCGACATGCTTTCCAGCTTCCACCATTCCGGGTAAATACCCAGGTTGTACAGGCGCTTGACGGCGCGCAAGACGGTGTCATGGCCCTTCGGCAAGGCATCCGACGGTATGACTTCCAACAACAGTTCGTGACCGCTCACTTGCGCCGCGTCGTACAGGGCCTTGATCTGCGCTTCCTGTTCCAGGCGGTTTTCCACGGCATCGTCCGGATGCAGCTGCACCAGGCATTTGATCACGTGTTCCTTCGGCCAGCTGAGCAGGTGCGAACCGATGGAGCGGCCCCAGTCGAATTGCAGCGGGTTCGATCCCGGCAATTCCACGGGACGGCCTATCCACCAGCCCCGCCCCGTCGCATCGTTGAGCGCGTCGACACCGTAGCGGCCGTCGATCAGCACGCCCGTCTTGCCGGCCAGCTGCAAGACCGTTTCCGTCTGCGCCACGGCTTGCACCATCAGCTGTTTCAAGGCCGCAATGCGCGACTCGGATGCGCCCGCCTGCTGCGCCAGCTCGAAAAATTGTGTGCGGTGGTCGAAGGCAAACACGCACAATTCATCCCACTGCGGGCGCGCCACCGTCGTGCGGTGCAGGCGGGACAAGGTGGCATCCTGGTCCGGTTGCGTGAGCCTGGCCGCATTCGCCAGGAAATAGTCGAGTTCCACGGGCGACGGCATGGCCGGCGCACAGCCGTGGCGCGACACCACCAGGGCGCCGCAGCCATTTGCGTAGCGACAGCAGGCCTCATAGCCTTCGCCGCGCAGCCAGCCTTTCAGGAATCCGGAAATAAAGGCATCGCCCGCGCCCAGCACGTTCAGCACTTCCACGCGCACGCCCCGGTAGTTGTATGCGTCGTCGAGGCTGGCCGGCACCACATTGTCGATGACGGCGCTGCCCAGCGGACCCCGCTTGACGACCAGGGTGGCCAGGGTGGCGGCCCGCACGGCGCGCAGGGATGCCATGATGTCGGCGCCGCCGCCGGCAATCATGAATTCCTCTTCCGTGCCGACGATCAGGTCGAACTGCGGCAAGATCGCCTGCAGGTGGCGCGTCACGCCGTCGTTCGAGACGAAACGCGTTTCGCCGTCCGCCTTGCCGGACAAGCCCCACAGCACGGGCCGGTAATCGATGTCGAGCACGGTACGCACATTGTTGGCACGGGCCAGCTTCAAGGCCTGCATGCTGACGGCGTGCATGGCAGCCGTGGAAAAGTGCGTGCCGGTGATTAACAGCGCCTTGCTCGACGCAATGAAGGCCGCATCCACCGACGCCGGGTCGATGGCCATGTCGGCGCAATTGTCGCGGTAAAAAATCAGGGGAAACGTGTTCTTATCCTTGATGCCCAGCATCACCAGGGCCGTCAAACGGTCATGGTCGATGCCTACATGGCTGACGTCGCAGCCCTCTTTCGACAAGGTGTCCGTCAAAAAACGGCCCATGTGGTCGTCGCCCACTTTCGACAGCATGGCGGACTTCAAGCCCAGGCGGGCCGTGCCGAAGGCGATGTTCGCCGACGAGCCGCCCAGGTACTTGGCGAAACTGGTGGCGTCTTCCAGCGGGCTGCCGATCTGCTGCGCATACAGGTCCACGGCCAGGCGGCCCAGGCAGATCACGTCCAGCGCGCGTCCCTGGGCAAATTGTGTCGGGTTATTCATGGTTATCCTTAAATCGTGACACCGTCGAGTTCAGCCATCAGCGTTTGCATTTCCGCACCGCCCGCCATCATGTCCAGCAAGGCGTCCTTGGTCACCGTATCCTTGGTGAACGTGCCCAGCGACTTGCCCCGGTTCAACAAAGTGAACGAATCGCCCACCGGATACGCATGGTGCACATTGTGCGTAATGAAGATCACGGAAATGCCCCGTTCGCGCGCCTTGTAGATCAGTTTCAGCACATTGAACGATTGTTTCACGCCCAGGGCCGCCGTGGGCTCGTCGAGGATCAGCACGCGGGCGCCGAAGTGGATGGCGCGGGCAATGGCCAGGCACTGCTTTTCACCGCCCGACATGGTGCCGATGGCCTGGTGCGGGTCGCGCACCATGATGCCCATCTCGGCCAGCTTGGCGCGCGCCGTTTCGGCCGCGTAATCGATATCCATCACGGGTACCAGGCCCAGCAGCTTTTTCATCGGCTCGCGGCCCATGAAGAAGTTGCGCGCCACGGACAACAGCGGCACCAGCGCCAGATCCTGGTAGACGGTGGCCACGCCCATGTCCAGCGCCTCGCTGGGCGAATTGAAGACGACGGGCTTGCCATCGACCAGGTACTGACCGTCGGTCGGCTTGTGCACGCCGGCCAGGGTCTTGATCAGGGTGGACTTGCCGGCGCCATTGTCGCCCAGCAAACAATGCACTTCGCCCTCTTTCAGCCGCATGGTGATGTTCTGCAAGGCCAGCACGGAGCCGAAACGCTTGCTGACGTTTTCCAGGGCAAGAATATGTTCGCTCATGATTTATCTCGCTTCCGTGACGCGTGAGCGTACAAAGTTATTGAACAGCACCGCGATCAGCAGCATGACGCCGAGGAAGACGCGGAACCAGTCCGAATTGATGTTCGTATAAGTGATACCGATCTGCACCACGCCGAAGATCAGCGCGCCGAAGCAGGCGCCGACGACGGAACCGTAGCCGCCCGTCAGCAAGGCGCCGCCGATGACGGCCGCGATGATGGCTTCGAATTCCTTTTGCATGCCGCGGTCGGCGGCGGCCGAACCGATATCGCACACTTGCAAGGTGGCAAACAGGCAGGCGCAGAACGCCGTGAAGACAAACAGGGAAATCTTGACCTTACGCACCGGCACGCCCACATTCTTGGCCGCATTCGCATCGCCGCCCACGGCAAACATCCAGTTGCCGAAGCGGGTGCGCGACAGGACGAACGCGGCACCGGCGGCCAGCAGCAGCCACCAGGCGATCACTTTCGGTATGCCTTTCACCAGGGGCGAGCCATCGTCGAGCACGGCGATCCAGCCATGCGCGCCCATCCAGTGGAACAAGCCCGTGGCGACATTGCCGTGGAACAGCAGGCTGGCCAGCCAGTCATTGGCGGCCAGGTCGCCCACGCCGCTGACGATCGTGCGGTTGGCAAACATGATCGACAAGGCCAGGGTCAGGCCCCGCAGGATGAACAGGAAGGCCAGGGTGACGATGAACGAGGGCAAGCGCGTCTTGATGACGATGTAGCCGTTCAGCCAGCCCAGCGCCATGGAACCGGCGAAGGCGAAGAGGATGGCAGCCCACAAGGGCCAGTGGAAATAGATGGTCGGGATGGCGATCATCATGCCCGCAAAGCCGATCATGGAGCCGATCGACAGGTCGAACTCACCGGCGATCATCAGCAGGCAGGCGCCGATGGCGATGATGCCCAGGTAGGACGCCACTTGCATCCAGTTGACGACGCCATCGAGGTTGAACATGCCGGAATCGCCGGCCGTGATGACGAAGAAGGCAAACACGAGCACCGCGCCGGAAATCGAGGCGAACTCGGGGCGGCCGAAAAACCGTTTGACCCAGCTGGTCGTGCCTACGCGCTCATCGGCGGCGACTGGCTTGCTGGCGGCGCCGGAAGGCGGAGGAGGATTCATGCCGGGGCTAGCCAGGCTGGATTTAAGCGCAGTCATACGAATTCCTTTCAGTAATACTTGCAACAATTCCTGCTACCAATATCAACTACTTTCCTGCCAGCATCGCTGGCGCCAGGCGTGGCGGTCCAGTACGCCGCCTGCCCGAAGGCAGCGCGGCGTCGTTCACACACTGGCAATTGAGAAGATCAGCGGTATTGGCCGGCGTATTTTTCGACCTTGGCGATGTTGTCCTTGGTCACGAAACCGGGGCCGGAGCTGATGTGGCGCGGGCCATAGATCGGTGTCAGGCCGTATTCCGCCAGGCGCGCCTGGTATTTCGGATTGGCAATGAGAATTTCCTTGACCTTGGCCAGGTCCGTGATCTTCTGCTGTTTCATGATGGCCATCACGGCGACAGGAATATAGCCTTGCAGGTAGGGCTGCTGGTCGATGGCGAACTGGATGCTGCCATCCTTGATGCCCTTGGCAATTTCTTCCGACAAGTCGAAGCTGGCGAAATACATCTTGCCCTTCAAGCCCATTTTCTCGACGGCGCGCATGGCGGGCGGCGCCGAGTCCGGTCCCAGCGCCAGCACGGCCTGCGTCTTCGGATTGCTGCGCAGATAGGCGCTGACCTTGCTCTCGATCACGCCGGGGTCGACGCCATTCGTGTCGAGCGTGGAGGATTTGAAATCGACGCCCAGCGCATCGGCAAAACCGCGGCAGCGTTCGAACGACGAGGCATTCATCGCATAGTGGTTCACGCACACGAACGATTTGATGCCAGCTTCCTTGGCCCGCTTGCCCGCGCCCAGGCCCGCGTCATACTCGGGCTGGCCCACGTGCATGATGGCCTTGAGCTGCTCGCTTTGCGCGAGGGTGCCTGAGTTGATGGTCACGAGCATGATTTTCTTGGCAACCACCGTGCCCAGCGGTTTTTGCAGCACGCTGAAGTCGGCGATATCGGCGATCAAGCCATCATAGTTGCGCGCCGCCGACTGCTCGATCAGGCGCGCCATGTCGGCCAGGTCGCCATTCGGCGGATTGCGGTAATCGACGGACACGTTGAAGTCCTCGCCAGCCTGCTTGATGGCGTTCTTGATGGTGTTCCACCAGGAATCAGAGTCCGGCGCATGGCTGACCATGACGAATTTCTCGCCGGCCGCATGGCTGGTGGCCGTGCTCAATCCCAGGCTCAGACCCAGGCTGGCGATGGCCAGACACTTCAACAAACCCTTGCTTTTATTGCTATGCATGAATGTCTCCTAGACGGATTATTTTTTATAGTTGCGAGCTTTTATGAAGGGTGTCACCGGCCTGGCCTTGCGGCATGCAAACCGATGCACTGCGCACAGCTTAGGCCACAAAAAAGACAAATGCAATAAAATTTTCAAAATAAATTTAAATAGAAAATCATTTCTATTTTCTGAATTCACTCCTATAATTCTCGCCAGAACCTGCCGCAGCAATCCTGCGGCCCAGCAAGCAACCGAGGAAAAAACCATGGCAGCCACCGCCCCCATCGAACAGCTGATGCAGCACATTGCCGCCGAGTACGACAATCTGTCGCGCCAGCTGAAAGTCATTGCCCAATACATCGAGAAACACCGGGCCAGCCTGATGCTCGAGCGCATCAGCGACATCGCCACCGCCTGCGACGTGCAGCCATCGGCCATCGTGCGCTTCGCGCAACGCTTCGGCTACACGGGCTTCAGTGAAATGCAGGACGTGTTCCGCCAGGCTTATACGGACCAGGCCGGCGCCACGCCCGACTACCAGCAGCGCATCCGCAAGCTCATTTCCACGCGCGACGCGGCCCTCACCGCGGGCGACCTGACGCGCGAATTCGTCGGCGCCAGCCGCGCCGGCCTCGACGACCTCGCCGCGGGACTCGACGACGCGCAGCTGGAAGCGGCCGTCAATCTGCTGCTGAAAGCGGACAACATCTATGTGATCGGCGTGCGCCGGTCCTTTCCGATCGCCTCCTACATCGCCTACGCGCTCGAACACACGGACAAGCGCGTGCACCTGATTAGCGGACTGGGCGGCATGCACCGCGAACAGATGCGCAGCGTGCGCGAACGCGATGTGGCGATCGCCATCAGTTTCTCGCCTTACGGCAAGGAAACCCAGCAGTGCATCAAGGCGGCGCAGGACAAGGGCGCCAAGGTCCTCGTGATTACCGACAGCAAGCTGGCCCCGCTCGCGCGGGCCGCCGACGCGCTGCTCACCGTCACCGAGGGCAGCGCCTTTGCCTTCCGCTCGCTGACCAGCACCATCTGCCTGTGCCAGGCGCTGTTCATCGCGCTGGCATACAAATTAGAGCTCGACATCGAAGAAATCCACACCCCAGGAGAACATGATGATTGAAGTAGCATTGTTTGGCGCCGGACGCATCGGCAAGATCCACGCGGCCAACCTGGCCGCGCAACCCGGCGTGCAGTTCAAATACGTGGTCGACGTCAACCAGGAAGCGGCTGCCGCGCTGGCCGGCCTGCATGGCGGCAGCAGCGCCACGGTGGAAACGGCGCTGGCCGACCCGGCCATCAAGGCCGTCGTCATCGCCTCCAGCACGGACACGCACGCGGACCTGATCCTGCGTTCGGCCGCCGCCGGCAAGGCCATCTTCTGCGAAAAACCCGTCGACCTGACGATAGCCCGGGCGCGCGCCTGCGCCGCCGCCGTCAAGGAAGCCAAGGTGCTGTGTATGCTGGGCTTCCAGCGCCGCTACGACCCCACCTTCAACGCCGTCAAGACGCGCATCGAAGCGGGCGAGATCGGCACGCCGGAATTGCTGGTCGTCACCAGCCGCGATCCCGGTCCGCCGCCCGTCAGCTACATCAAGGTCTCGGGCGGCATCTTCAAGGATATGCTGATCCACGATTTCGACATCTTCCGCTGGATACTCGACGATGAAGCCGTCAGCGTGCACGCCACGGGCAGCTGCCTGGTCGACCCCGCCATCGGCGAGGCGGGCGACCTGGACACGGCCGTCGTCACCATCCGCACGGCCAAGGGACGTTTGTGCCAGATCAATGCCTCGCGCCGCGCCGCCTATGGCTACGACCAGCGCTTCGAAGTGCTGGGCAGCGCCGGCATGCTGCAGGCAGGCAACCACAGGCCGACGGAAGTGACGGCGTATGGCTCTGCGAACGTCAGCGTGGACAAGCCGGAAGACTTCTTCCTCGAACGTTATCGCGTGGCCTACGCGCAGGAAATGGCGCACTTCTTTGATGCCCTCAGCCACGGCACGCCGCTGCGCACCACCGTCCACGATGGCTTGAAGGCACTGGAACTGGCCGAGGCGGCCACCCTGTCGTGGCGCGAACAGCGCGTGGTCACTGTATAACTCAACAATAAAAATATCTGGAGACAAGATGTCATCCCCAACATTAAAAGTCGGCATCGTCGGCCTGGGCCGGCTGGGCCAGCGCCATGCCATCAACCTGGCGCAGCGCGTGCCCAACGCCGAAGTCGTGGCCGCCTGCAGTCCCGTGCAAGCGGAACTGGACTGGGCCGCCAGCACGCTCGGCATCGCCACCGGCTATGCCGACTACGACGCCCTGCTGGCCCACCCTGGCCTGGACGCCGTGTTCCTCGTCACGCCCACGTCGCTGCATGCGGACCAGATCATCGCCGCCCTGCGCGCGGGCAAGCACGTATTTTGCGAAAAACCGCTGTCGCTGGACCTGGCCGACTGCCTGAAGGTGGAAGCGGAAGCGGCGCGCCACCCGCAGCTGACCGTCATGATCGGCTTCGTGCGGCGTTTCGACGCCAGCTACCATGACGCGCAGCAAAAGATCGCGCAAGGCCTGATCGGCAAACCCTACCTGGTGCGTTCGCAGACCTGCGACCAGAACGATCCCAGCGGCGCCTTCATGCGCTTCGCCCCCACCAGCGGCGGCATCTTCCTCGATTGCAGCGTGCACGATATCGACCTGGCGCGCTGGCTGCTGGGCAATCCCGTGCCCAAGCGCGTGTATGCGAGCGGCACCAACGCCATCCACACGGGTTTGCAGGCGTTCGGCGACGTCGACAACGGCCTGGCGACGGTGGAGTTTTCCGATGGCAGCATGGCCAGCTTCATGGCTTCGCGCACCATGGCGCACGGCCATGAAACCCTGACGGAAGTGTTCGGCACGGGCGGCCGCCTGGCCGTGGGCAGCAATCCGCGCCTGAACCGGGTGGAAATCTCGGATGCGCATGGCGTGCGCAATGAGTGCACGCCGGATTTCTATGCCCGCTTCGCCGACGCCTTCCTGATCGAGGCGCAGGAATTCACGGATGCGGCGCTGGGCCGGCGCACCCTGTCCCTGACCTTGCACGACGCGACGGAAGCGACGCGCATCGGCCTGGCCATGACGCAAGCGATGCGCGAAGCGCGGCCCGTGGAGTTTTAAGCCGCCAGGGGGCTCAGGCAGCCGGCGGGGGAAATGGACGTTCGGGCTGCCTGGGTTCCACGGCCAGGCGCAAGCCCATGGCGTCGAGGATGGCCGTCAAGGTGGCGAGCGAGGGATTGCCTTCGGGCGACAAGGTCCGGTACAGCTGGGTAGGGTTGAGCCTGGCCGCCTGCGCCACGGCAGGCACGCCGCCAAAGGCGCGCGTCAGCTGGCGCAGCACGGCCAGCAGTTCGCCATGGTCGCCCTCGGCGAGGATATTGTTGATCAGCTCCAGGGCGAAGGCGGGATCGTCGCGGTACAGTCCGGCCATCGCCTCGTCCTGCGAGCGGTCTCTCGGTGGTTTGCGGATGTCCTCGCTCATGTCCCCTCTCCCTCCAGTCGTGCCAGCAGGCGCATTCGATATCTTTCCACTGCGTGCGCTTGTCGTCACGCGCTTGTCGTCACGCGCTTGCGCTCCCGCACAGCCATAAAATGATCTGTCGTATGTCATGTTCGTCCATAAACGAAGGAGGATCGAGGAGAAAATCACGCCTGCAGATAAAAAGACGACCTCCCATCTTGCCGTCAAAGCGCGCAGCGCAGGCCGCGAATGCCGGGTTCAATGAGCCATATCAAGATGTCTTTTTCCAATTACTATACGGAAAGGAGGTCGCCACCGTACGCCTCACGCCTGCGCCAATGCGCTATACAATAAGCGCCTGCCAACCGCGAACAACCTTGCCGCCATGACCAATAACGACAGCAACACTCTCCTCCTTGCCGACGTGGCCGAGCGCTACGTCAAGCTGGTCCTGGCCATGGGCCGGCACGACGCCTCGTATGTGGACGCCTATTACGGCCCGCCCGCCTGGCAGCAGCAGGCGAACGCCCAGCCGCAGAGTCTGAGCGACATCCAGGCTGCCGCGGACACCGCGCTGGCCCTGCTGGCCGGCGACGCCTCCTTGCGCGCCCTCAACCTGCGCAAGCAGCTGCAAGCGCTGCTGGCCAAGGCGGACATGCTGCAGGGATCGCGCCTCGATTTCGACACGGAAAGCGCGCGCTTGTACGACGCCGTCTCGCCCCATCACAGCCGCGCCTGGTACGAACAGCTGGTGGCGGAGATCGACACCCTGCTGCCCGGCGACGGCACGGTCAGCGAACGCGTGAACGCCTTGCGCGCGCAACTCGTCATTCCCGCCGACAAGCTGCGCGCCGTCATGGATGCGGCCATCCGCGCGGGCCGTGAACGCACCTTGCAATACATCGCCCTGCCCGAAGGCGAAGATTTCGTGCTGGAATTTGTCACCGACAAGCCGTGGAGCGGCTACAACTGGTACAAGGGTAATTACCAGAGCGTGATCCAGATCAATACCGACTTGCCCGTGTATATAGACCGCGCGGTCGACCTCGGCTGCCACGAAGCGTATCCGGGCCACCACGTGTACAACGTGCTGCTGGAGCGCGACCTGGTGCGCGGCAAGGGCTGGATGGAGTACTGCATCTATCCGCTGTATTCGCCGCAATCGCTGATCGCCGAAGGCACGGCCAACTACGGCATCGAACTGAGTTTCACGGATGCAGAGCGGCTGGCGTTCGAACAGCAGGTGCTGTACCCGCTGGCCGGCCTCGACCCCGCGCTGGCGCCCCGCTACGCCCAGCTGAACCGCCTGCTGGCCAAGCTCGGCTATGCCGACAACGACATCGCGCGCCAGTACCTCGAAGGCAGCCTGACCCGCGAGCAAGCGCTGGAATGGCTGGTCAACGTGCGCCTGTATCCGGCCGAAAAGTCCGCACAGCGCCTGCAGTTCTACGATGCCATGGGTGCCTATGTGATCAATTACAACCTGGGCCAGGACATGGCGAAAGCCTATGTCGAACGCCAGGGCGCGACGCGCGCCGAACACTGGGCCGCCTTCCGCGACCTGATGTCCTCGCCCCGCGTGCCCAGCGATCTGCTTGCCTGAGCCTTACTCCGGCGGCAGCCAGTACAGCGGCAAGGCCACGGCCAGGCACGCCAGCCCCGCCAGCAGCATGGCCAGCTGGAAGCCGGCGGCCAGTGCCACGACCTGCCCCGCCCGCTCCAGCAGCGCGGCGGCGCGCACGTTCATCACGCTGCCCAGCACGGCCACGCCCAGGGTCATGCCCGCCTGCCGCAAGGCATTCAGGACGGCCGACGCCAGCGCGGCACGCCCGCCCTCCACGCTGGCCATCGCCAGCAGGCCGGTGGCGGGCACGGCCAGTCCCATGGCCACGCCCAGCAGGCCGAACAAGCTACCCACGATGACATACGGCGTGCACGGTGCCAGGGCCGCCGTGGCCAGCAGCACCAGTCCCGCCAGCACATAGCCCCCCAGCATCAGACGCCGCAACGGCACGTGACGGCTGAGGCGGCCGAAACACAGGGAAACGATGGCCATGGCCGCGAACTGCGGCAACATGCGCCAGCCGCTGGCGCCGGCCGCCCAGCCCTGGATCTGCTGCAGGTACAGCGAAAAGAAGAACAGGCTGCTGTAGCAGGCAAAGCCCAGCACCAGCGAAGCCAGGTTGACCAGCGCAAAGGTCCGGTCGCGGAACAGCCGCAGCGGCAGCAAGGGGCGCGGCGCGCGCGCTTCCACGGCCAGGAAGGCGGCGAAGGCCGGCAGCGCCACGGCCAGCGCCAGCCACGCGTACCTGCCGCCGTGCCCGGACTCGCCCAGCGCGATCAAGGCATAGGTGAGCGCGCCCAGCCAGACGATGCTGAGCACCTGCCCCGTCCGGTCCAGCGCCGCCTGCCCGTGGTAGCGGCGCTCGGGGATGCCCCAGGCGCCCAGCAGCAGGGCAAGCAAGCCCAGCGGCAGGTTGATCAGGAAAATGCTTTGCCAGCCCGTGGCTTCCAGCAGCATGCCGCCCAGCAGCGGCCCCAGGATCAGCGCCAGCGCGCTGAAGGCGGACCAGCCGCCGATCACGTGCGCCCGTTCGCGCGGGTCGGGAAAGGCATGGCTGAGGATGGGCATGGCGCCCGGGATCAGCAGGGCCCCCGCCACGCCCTGCACGGCACGCCCGGCCAGCAGCAGGGGCAGGCTGGCGGCCAGCGCGCACAGCAGTGACCCGGCCGTAAACAGGGCCACGCCCAGCAGCCAGATGCGCTTGTGGCCATGCCGGTCGCCCAGCGGCCCGGCCGACAGCATGCAGGCCGACAGGCACAGCGCATACGCATTGACCACCCACTGCAAGCCCGCCATGTCCGTCGCCAGCGCCGTTTGCAGGGTGGGCAGGGCCACGTTGACGATGCTGATGTCGAGCGAGGCAAGAAAGGTGCCCAGGTAGGCGGCGGCCACCAGGGCCGCACGGCGATAACGCTGCATGGAGTCGCTCCTAAGTATGAGTTCGCTTTCATCATAACCATCGACCGACCGTCGGTCAATTAAAAATCCACCGTGTGCACGCGGATGCTTGGGCGGCGCCCGCGCTTCACTTATACTGGGCGCATGACCACGACACGCCCCACCCAGACCGTCTTGCCCGATGCCGCCCCGCCGGCCCCCGCCCGCCCCCGCACCAAGCCGGCCGAAGTACGCCTCGATGAATTGATGGCCGCCGCCGAGCGGCTATTCCTGGACCAGGGCGTGGAAGCGACCACCGTCAGCGACATCACGGCGCTGGCCGGCGTGGCGAAAGGCACCTTCTATCATTACTTCCCGTCCAAGCATGAAATGCTGGCGGCGCTGGCCGCACGCTACACGGCCCGTTTCCTGGCCAGCCTGGAAACGGCAGTCGGCCTGTGCATGCCGCACGACTGGGAGGGCCGGCTGCGCGCCTGGGTGCAGGCGAATGTGGCCACTTACCTGGCCACTTGGCGCCTGCACGACATCGTCTACACGCAGCACCGCCGCAGCATCGGCATCGGCATCGACTCTGCGGACAATCCCGACAAGAACGCCATCCTGGCGCAGCTGGGCGCCATCCTGGCAGGCGGCGCGGCAGCGGGCGCGTGGCCCCTGCCCCAGCCGCGCCTGGCGGCCCTGATGATTTACTCGGCCGTGCATGGCGTGACGGACGACGCCATCGCCGCGCAACTGGACGATAGCAGCGCCTTTGCCGCCGACGTGGCCGCCGCCTGCCTGCGCATGCTGGGCCGCTGACGGCGCGCGGCCATTGTGCGCCGCGCCTGCGCGGCATCAAACGGCGGCGGACCTGGGGGCGCTGGACCAAGTCGACCGCGAGACACGCGATGAATTGACGCGGGACAAAGGCAAACTGCGCTACGCCATCGGCTACCGGAAGTCGCTGCCGCGCCAGTGACATGCGGGCGTGTCATCATCCTGACATCTGCGCCCGCTAGCATGTCGGCACTTTTTATGCCGACATCACGGGACACCATGTACAAGAACAGCCTTCGCCGCACGACTCTATCCCTCGCCATCGCCATGACGCTGGGCGCCAGCCTGGCCGCCTGCGGCGGCCACGACTACCGCGACGACGCCACGGCGCCCGTCGTGCCAGTCGATCCCGTCACTCCCGCACGCCTGTTGAACGTGGTGGCGGCCACCGGCAAGGCCGTGGCGAACGCCTCCGTCAGCGTGCTCGACGCCAGCAAGAATGTCGTCGGCAGCGGCACCACGGACGCGAATGGCAAGGTGGCCATCACCCTGGCTGCGGCGGCGAAGGCGCCCTTCCTCGTCTCCGTCACGCCGGCGGGCGGCGCCACCCTGTACACCTTGTCGCTGAAGGAAACGGCCGTCAACCTCACGCCGCTCACCTCCGTCATCGCCATGCAGCTGCTGGGCAGCACCCCGTCGAGCGCATCGCCCGCCAGCCTGGCCGCCGTCGATGCGGCACGCCTGCAAACGGCGCAGACGCAGCTGGGCAAGGCCCTGGCGGCACCCATGCAGACCCTGGGCATGGCGGCCAGCTACGACTTCGTCAATGGCGCCCTGACGCCGAACAGCAAGGACCCGGCCGACGTCCTGCTGGACAACCTGCAGGTAAAACAGAGCGGCACGGATATCGACATCGTCAATGCCAGCGGCAGCATCGTCGCGCAGATCATCGATGGCGGCACGCCCATGGCCACCGGCAAGAGCGTGCTGGAAACGCCGCCCGTCCTGAGCGCGCGCCAGCAAGTGCTGGCCGCCACGGCCGCCGGCACCGATGCGGCGCCCGTCTTCCTGCAAGTGTCGCTCGACGAACTGCGCCCCACGCAGCCCGCCGTCGGCTACGACCAGATCTACTACAAGCTGGGCCGCTACGGCGCGGAAGACCAGATCATGGCCAAGACCAACAAGCCGAAGAAATTCGCCGAACTGTGCGAAGCCAACGGCCAGGACGACGTGGTGACGAAAACGGCCAACGTGGCCGGCGCCACCCTGAGCACCCCGCCCGCCACCTTCCAGTGCAAGTCCGCCGTGGGCACCAAGCCGGGCGACATGAAGACCGTCGTCATCGGCCCGAACGGCACCCTGTACCTGACGGACGGCCACCACACGTTCAGCGCCTTCTGGGATGCGGACAATGGCCAGAACCATCAGCTCAAAGTGTGGGTCAAAGTGACGGACAATTTCAGCAAGCTCAATGAATACGATTTCTGGGCACAGATGAAGAAGGTCAACAAGGTCTGGCTCAAGGATGGCGGCAACAAGGCCATCGCCACCAGCCAGCTGCCGGCCTCCATCGGCCTCAAATCGCTGGGCAACGATCCCTACCGCGCCCTCGTCTACTTCACGCGCGACGCGGGCTACGTGGTGCCATCGACAGCCACGGAATTCCTCGAATTCTACTGGGCCGACTGGCTGCGCAAGCAGGCCGGCGTCGACCTGGCCAGGACGGATACGAGCGACGCCAGCAGCTACATGGCCACCATCAAGACGGCTTCGCTGGCGATGGCGGGCCTGAAGGCGGGCGACATCGTCAGCGGCGGCGCGACGGCGCAGGCGCTGGGCTGGACGGGCGTCTTCAGCCAGGCGGCGCTGGACGACCTGGTCACGCCGACGGGCAAGCTGAGCTACGCCATCGCGTATAAAAAATCGCTGGCCAAGTAAGCGCGGCGCAAACGACAACGGCCCGCCTGTCAGCTGACAGGCGGGCCGTTTTTTATCGCAGTTGCTGCTTACGCGATGCGTTCGCCGTTGGCCGGATCGAACAGGGCCGCTTTCGACAGGTTGAACGACAGCTGCATGGTCTGCCCCGGCAGCACGGCTTCGCGCGGGTGCGTGCGGCAGGTCACTGCCGCGCCGTTCAAGCGCGTCGTCAGCAGGGTGTCGGGACCGGTCGGCTCGACGAGGTCGATCAGGCAGCCCAGTTCCTGGCCCACGTCGCCGTGCGCGCTGCTCATGTCCGTGATCTGTTCCGGGCGCACGCCCAGGATCACGTCGCGGCCCGCATGGCTGCGCAGCTTGTCGGCCGGGAATGGCAAGACCAGGCGCATGCTCTTGCCCGCGTTGTCGATGACGGCAAATACCTCGTTGCCCTCGATGACAGGCTTGACGGTAATGAAGTTCATCGACGGCGAGCCGATGAAGCCGGCCACGAACAGGTTCGCCGGATTGTCGTAGATTTCCTGCGGCGTGCCCAGTTGCTGCACCACCCCATCCTTCATGACGGCGATCAGATCGCCCATGGTCATCGCCTCGATCTGGTCATGCGTGACGTAGACGATGGTGGCTTTCAGGCGCTGGTGCAGCAGCTTGATCTCGGCGCGCATTTCCACGCGCAGCTTGGCGTCCAGGTTCGACAGCGGTTCGTCGAACAGGAACAGCGACGGCTTGCGCGAGATGGCGCGGCCCATGGCCACGCGCTGGCGCTGACCGCCCGACAACTGCGCCGGACGGCGGTCCAGCAAGTGGGTGATCTGCAGCGTTTCGGCCACGCGGGCGACGATTTCTTCCTGCTCCGCCTTCGGCACTTTTTTCACGTTCAGGCCGAACGCGATGTTTTCGCGCACCGTCATCGACGGGTACAGCGCGTAGGACTGGAACACCATGGCGATGTCGCGGTCCTTCGGCGGCAGGTCGTTGACCACCTTGCCGTCGATGAGGATTTCGCCCGAGGTGACGCTTTCCAGGCCGGCTACCATGTTGAGCAAGGTCGACTTGCCGGAGCCGGAGCCGCCGACGAGGATCAGAAACTGGCCATCCTTGATCTCGATGTCGATGCCCTTGAGGACTTCGACGCCATTCGTGTACACCTTGCGGATGCTGCGTATCGATAAACTGGACATATTCTTTCCTTAACCTTTGACTGCGCCTGCGGTCAGACCGCGCACAAAATAACGGCCTGCGACCAGATAGACCAGCAGGGTCGGCAGCGCGGCAATCACCGCGGCAGCCATGTTGACGTTGTATTCCTTCACGCCCGTGGACGTGTTGACCAGGTTGTTCAAGCCCACCGTGATCGGCTGCGAATCGCCGCTGGCGAACACGATGCCGAACAGGAAGTCGTTCCAGATCTGCGTGAATTGCCAGATGATGCAGACGACGAAAATCGGACCCGAAATCGGCAGCACGATCTTGCGGAAGATCAGGAAGAAGCCGGCACCGTCGATGCGCGCCGCCTTGATCAGCTCTTCCGGCACGCCGATATAGTAGTTGCGGAAGAACAGGGTCGTGAAGGCCGTGCCGTACACCACGTGCACGAAGACGAGGCCCGTGGTGGTATTGGCCAGGCCGAATTCGCCCAGCAAACGCGCCATCGGCAGGATCACCACCTGGAACGGAATGAAGCAGCCCACCAGCAAGGCGGCAAACAGGATTTCCGAACCGCGGAAGCGCCAGTGCGCGAACACATAGCCGTTGAAGGCGCCCAGGAAGGTCGAGATCAGCACGGCGGGAATCACCATCTTGATCGAGTTCCAGAAGAACGGCTGCATGCCGTCGCAGGTGACGCCCGTGCAGGCCGAGGACCAGGCCTTGGACCAGGAATCGAACTGCCACACGTGCGGCAGTGCCAGCAGGTTGCCGCTGCGGATCTCGTCGAGCGACTTGAACGACGTCGACAGGGTCACGTACAGGGGCACGATGTAGTACACCGCAAACAGGATCAGCAGCAGGTATACAACCACCCGTCCGAGGGTGAGGCGATTATTGCGTGTAGGTGTCATCTCATCGCCTTTGCGCTGCGCGTTTCCAGGTACATCAGCGGCACGAGCACGGCCACGATGGTAGCCAGCATCATCATTGCCGATGCCGAGCCCAGGCCCAGCTGGCCGCGGGTGAAGGAAAACTGGTACATGAAGATGGCCGGCACGGACGACGAGTTGCCAGGTCCGCCAGCCGTCAGTGCGATGACCAGGTCGAAGCTCTTGATGGCGATATGCGCGAGGATCAGCAGCACGCTGAAGAACACGGGCCGCATGGCGGGAATCACGATGCGCCAGTAAATCGTCGGCAAGGACGCGCCATCGACTTGCGCCGCCTTGATGATTTCATCATCGATGCCGCGCAGGCCCGCCAGGAACAGGGCCATGACGAAGCCCGACGATTGCCAGACGCCGGCGATCACCACCGTGTAGATGGCCATGTCGGAGTTCACCAGCCAGTCGAAGGTAAACGAGGTCCAGCCCCAGTCGTGCATGACCTTTTCCAGGCCCAGGCTGGGATTGAGCATCCATTTCCAGGCCGTGCCGGTGACGATGAAGGACAGCGCCATCGGATACAGGTAGATGGCGCGCAGCGCGCCTTCGGCGCGGATTTTCTGGTCCAGCAGGATGGCCAGGAACAGGCCGATGGCGATGCTGCAGGCGATGAACAGGACACCGAAGATGCCGAGGTTCTTGAGCGAGGTCCACCAGCGCTCATTGTCGAACAGCTCGACGTATTGCACCAGGCCGGCGAACTCGTAGTTCGGCATCAGCCGCGATTCGGTCAGCGACAGCCAACCGGTCAAAAAGATAAAACCATAGACGAATACCAGGCTGGCGATGAGCGTGGGGCCCAGCACCATCTGCGGTATCCATCGGTCGAATTGCTTGCGTATGGACATAGGACAGCCGTAGAAGTAGAACTGCGTGTGGCGCCGGCCTGGACGAACGCCAGGGCGGGCGCCTGCGATGCATGCGATGCAGAGGGCGCCGGCGGGAGTGCCGGCGCCGTCGTGATTACTTCACTTTTGCCGCTTTGGCCAATGCGGCAACCGCGTCTTTCGAGCTCATGTTGGTATTCATGAACTTGGCGATGACGTCGGTCACGGCGCCTTGCGTGGCCGATGGCAGCGCCATGCCGTGGGCAAACGATGGCACCAGGCCGCCGTTCTTGTTGGTAGCGTCCATGTCTTCCATCGATTTCAGGGCGCAAGCGTCAAACTTGTCCTTGGAAACGCCGGAACGCACGGGGATGGAACCCTTGTTCAGGTTGAAGATCGACTGGAACTTCGGATTCATGATGGCGTTGGCCAGGGCGATCTGCCCTTTCTTCGCATTTGCATCCTTTTGCGTGAACATGGCAAACGAATCGATGTTGAAGGTGTAGGCCTTGTCCGTGCCAGGCGCGGCCACGCACAGGTAGTCCTTGCCCGGCACCTTGCCGGCAGCCGTGAACTCGCCCTTGGCCCAGTCGCCCATGAACTGGAAGCCGGCCTTGTTGTTGATGACCATGGCGGTCGCCAGGTTCCAGTCGCGGCCTGCCGCATCCTTGTCGATGTAGGTCTTCACCTTGCCCAGGGTGTCGAACACCTTGAGCATGGTCGGGCCGGTCAATTCCTTCTGGTCCAGCTTGAGGATGGCCTTCTTGTAGAATTCCGTGCCGCCCACGCCCAGCGCGACGGATTCGAACACGGTGGCGTCCTGCCATGGCTGGCCGCCGTGGGCGATCGCGATGCCGCCCGATTTCTTGATTTTCTCGGCCGCGTCGAAGAACGCATCCCAGGTGGTCGGGGTGGTGGCCACGCCGGCTTTTCTCAGCACTTCCGGATTGACCCACATCCAGTTGACGCGGTGGACGTTGACGGGAGCGGCGACGTAGTGGCCCTTGTATTTCATGATGTCGGCGACGACTTTCGGCAGCACGGCATCCCATTTGCCTGGAATGGCGGCATCATCGATATTCGCCAGCACGCCTTCCGCGCCCCACTCCTGGATCGACGGGCCCTTGATCTGGGCGGCCGTTGGCGGATTGCCGGAAATGACGCGGGTTTTCAGCGCGGTCGCGGCGTTTTCGCCAGCGCCGCCAGCCACGGCGAAGTCTTTCCAGCCGAAGCCGCTTTCTTTCACGATTTGCTGCAACTGGCCCACGGACTTCGCTTCGCCGCCGGAGGTCCAGTAGTGCAACACTTCCACGTCGGTCGCAAAGGCGCTGCCGGCGAATGCCAGGGTGGTCAATGCGGCCAGTTGGGTAATCTTGAATTTCAGTTTCATCTCCACATTCCTTTTTTGATCAAGCTTTTAGGGGGCTTCGGCATACGGGGGCCGAAAAAGGTGAAATCTGCGCCTGTACCGGCGCTCTTGTGCTCAGACCCGCTTGCAAACGGGCATCATCTTGGTATAAAGACGGCGCCGTGATCCATGAAATGACTACATTGCATTTATATCACGGGACGGCGCCAAAAACGCATCCGCGAAGGATGCGCCAGGTTGATCTGCATTACAAACATCAACACTGAACAAAACCGTCGCGAGCGGCAGCGATTTGTGGCCGGGAAGCGCAGCCGGGCTGGAACCCGGTGAGCATCGCAGGCCGCAAGGCGCGCCGCGCAGCAGGTTCGGTCCGGTGCTTAGAACCAGGTTTCCACTTGGAAGCCGTAGGACGTTCCGCTGGTATTGTTGTTGTAGATGGGGCCGCCGTTGTTCGACGCGTTGACCGAGGCGGTGGCCGCATCGTTCCATTTGCCGTAGGTGACAAAGGCGCGCAGTTCAGGACGCGACCACAGGCCAGGACCGGCCGAGATCGTCGGCGCGATGGTCAGCTTGGTCAGGCGCTTGGCCGGCAGGCCGCCCGCTTGCGTCACGCGGTCCGTGCCCAGTTCGCCCACCAGCTTGAAGTTGTTGGTGAACGCGTACACAGGACGCACGCCGACCGAGGTCCAGGTCGAGGAACCGTTGGCGTTGGACTCGTCTTTTTGCCACAGGGCGACGAATTCCATGCCGAAGTTGGCCATGGGCTGGATCGCCATGTCATTGAAGATGCGCGTGCGTTTCACGTCCGAGCCGAAATTGGTGTCGCCCGACGCGCCGAACTGCGCGCCCTTGCCCGTGCCGGGACCGACGCCGTACTGCACGCCGAAGGTATTGCCGCCGCCGAAGACTTTGGCTTGACGGTGGAAGGCCGACAGCTGCCAGCCATTGTGTTTCTTGCCGTATAAGTCGTTGTCCTTGCCTTCACCGATGATGTAGGTGGCGGCCAGGTCCAGGGTGCCGTTTTCATTCACGGGAATCTCGCCGTAGATAAAGTTCTGGCGCACGGCGGACTTGGTGCTGACGACGCCGGTCGGCGACACGGTGTTGATGTCGTTGTCCTTGAAGAAGGCGTACGAGAATTTACCCGGGCCGGCAGGAATGCGGTCCAGGCCGGCACCCGTGCCGTTCATATTGATGTATTGCAAGTCCAGCATGTGGATGTCAGGACGGTAGTAGAAGCGCTTACCGATCCAGGCCGTGCCGCCGTTCAGGAAATCGAGTCCCTGCGCTTCGACATAGGCCTTGACGATGCCCAGCTTGTTGTCGCCGAAATCCGAATTCGGCGCGTAGGCGTTGACCCAGATGGTGGCCAGGTAGTTCACGCCGCCGGAATTGGCGATGGACTTGGTGTAGCCGAACTCCGTGTAGGCGTCGCACTCATTGCCCAGACGGTATTTCATGGTATTGCCGCCCAGGCCGAAGCAGCCTTGCGAGCCGCCGTCGCCCGAGGTATTGCTGCCGGCGCCGGCGCGCAGGTAGCCATGGAAGCCTTCGGAATCGGATGGATACATGGGATCGGCGGCAGCGGAACCGCTGGCGATGGCCAAGACGATGGCAGCTGGCAGTGCTTTCAACACGGCCTTCAACATGGTGCGATGCAGCATGGTAAGTCTCCTCAGTAATTTGTTTTTATCTAGTCATTCGTGGCCGAATGTACTGGCCAGAATTCTTTCCAGCAGGGACATAGTAACTATACTACGAACAAATATCAACATATTATGTTGTAATCCTACGACTACTCTGCGACACTTTATTTGCGTACTGATCTGCGCGTTGACTGCCCTGTTTTTTCCCGCTGACGCCACCCTTTCTGGCACGCTGGACAAGCAATTGCGCAGGCGTCCCGCATTTTTCGGCACGCGGCACGTATACGAATTAAAATCCTTGGTTTTTGCCCATAACGACAGTGCGCCGCCACGACAGCGCACGCAGACGAGACTAAGCACCGCCATGAAAATTGATGAAAAAATGGAAGTAGCAGGCAGCGATCCGGCGGAGCGTTTCAGTGACGGGCCGCGCCTGCTGGCAGACATCGGCGGCACCAATGCCCGCTTCGTGCTCGAAACGCGCCAGGGCCACCTGGAAGCGGTGGCCGTGCTGCCCTGCGACGACTACGCTTCGCTGCTCGACGCCATCACCGCCTATATCGATAGCAGCGAGGCGCGCGCTGCAGGTTCGGCGCGCGTGCGCCATGCCGCCATCGCCATCGCCAATCCCATCGACGACGACAATATCCGCATGATGAACCATCACTGGTTCTTCTCGATCGAAGCCATGCGCGAAGCGCTGGGCCTCGATACCTTGCTCGTCGTGAACGACTTCACGGCGCTGGCCATGGCCCTGCCCTACCTGCGGCCCGACCAGCGCCTGCAGATCGGCGGCGGCATGGCGCGCGCCGACAGCGTCATCGGCCTGCTCGGTTCGGGCACGGGACTGGGCGTGTCGGGCATGATCCCCGCGGAAGACCGCTGGATCGCGCTGGGCAGCGAAGGGGGCCACGTCAGCTTCGCCCCGTGCGACCAGCGCGAGATGGACGTGCTGTCCTTCGCCTGGCGCGAACTGTCGCACGTCTCGGCCGAACGCCTCGCTTCCGGACGGGGACTGGAACTGATCTACCGCGCCCTGTCCGAACGCGCCGGCAAGCCCGATGCGCTGCCCCTGCTGGCGGCCGAAATCACCAGCCGCGCGCTGAACAACGAATGCGACGTGTGCATCGAAGCGGTGGACTGCTTCTGCGCCATCCTCGGCTCCATCGCCGGCAACGTGGCCATGACCCTGGGCGCGCTGGGCGGCATCTATATAGGCGGCGGCATCGTGCCGCGCCTGGGGCCCCTGTTCGAGCAGTCGCAGTTCCGCGCCCGCTTCGAACAGAAGGGCCGCCTGAACGAATACCTGGCGCAGATCCCCACCTTTTTGATCACGGCCGAACTGCCCACGTTCCTGGGCATCGCCGCCATCCTGGCGCAAAAGCTCAAGCGCGCCCATTCCGGCGCGCCCGTGCTCGAATCCGTGCGCCAGGCGCGCGGCAGGATGAGCCCATCGGAATGCAAGGTGGCCGACTGGGTCCTGAAGGAACCGAACGCCATGCTGACCCTGCCCATTGCCGAAATCGCCCAGCGGGTGGGCGTGAGCCAGCCGACCGTGATGCGCTTTTGCCGCTCGATCGGCGTGCAGGGCCTGGCCGATTTCAAGCTGAAGCTGGCCTCCGGCCTGACGGGCGGCGCCATCACGGTGGCGCACTGCCATGTGGAGATTTCGGACTCCGACGCGGAACTGGCGCGCAAGGTACTGGGCAACAACGCCTCGGCCGCGCTGGCCATGCGCGACATGCTCGACGTGAAGGCGCTGACGGCCGCCATCGAACTGCTGCGCGGCGCGCAGCGCGTGGAATTGCTGGCCGTGGGCAGCGCCCGCGTGGTGGCCGACGACATGCAGCACAAGCTGCTCAACCTGGGCATCGTCAGCAGCTTCTTTGCCGATCCGCAGGCGCAGGAAATGAGCGCCGCCATGCTCAAGCCGGGCGACGTGGCGCTGGTCATTTCCCGCTCGGGCGCCCTGCCCGAGCTGCTGCGCACCGTCAAGGTGGCGCAGGGCTGCGGCGCGCGCGTGCTGGCGATCACGGCCAGCGGTTCGCCGCTGGCCAAGCTGGCCGACGTGCTGCTGACCCTGAACCACCCGGAAGGCAACCTCAATTTCGTGCCCATGATCGTGCGCCTGCTGCAGCTGATGATGCTCGATATCCTGTCGGTGGGCCTGGCGCGGCGCGACACAGCGCAGCGCACCAGCGCCGCCGAGCTGGAAGAGGGACAACTGCACGGCATGCGCATCAGCGGCAAGCTGAAATTCGGTGGCCACCTCGAATAAGGCGGCCCAGGCCGCATTGGATGCCGCCAGCGGCGCCACCGTGCACGACGTGGCGCGCATGGCCGGCGTATCGGCCATGACGGTGTCGCGCGTGATCAACGGGCGCGCCAGCGTCAGCACGGCCACGCGCGACAAGGTCGAGGCGGCGATTGCCGCCCTGCGCTACCAGCCCAACCTGGCGGCCCGCGCCGCCCGCACGGGCACCCTGCGCATCGGCCTGCTGTACAGCAACCCCAGCGCGGCCTTCCTCAGCGAATTTTTAGTTGGCGCCATGGACCAGTGCCGCCAGGGCGGCGGCCAGCTGCTGCTCGAGCGCTGCGGCGACCTGGCCAGCCAGCGCACCGCCATCGACTGCCTGGTGGCGGCCGGCGTGGACGGCATCCTCGTGCCGCCGCCCCTGTGCGATTCGCCGGCAGTGCTGGCCCAGCTGAACGGCATGGGCATCCCCGCCATCGCCGTGGCCACGGCGCGCCCCTCGCCCGGCGTCTCGGCCGTGCGCATCGACGATTACGCAGGCGCGCTGGCCATGACGCGCCATCTGCTCGCGCTGGGCCACCGCGACATCGGCTTCATCGAGGGCGACCCGGAACACACGCCCGCCCTGCTGCGCCGCCAGGCCTTCGAGGACGGCATGCGGGAAGCGGGTTTGCGGGTGCCGCCCCACCGGGTGGCGCAAGGCTACTTCACCTACCGTTCGGGGCTCGATGCGGCGCGCCAGCTGCTGGCGCAAGCACCGCACCCCAGCGCCATCTTCGCCAGCAACGACGACATGGCCGCCGCCGCCCTGGCCGTGGCGCACGGCATGGGCTTGCAGGTACCGCAGGACGTCAGCGTGTGCGGCTTCGACGACACGCCCGTCGCCACCACCGTGTGGCCCGAGCTGACCACGATCCACCAGCCCATCGCCGACATGGCGCGCGCCGCCGTCAATCTCGTCATCGACGAGATACGCCAGCGCCGCAGCGGGGAAACGGCGCCCGCCACGCATCACCTGATGGCGTACACCTTGATGGCGCGGGCATCGACGGGTCCCGTTACGCGGGATCAGACCGGCCGGGTCCGACCCCGGCATTGACCGTCGGGCGGCTCGCTGGACTACTGCTGCTAGCGCACCGCCGTGCGCGCCGCCAGCGACTCCACCAGCTCCACCGATGGGGGCGAGCCGCCGGCCGCCAGGCAGGCGCCCGCCCCGGCCGCGACGGCAAAGCGCAAATGCTGGCCGCCGCCCGCATCGGGCCGGTACATCAGGCTGTACAGCAAGCCGCCGATGCTGGCGTCGCCCGCGCCCACCGAGTCGACCACCTCGATGGCGGGCGGCGCCGCCTGCCATGTGTGCTCACCCTGGTACAGGGCAGCGCCCTGCGCGCCACGCGTATACAAATAGGTGGCTTGCGGATTCCAGCCGCGCAGCACGCCGAACGCGCCATCGATGTCGTCGTGGCGGAACAGGCCCGCCAGGTCTTCATCGGACACTTTTACCACGTCGGCCAGCGCCACCATGCGGCGCAGGGTGGCGTCGTAGCGCTCATCCATCATGACGCGGAAATTCGGGTCATAGCTGATCTTCACGCCAGCCGCCTTCAGTTCCTGCGCCAGCGCCACCAGCTTGCCCGCCAGCGGTTCGCGCGCCAGGCTGATGCCGCCGAAGTGCACCCATTGCGCCCCTTGCATCCAGCCGCCCGGCAGCTGCGCCGCGTCGAAATGCAGGTCGGCGCTGTCGTCGCCGATGAAGTAATAGGTGGGCGGATGCAGTTCATGCACGATGGCCAGCAGCGGCGACTTCGCCCGGCGCTGCAAAAAGCGCATGTCCAGGCCCGCCGCTTCGGTGGCAGCTGCCAGCGCGTCGCCGAACACGTCGCGGCTGACGGCGCCGGCAAAGGCGCTGGGCACGCCCAGGCGCGCCATCACGCGTGCCACGTTCCAGGTCGAGCCGCCCACCTGGCTGCTCCAGCAATCGGCGCCTGTGCGCAGCATGTCCGTCAGCGCTTCGCCGGCCGATACAAAGGTAGGGAAAACGCCGTTCATGCGGCACCGCCGATCACGTTCAGCACTTCATAGCAGGCGCCCATGGTGTGGTAATCGACCTTGCCGGCCGGGCTTTTCTCATCGCTGATTTTCTGGTTCCCGGGCGTGAGGATGCGGTACCAGGCGCCGTGTTCGTGGTCGACGAAGTGCCGCCAGCTGTAGTCCCAGATCTTGTCGTAGCTGAGCCAGTAGGCGTCGTCGCCCGTGCGCGCGGCCAGCACGGCGGCGGCGGCAAAGCTTTCCGCCTGCACCCAGAAGTATTTGTCGCCGTCGCAGATCTCGTCCTGCGGACCGAAGCCGTAATGGATGCCGCCATGCGCGCCATCCCAGGCCTTCGCCAGCGCCGTGTCGTACAGGGCGCGCGCACGGGGCAGCAGCCAGTCCGACGGACCGGCCATGAACCGGCTGTGGCGCTCCATGATCAGCAGCAGCTTGGCCCATTCCGTGAAGTGGCCCGGCTGGTAGCCCCATGGACGGAAGATATTGCTCTTGTCGTGCAGATTGTATTCCCAGTCGATCGACCAGTCGGGTTTGTAGTGCTCCCAGATCATGCCGTTCGCCAGGCCTGCCTGGCGCACGGTGATGTTGTGCGCCAGGGTTTCCGCGCGATGCAGGTAGCGCGCCTCGCCCGTCGCTTCAAAAGCGGCCAGCATCGCTTCGCAGGCGTGCATATTGGCGTTCTGGCCCCGGTAGCCGTCCAGCGTGGCCCAGTCGGCGCTGGCCACGTCCGCATACAGGCCGTGCTCGGGCAGCCAGAAACGCTGCTCCATCAGCTCGAAGGTTTCATCCAGGTAGGCGCGCGCTTCCGTCACGCCGGCTTGCAAGGCATGCGCATACGCGAGCAGCACGAAGGCCAGGCCGTAGCAGTGGTTGGCGCCGTCTTCCACCGTCTTGACGCCGTCTTGCCACTTCAGTTGCCAGGCGTAGCCGCCCGTGGCCGGGTCGCGGTGCGCATCGCGCAAGAAGGCCACGCCGTGGCGCAGGGCCGCCTGGTAATCGTCACCGCCGAAATGGCGGTACGCCATGGCGTAATTGAAGATGAAGCGCGTGCTGCTGACCAGGTGGCGCGTGCCGGCGTCGTACACGGTGCCGTCATCGCGGAAAAAGTGATAGAAGCCGCCGCTCGGGTCCACAGCGCGCGGGTGATAAAAGTGCATCGTGTGCAGGATATGCTTTTCGAGCATGTCCCTGGAGCGGAAATCGGGATTCATGGGTCTCTCATGATATTGTTATCGATAACAATGATGATAGCATGCCGTTTTCGCGCCGTCTCGGTCTATCAGGGGACTTTGCCCTCCCGCAGTTTTTCCCGCCACAGCGCAGCGCGCATGGGGCTGGCCTGCTGCCCCAGCTCGCCCTTATCGTACACCTTGACGAGCCGCTCGATGGCTTCCGCGTCGCCCTGCTTCGCCGCCAGCAGGTACAACTCGAAGGGCTTGGGCGCCGGCCCTTGCCGGGTCGCTCCGCCACGCCCCTGTTCCAGCAGGCGCGCGAAACCCGTCTGGCCCGGCGGGCTTTTGGCGATGGCCGCCATCTCGTACCAGCCCAGGGCCGCCTCGTCGCTCTGCGGCACGCCCCGACCCACTTCATACGCATACGCCACATTGTTCAAGCCGGACGGATCGAGCGCCTTGGCCGCCTTCATGTACCAGCCGAATGCTTCCTTGCGCTGCGCCTCGTCCTGCGCCGTCATCATCAGGCGGTAGCCGATTTCATTGTAGGCGGGGATGAAGCCGTTTTCCGCATAGAACTTCAGCCAGTGCAGCGCATGCGCCTGTTCTTCCGGGCTGCTGTGGATATTTTCAAAGTGCTGGGCCACCGTGAAGTTGGCCAGTTCCACGCCTTGCGCGGCGCCCTTGCGCGACCAGTATTCGCCCAGCTTGCGGTCGATGGCCATGCCCTGGCCCAGCGTATAGGCGACGCCGAGGAAGGCTTGCGCGGGACCGTTGCCGCCTTCGGCCGCCTTCTTCAGCCACGCCAGGCCCAGGTCGCGGTCGCGCGGCGTGCCCACGCCCTCGTGCAGCATCTGCGACAGTTCCAGCTGGGCGGCAGCATCGCCCCCTTCCGCCGCGCGGCGCGCCTTGTCGAAAGCGGCGACCTTTTCCGGCGACAGGTCGGCCGGGCGGTCGATCACGGCCTGCGCCCTTGCGCGCATGTCATCGAGGCCGGACATATCGAATTCGACCAGCGCCGGATGCTGGCGCGGTTCGCTGGTGGACGCTGGCTGCGCCAGCACGGGCTGCGCCAGGGCCAGGCTCAATACAAACAGGATGGTCTTCATTTCTTTTCTGCCTCTGCCACTGCCTCTGCCAGTTTATCGCGCCATTCGGCGGCGTCTTCGGCATTCGCCTGTTGTCCCAGTTCGCCTTTGACATACACCTCGATCATGCGCCGCATGGCGGGCAAGTCGCCGCTCCATCCGGCCCGCTCGTACCAGACCAGGGCCAGCTTGTCCGACTGCGCCACGCCCAGGCCCAGCTCATGTGCGCGGGCCAGGTTGCGCATGCCGGCCGGCTCCTTTTCGCGCGCCGATCTGTAATACCATTGGAAAGCCTCGCCGCGGTCCTGTTCATCGACGGCTGCGCGCATCAGGTGCTCGCCCAGCGCATTGTAGGCGGGCACAAAGTGCTGCTCGTTCGCCGCCGCCTTCAGCCAGGTGATGGCCTGCGCCTGCTCTTCGGCACTGCTGCCGCCATCGATGAATTCCATCGCCAGGATGGTTTGCGCTTCTGCATCTCCCTGCGCCGCGCCCTTGCGCAGCCAGTATTCGCCCTGCACGCGGTCGATGGGCACCTTGCCGCCCAGGGTGTAGGCCACGCCCATGGCCGCCTGCGCCGGCGCATAGCCGCCTTCGGCCGACTTGCGTATCCAGGCCATCGACTGCGCCGTATCCTGCGGCGTGCCGACGCCCAGCTGCAGCATGCGCGCCAGTTCCAGCTGCGCCTCCACGTCGCCCGTTTCCGCCACGCGCCGGGTCTCGGCAAATTCGGCGATGCTTTCCGGGCTATGGCTAGCCGCATCAGCCCTGGCCTTGATGGCGATCAGCTGCAGGTCGAGCAAGGTGGGCGAGGTCTGGGCCAGGAGCGGCAACGGCAGCAGGAAAGGAATCAGCAAGAGAAATTTCTTGGGCATGCGAAGGTGTCGGGAAGAAGAAAACACGCATGGTAGCCGATGCCATGCCAGACAGGCGCGCACTGCACGCGAAGTTTGACAGGGCACGCTGGCAGGCTTACATTGCACGAGCCCACCACTGACACAGGAATGCCATGAACCGCCTATCGAAAACCGCCTTGACCTTGCTCGTCGCCCTCGCCGCCAGCGGTGCCGCCGGCGCCGCCGACACCCAGCTGACGGGCTGCGCCGCCAAGCGCGAAGGCATCCGCAGCGAATTGCGCCAGGCGCAGGAACAGGGCCTGTCCGACAAGGTCGCCGGCCTCACCCGCGCGCTCGACGAGGTCAATGCCCACTGCCGCGACAGTACCCTGGTCGAGCGCCACAACAAGAAAATCGTCAAGGCGCAGGCCAAGGTGAACCAGACGGAGCGTTCGCTGCGCCTGGCCCAGGAAGCCAATAAAGAGCCGAAGAAAATCGCCAAGCTGGAAGGCAAGCTGGAAAAAGCCAGGGCGGAACTGGCCGCCCTGCAGGCGCAACAGCCCTAAGCTTTTTCACCCAGCAGCCGGTAAATGCTGGAAAAATCCAGCGCGCCCGCTCCCGCCTTGCTGTGCAAGCTGTACAGATTGCGCGACAAGGCGCCCAGCGGCACGGAGGCGCCGCTGGCCAGCGCGCTTTCCACGGCCAGGCCCAGGTCTTTCAGCATCAGGTCGACGCCGAAGCCGCCCGTGTAGCCGCGCGACGCGGGCACGTTCTCGGCCACGCCCGGACACGGGTTGTACACCTCCAGGGTCCAGTTGCGGCCCGAGCTTTTCGCCATCACGTCCGACACCACCTTCGGGTCCAGGCCATTCGCCACGCCCAGGCGTATCGCTTCGCTGGTGCCGATCATCAAAATCCCCAGCAGCATGTTGTTGCAGATCTTGACCGTCTGCCCGCAGCCCGAACCGCCCGCGTGGAAGATGGCCTTGCCCATGATTTCCAGGCAGGGCCGCGCCGCGTCCAGCGCCGATGCTTCGCCGCCCACCATGAAGGTCAGGGTGCCGTTGGCGGCACCCGCCGTGCCGCCCGACACGGGCGCGTCCAGCATGGGCAAGCCCTTGTCCTGCGCGGCGCGGCCCACCTGGCGCGCCGCCTCCGTGGAAATCGTCGAACAGTCGATCAGCAGGGTGCCGGGCCGCGCCTGCGCCAGGATGCCCGTCTCGCCCAAAGGCTTACCCAAATAAGCACCCAGCACGTGGCGGCTGGCCGGCAGCATGGTGATGACGATGTCGGCGGCCCGGATCGCCGCCGCCTGGTCGTCGGACACGAGGCCGCCGCCGTCGGCAAACTGCTGCACGCTGGCCGGCACCAGATCGAAACCCGTCACCGCATGGCCGGCCCGCACGAGGTTTTGCGCCATGGGCAAGCCCATGTTGCCCAGGCCGATGAAAACGATGTTTGTGCTCATCGCCGCCCCTTATTTCATCGCAATGGTGGTGTTGACGCCGCTGCCGCCATCGTCCGGGGCGAACCAGCGCGCCGTGACGGTCTTGGTCTGCGTCCAGAAGTACAGGGCCTGCTTGCCGTTCGGGCCCAAGTCTCCCAGTTTCGACGCGCGCGACCCCGTGAAGCTGAAATAGGCGACGGGCACGGGGATGGCCACGTTGATGCCCACCTGCCCCACGTCGATCTCGTTCTGGAACTTGCGTCCCGCCCAGCCGGACGACGTGAAGATCGAGGTGCCGTTGCCGTTCGGGTTGGCGTTGATGAAGGCGATGGCCTGGTCCAGGGTGTCCGTCTCCACCACGCACATGGCGGGGCCGAAGATTTCCTGCGTGTAGACGGAGTTCGAGGCCTGCACCTTGGAGAAAATCGTCGGTCCCATGAAGTTGCCGCCTTCGTAACCGGCCACCTTGTGGCCGCGGCCATCGAGCAGCAGCTGCGCGCCTTCGTCCACGCCCGCCTGGATCAGCTTTTCCGCGCGCTGCATGGCTGCTTTCGAGACCATCGGCCCCAGGTCCGCCTCGCGGTCGCTGCCAGGCCCCACTTTCAGGGCCTGCGAGCGGGCGACGATTTCCGGCAGCCAGGAACGCGCCTCGCCCACCAGCACGACGACGGAATTGGCCATGCAGCGCTGGCCGGCCGCGCCGAACGCGGCGCCGATCAGGTTATTGATCGCCTGCTCCTTGTTGGCGTCGGCCAGCACCACGCAATGGTTTTTCGCGCCCATCATCGATTGCGCGCGCTTGCCCGCTTCGCTGGCGCGGCGGTACACATGCGTGCCCACGTGGGTGGAGCCGATGAAGGACACGGCCTTGATGTCGGGATGGTCGCACAGCATGTTGACGACGTCGGCGCCGCCATGCACGACGTTCAGCACGCCGGCCGGCAAGCCCGCCTGGTACATCAGCTCGACCAGGTACATGCTCGAGGACGGGTCCTGTTCCGACGGTTTCAGCACGAAGGTATTGCCGCAGGCGATAGCGATGGGGAACATGAAACACGGCAGCATGACGGGGAAGTTGAATGCCGTGATGCCGGCGCCCACGCCCAGCGGCTGGTAGATATTGTAGACATCGACGCCATTGGCCGCGTTTTCCGCGATCTCGCCCAGCTGCAGGGTGGCGATCGAGCACGCGTGCTCCACCACTTCCAGGCCGCGCATCACCTCCCCTTCCGCGTCGGGCAGGGTCTTGCCATGTTCGCGCGTGATCAGTTCGGCCAGGGAGCCTATGTTTTCGCGGATCAGGTGCTGGTACTTGAGCATGATGCGCATGCGCGCCGCCAGCGGCGTATTGCGCCAAGTCTTGAACGCTTCCTTGGCCGTGGCAACGGCCAGCTTCACTTCATCGGGCGTGGAAAACGGCACCCTGGCGACGATTTCCTGCGTGGCCGGATTGACGACGTCGCGCCATTCGGTGCTGTTTGATGCGTGGTGCTTGCCGCCGATGTGCAGGGGGACGGTTGGGACTTGGGTGAGGGCTTGGTTCATGTAAGGCTCCAATAATTCGATACGCGAAAGTCGCGTCACAGCAGCGGAAATCTGGGGTCAGTTCCTTCGGAATCGGGATTTTCCCCATTGGGGGAAATCCCCCCTGAGGGTCCGCCCCCGGTATTTGCCCTTCGGGTTTATCTTGAATTACTTCTTGACCAGGTTGCACGCTGCCGCATCCATGGGCTTGAAGGCCTGGTCGGCGGGGATGGTGGACAGCACCTTCAGGTAGTCCCACGCGCCCTTCGATTCGGCCGGGGTCTTCACCTGCACCAGATACATGTCGTGGATCACGCGGCCGTCGGGGCGGATCGAGGCATTGTTCATGACGGCGTCCTTGATAGGCAGTTCGCGCATCTTCTGGGCGACGACCTTCGAGTCGTCGCTCTTTGCGGCCGCCACCGATTTCAGGTAGTGGTAGACGCTGGAATACACGCCCGCCTGCACCATGGTCGGCTTGGCGCCCTTGTTGAGGGCCTCGAAGCGCTTGGCGAACGCGCGGCTGCGGTCATCGTAATCCCAGTAAAAGCCGTCCGCGTAGACGAGGCCCTGGGCCGTGTCCAGGCCCAGCGCATGCACGTCGGAGAGGAACACCAGCAAGGCGGCCAGGCGCTGGTCCTTGCCGCTGCCGATGCGAAATTCGCGCGCCTGCTTGATGGCCGACACCGTGTCGGCGCCGCCATTGGCCAGGCCGATCACCTGCGCCTTCGAACCCTGCGCCTGCACCAGGAAGGACGAAAAGTCGGATGCGTTGAGCGGATGGCGCACGGCGCCCAGCACGGTGCCGCCATTGCGCTTGACGACATCGCTGGCATCCTTTTCCAGCGAATGGCCGAACGCATAATCGACGGTGACGAAGTACCAGGATTTCTGCCCCAGCTTGGTCAAGGCCGCCGCCGTGCCGGCCGCCTGCGAATACGTGTCGAACATCCAGTGGAAGCCGTTCGGCGAGCAGTCCTCATTGGTCAGGCGTCCCGTGGCGGGGCCGCTGAACATGGCGATGCCGCCCTTCTCCTTCATCAGCTTTTGCACGGACAGGGCCACGGACGAGTTGGTGAGGTCGGCGATGGCGTCGACCTTGTCGCGGTCTATCCATTCGCGCGCCTTGGAGGCGGCGATGTCGGCCTTGTTCAAGTGGTCGGCCGACAGGATTTCGATCTTCATGCCCTTGCATTCGGCCTTCAGGCAATCCTCGACGGCCATCTGGCTGGCGACGACAGAGCCGCGCCCGCCCATGGCCGAATACGGGCCGGACATGTCGGTCAGGATGCCGATCTTGACGACGCCATCGGAAATCTGCGCGTGCGCGCCGGTGAAAGACAGGGAAAGCGCCAGCGCGCCCATGGCCAGAACGGTCTTTTTCATGCGGTGTCTCCTGAGGGGTAAAGGTTTTTCTTATATGTATATCTGCATTCTGCATGTGTAAAAATATGCACTCAAGTGAAATTAATGCATAATTCCTTTGCAAAAACGCACAAGGAGAACAAAGTGCTCGATTGGGACAATGTACGGGTCTTCCTGGAACTGACGCGCAGCGCCGGTCTCGTCGATGCGGCGAAAAAGCTGGGCATCGACCATTCCACCGTGTCGCGGCGCATGCGCAAGTTCGAGGAGCAGGTGGGCACGCAGCTGTTCGACCGCAATTACGTGGGCTACCAGCTGACGCCCGAAGGCCACCGCCTGATGGAATACGCGGAAACGATGGAAAGCACGGTGTTTGCCGCCACCGAGGAGCTGGGCGAACACAACCGCCTGCTGTCGGGCCAGGTGCGCCTGGGCGCCACGGAAGGCTTCGGCGCCATCGTGCTGGCGCCCCACCTGGCGCAGTTCTGCGGCAGGTACCCGCACATCAGCGTGGACCTGATCGCCGTGCCCCGCTTCGTCAGCCTGTCCAAGCGCGAGGCGGACGTGGCCATTTCCATCGAGCGCCCCCTGTCCGGACCGTATGTGGTGACCAAGCTGTCCGACTACCGGCTGAAACTGTACGCCACGCCAGCCTACCTGGCCCGCCACGCGCCCATCACCAGCGTGGCGCAGCTGGCGCAGCACCCCATCATCGGCTACGTGGACGACCTGGTCTTCAGCGCGGAGCTGCGCTACATGGACAATGTGGCGCCCGACTCGCTGCGCGCGTTCCGCAGCACCAGCGTGATCGCTCAGTACCACGCGGCGCGCGCGGGCCAGGCGCTGGCCATCCTGCCCTGCTTCGTGGCCCAGCAGTCGAACGAACTGCTGCCCGTGCTCGACGGCGAGATCGACCTGCTGCGCGCCTTCTGGATGATCTCGCCCAGCGAGCGGCGCAACATCGCCCGGGTCAGCGCCCTGTGGAACTACCTGCGCACGGCCATCGACCTCAATCACGCCTACCTGATGGGCGAGACGGCCACGCCCAGCTGGCCCGCCTGAGCACGCGGCAGCGCGCTACACTGTCGCCACATACCGATCAAAGGAGATGCCATGCTGATGGATGCAAACCAGGCCGTACTGGTGATAGTCGACCTGCAGGGCCGCTTGATGCCGGCCATTCACGATGCGGGCCTGGTGCTGGCACAGAACCTGCGCCTGGCCAGGATCGCCCGCCTGCTCGACGTGCCCGTGCTGGGCACGGAACAGAACCGCCAGGGACTGGGGCCGAACGTGGAAGAAATCGCCGCCCTGTGCGAACGCACCTTGCACAAGACGCACTTCGGCGCCTGTTTTGACGGCTTGCAGGCCATCCTGCCGCCCGGGCGCAGACAGATCGTCGTCACGGGCTGCGAAGCCCATGTCTGCATGCTGCAGACGGCCATCGGCCTGCTGGAACTGGGTTACGCAGTGAGCATCGCCATCGACGCCGTCGGTTCGCGCCAGGCGGCCAGCCGCGACGCGGCCCTGGCCCGCCTGGACAGGCTGGGCGCGCAGCTGGTGACGGTGGAGATGCTGGCCTTTGAATGGTTGCGCGACTGCAAGCACCCGCGTTTTCGGGAGGTACTGGCGCTGATTAAATAGACAGCAGGTTTAAGCCAGATCAAGCCTATCGGCGATCCATTTGCTAGCTTGGTAACAGCGCCGCCACTGTGAGCGGTGCGCCTTCCACATCAGCAAGGGAGCCATCATGGCCTACATCCTGCGAGGCAAGCTGTGCGGCTTGATCTGTGCCGAGTGTCCTGAAGCCTTATCCCACGTCACCGTGCGCCTGTACCGGCCGCGCGAATCGCAAAACGTCACGGCGCTGGCCGTGGCCAGCGCCAAGGAAACCTTCGCCATCCTCACGGACGAGGAGGTGCAGGCGAAAGCGCCGTTCCTGCTGGCCGAAGCGCGTACGGACGACGACGGCAACTACAGTTTTACCCTGGGCGAACAGGAGCGGTACCAGGGCGAGGCCGTGGAAGTGGACGTGCTGTGCCCCACCGTGCCCCACCTGAAGCCGGGGTCGAAAGACCCCGTGCCCCTGCAGTTTTCCATCACCACCGTGCAGCCCCGCTGGCGCCAAGTCGACAATAATTTCCTCGCCGTCTGGGACTATTGCCTGCCGCAGCGATTCTGGTGCCTCGTGCGCGCCCGCTTCGACGCCTGGACCATCTGCGGCCGCCTGCGCACCTGCGACGCGCCGCACACGCCGATCGCCGGCGCCACCGTGCATGCATTCGACGCGGACTGGCTGCAGGACGATGCGCTGGGCGACGCGGTGACGGATGCCAGCGGGCGCTTCCGCATCGATTACCTGACGTCGGACTTCACCTTGACGCCGTTTTCACCGTTCATCAACGTGGAATTCGCCAGCGGCCCCGACGTATATTTCACGGTGCAGCTGGGCAGCGTCACCATCGTGTCGGAAACGCAGGCCGACGGCCGCCAGCCGGGCCGGGAAAACGTGGGCCACTGCTTCTGCGTGGAATTGTGCTCGAAAGACGTCCTGCCGCCCGATGTGGAAGGCGTGCCCCATTGGCAGCAGGTGGAAGTGTTCGACATCCACCCGTTTCCGTCGCTGGCGGGCTTTTCCCCGCAAGGCTATGCGGGCGGCCCCGGTGCTTCATATGTGTTTGCCGGCGGCGTCACCCTGAAGGGCAATTGCCCGCTGCGCAACAGCGCCATTCCCGCCAATCCGCTCGAGTACCGTTTCCTCATCGGCGAATGGTCCTGGCCCGGCGGCAGCGACGACCCCACGGCCCTGCCCACGGTGGCGCCGGCCAGCCTGGCGCCGCTGACGCAACTACTCGGCACCCTCGTCGGCTATGTGTTTTACACGAATGGACTGGGCTTGAGCGACTCGGCACAGGTGATCGTCGACGCGGGCGACCTGAAACCGGGCGGCTGGATACGCGTCGACGGCAAGCCCGTCACCGTGGACATGCGCGACGGCACGACGGCCGTCGTCAACGTGGCGCCCAACATCTTCCTGCGCACCTTCGATTTGCTCACCGTGAATACGCCCGCCATCACCAGCCTGCATCCGGCCAAGCTGCCGGGCGGCTTGCCCATCCTCGACGCGGGCCGCAGCCTGACGGCGGCCGAGAGCGAACCCATACGCCGCTACCGCCTCGGTTTCGAGGTGCGCGATGGTACCACCCTGGCGCTGCTGGCCACGGACGGGCTCGACTCCATCGTCTTCGACAACTCGCCCGTCATCGTGGCGCTGGACTTGGAAGAGTTGCGCAGCAATGCCTGCAACCCCATCGCGGGCGGCCTCGTGCATATCCTGTACACGATAGACCATCCGCATTTGCGCTTCTTTAATATCACGATTTCCAACAACAACGGCATCCAGCACCCGCCGCCACCGCTGCCGGCCGCCAGTTTCACGCCGCCTCCGCCGCCCAGCAACTATCTGTTCCGCGGCGGCGCGGGCGGCCCTCACTTATCGGGCAACAATGGCGGCTTCCCCGTCAACGTGGCGCTCGACCCGCCGTGCGCCTACCGCGTGGCGATTGCTTGGCAGACACGGCATTACCTGGCGTCGTCGCACAGTATCGACCGACTCTACTGTAAATAAGCGGGCCTAGAAATAGCGCACCCACGCCTGCTGCGACGCGCGCTTGTAATGGGCAAACGTGCGGCAGGGAAAGTACAGCACGGGCATCAGGGCCAGCGCGATCAGCCACACTTGCCAGACATGCTCGACGCCGTAGCGGCCGCCGTGGTTGGCGCCCAGCACGGCCGTCAGGGCCAGGCCGATGGCCAGCAGCAAGTACAGGTGCAGCAGATAGTAAAACATGGGCGCGCCGCCGAACGTGGCGCAAGCCCGCGTAAACCAGTTGTCGATGCTTTCCAGCCAGGCCAGGCCCAGCAAGCCCAGGCCCAGGGTGAACAGCAGGAAATCCAGCGACGGCGGATACTTGGTAAAGTTCAGCACGCTAATGGCCGTGCGCAAGGCCGTCTCGCCCGCCACCCACGGCAGGGTTTCGCCATAGAGATTGAAGCCGCGCAGCACGGCCAGCAGCAGCAAGCTGCCGCTGCCCAGCGCCAGCAGCAGGCGGCGCCGTCCTTCCGGTGAGCGGCTGCGCGCATACAGGGGCCCGGCCGCATAGCCGAGCACGATCACGCCTATCCACGGCAGCAGCGGGTAGCTGACCTTGATCTTCATGGCGCCATCGGCTACCAGATACCCGCGTTGCAGCAGCACCGTCAGCACATAATAGGCCAGGCTGCCCGGTTCCGCGCGCAAGCCGGTGAGCAGATGCTGGCCCGCGATGATCGCCACGCCCAGCAGCGCCAGCACGTTCAACGGCAGCCGGTGCAGCACGGCCAGCGCCATCATGGCCAGGCCGATGACCCAGATCACCTGCAAGTACAGCACGGCGGGCGGAAACGCGCCGCTCCAGGCAAAGTTGACGAATATCAATTCCAGCAGCACCAGCAGCAAGCCCCGCTTGAACAGGAAACCGGCCGCACTGCGGGGGCCGGCGGCCGGATGCGCATACAGCCAGGCCGACAAGCCCGTCAGGAAGACGAACATGGGCGCGCACACGTGGGCCGCCAGGCGCGTGAAGAACAGGGCCGGATCGACACCGGCCGCATCCATCGGGTCGCCGACCTGATGGTGCAGGAAGACGGTTTCGCGCACATGGTCGAAGAGCATGATCAGCATGACGAGGCCGCGCATGACGTCGATGACGGCAATGCGCGCGCGCAGGGGTGTAGAGGAAGTCGATGTCATGGCGATAGCTTAAAAACGGTAGTGCGCATTCAAGGTGAGCGTACGCTCGGCCCCCGGCGCCACCCACAATGGGCTGTAGGAACTGGCATAGTAGCTGCGGTTGAACAGGTTTTCCACGTTCAGGGCCAGGCGCAGTCTGGCGTCGGGCGTATACGAGGCCAGCAACCTGGCCGTCGTGTAGGCCGGCAGGGTAAAGCTGCTGCTGACGGCGACGTCGCCCAGGCGCTCGCCCACGTACTGCACGCCGCCGCCCACGCTGGCCGTGCCCGTGCCCAGCGCCATCTGCTGCGTGGCCAGCAGGTTGGCGCTGTGACGCGGCACGTTGGCAAAGCGGCTGCCCGTCATGATCGTCGCGTCGCCGCGCGTGACGGTGGCGTTGGTGTAGGCATAGGCGCCCGAAACGCGCAAGCCGCGCGCCACTTCGCCCGAGACGTCCAGTTCCAGGCCCCGGCTGCCCACCTCGCCCGCCGCGATGGCGAAGTCCGTGTTGACGGGATTGGTCGACAGCACATTGCGCTTGCGGATATCGTACACGGCCACGGTGCCCGTCAGCTTGCCCGTTTCCAGCTTCGCGCCCAGCTCATACGAGCGGCTGCGCTCGGCCGGGAATGCCTGGTTGGCGATGCTGATACCGCTGTTGGGCCGGAAACCTTTGGCCGCGCTCGCATACAGGGACCACGCTTTCGACGGCTGGTAGACGAGGCCCGCGCGCGGACTGGTGGCCGACAGCGACTGGCGGTTGCTGACGTTCAAACGATTGTTCCTCACGTCCTGCGTGTACGTGTCGTGGCGCACGCCGGCCAGGGCCTTCCATTGCGCGCCCAGGTCCAGCTGGTCCTGCACATACAGGCCGCGCGCCCGTTGCCCTTCCTGCGTGTCGATGGACAGGGCCAGGGGATCGGCCTTGCCGCCGTACACGGGATTGAAAATATCGATGGCATACGCATTCGCGGCCGAGGGATTGCGGCGCAGCTGCACCCGCTGGTCGTCGAAATGATAGGCGTCGACGCCCGCCAGCACCTCGTGCGCCAGCGTGCCCGTCCTGAACTTGCCCAGCAACTCCACGCGGGCCGACACGTCGGTGGCGGAAAAATTGCGGTGGCGGCGCTGGCGGTTCAGGCTGCGGCCATCGGCCAGCAGCTTGTTCGCCTCGGTCGAAAAACCCTTCAATTCGCTGTCGCGGTAGGAAGCGCCCGCCTGCAGCGTCCAGTCGTCCGACAGCGCGTGGTGGATGAACAGCTGCTGGCCCAGCGACCTGACCGTCATGGGACCGTCGCCCGGTTCGCCCAGGAAGCGCGACACGGGCACGGCCCCAGCTGGCCGTTGACGGCCACCACGCCCCGGTCGAACGGCGCGCGCTGCTGCACCGCTTCGATTTCATACGATACGCTCGTGTGCTCGCCCGGCAGCCAGAGGAAGGAAGGCGAAAACAGGCTGCGCTCGACCTTCAAGGCATCGCGGAAGCTGTGCCCCTCTTCATGCGCCGCGTTCAGGCGGTAGGCGACGGTTCCGCTCACGGGCCCCGTCAACTCCACGGCGGCGCGGCGCGCCTGGAAACTGCCCAGTGAAAAGTCGGCGCTGTATGCGGGCGCGAACTTCGGCTTTTTCGTCGTGATGTTCACCGTGCCGCCCGGCTCGCCCCGGCCGTACAGGGCCGACGCCGGGCCTTTCAGCACTTCCACGATCTGCGTATTGCCGCTGTCGCGCATGCCGTTGTAGCCGCGGCTGGAACTGAAACCGTTGACCATGTAGTCGGAGCCGAAATTCGGGTCGCCCGTGAAGCCGCGCATGGCGTAGCTGTCCCACAGGCCGCCCAGCGGACTTTGTTTTGCAATGCCGCTGGCCAGGTCCAGCGCGCCGGCCAAGGTCGTCACGCCCGCGTCGCGCAGCAGGTCGCCCGTCAACACGCGCACGCTTTGCGGCAGATCCATCAGCAAGGCATCCGTCTTGGTGGCGCCCGTGGCGGACAGGCTGCGGTAATGCTGGCGCTCGGCCTTGACGGTGACAACGTCCTGCGCATCGGGCTTGCCGTCGGCAGGGTCGGCTGCCAACACCAGGGGCGAGGCGGCGGCAAGCAAAAGCGCAACGGGGCGGTGGTAAGACACGGACATGGAATTCCTGACGAGGGCGCAAATCAATGCAATAGGCTTGCATTATAATTGATAATCAATTCTCATTAAAGGGTGCGCGGAAGATCTGCGCCAGAAAATCCACGGACACTTGCACCTTGGCGGCACGCAGCTGGCGCGCCTGCGCATGGCGGCCACGGCGTCAGCGGACAGGGCCACGCGCGCCACGGCGCGATCTTGCGCGAAGCCAGCAAGCTGATAGATGCGGGCACGCCGTTTTAGCTTGCGCACGGCGCGCGACGCGCATGCGGCCCAGCTGGACGGCAGCGCGCGCGGCAAGCTGGTAGTGGATGTCGCGGACTGAAGGCCGCTTGTTTCCTGGGCCGGGAAGCGTTAATATGCAAGAATTAACTTGCATATTAACGGAGGCAAAAATGGGAGAGCCGGGCATGCGTGAAAAGCTGGAAAAACTGCTGGCGAGCGGGCGCGACAACGCTCTACTGCGCTTTGGCCTGGGCGACGCCTGCCTGAAGGACAATGATGCGGAGCAAGCGGCCATCCACCTGGCGCAGGCCACCGTGCAGCAAGCCGGCTACTCGGCCGCCTGGAAACTGCTGGGCAAGGCCTTGCACCAGCTGGGCCGGACCGATGAAGCGCAGGCCGCCTGGACCACCGGTATGACGGTGGCCCGGCAGCAAGGCGACCTGCAAGCAGTCAAGGAAATGACGGTGTTCCTGAAGCGCCTGCAAAAACAGCAGCAGGCGGCACAGTAAAAACGGCTTAATGCGCGTGCGCTGCGCCCTTGGCCTCGGCAGGCAGCGTTTCGCCCCGCTCTTTCGCCAGGCGCTTGGCCAGCAAGCCGCCCGCTTCGGCAGCGTAGGCGCGGCAGGCGCCAGCGTCGATCAGGGGATTGTCCGCGCCGTTGCGTCTGGCGGCCTTGCCCAGCACGTCCGTCGTGCCCGGATGCACGGGGATGATGATGTCGCATGGCAAGGCGGACACCTTGGCGATACTCGCTTCGAACGAGGCCGAAATGTCGGGCGTGCCTCCCTTGCCTTTAGCCTTGCCCGTGTAGCGGAAGTCGCCGCTGGCATACGGGTTCAGGCTGTCCGCATACACGACGTCCAGGCAGCGGTCGCCTTCGCACGAAGTCCAGGTCCACGTCGTGCTGCCCGGCGTATGGCCCGGCGTCATGTGGGCCGTCAGGGCCAGCGGCCCCACCTTCACGGCATCGCCCTCGCCCACCACCTTGACCTTGGCAACCTTGGCCACATGCACGACGGGATGGGCCTGGTACTGCGGATCGTCCTTGCCATTGGTACCGCTTTGCAAGCCAAGGGCGCCCGAGGCGCTGGCCACCACGGTGGCGCCGCTGGCCCGTTGCAGTGCCGCGATGCCGCCCGCATGGTCCCAGTGCGCGTGGGAATTGAGGATGTATTTCACATCCTCGATGCGAAAGCCCAGCGCCTGGATGCTGGCGATGATCAGGGGCGCCGATTGCGGCAACGCACCGTCCAGCAGGATATGGCCCTGCGGGCTGGTCACCAGCACGGCGGACAGGCCGGCCGTGCCCACGTACCAGCTATTGCCATAGATATTGAACGGCTTGACGGGCGCATTCCATTCCTTGCAACTGTCGCAATCGACAGGTGGATTCTGCAGCGGTGCCGGCGTCTTTGCCTGCACCGTGCCCGCCGCCATGGTCGCAACCGTAGCCAGCATCAACTTCGCCAATAGTGTCATCATTCTCTCCAGAGGGTAAAAAGAAAGGCGGCCGCGACGCGGCGCGCCAGGGGGATCAGTACATCTGGCCCGTCCTGCCGGCCAGGGTGTCGCGGATATTGCCCGCGTCGAGCGAGCGCCGCTGCGCGCCGTCGGCGTCCAGCAGCACCACGGTGACGTGCTTGCCGCCGCTGCGCATGCGCATGGTCAGGCAGCTGCCCGCCTCGTTGCTGCTGCCCGTCTTCGACAGCAGGATGTCCCAGCCCTTGCCGCCCACCAGCGGATTGGTGTTGTGCAAGGTGCGCGTCCGCCCATTGACGGCCACGCTGGCCCGCGGATGGCTGGTGATGCGCGCTATGTCCGGATAGCGCGCTGCCGCCGCCACGATCTTCGCCACTTCCGTGGCCGTGGACGTATTCGCGGGCGAGCTGCCGACCGGCTCTGTCAGGGTGGTGCGGCGCAATCCCAGCTGATGAATCTTCGCCTGCAGCGCCTGCGCAAAGGCCGCGCTGCCGCCGGGATAGGTACGCGCCAGCGCGGCGGCGGCCCGGTTTTCGGACGGCAGCAGCGCCAGTTGCAACAGCGCGCCGCGCGACACGGCCGCGCCATCGGCCAGCACGCCGCGGCGCTGCATCGACGAGTCGCCGTCCGCGTGCACGATGCGCAGCTTTTCATCAGGATCGAGGCCCGCGTCCAGCACCACCATGGCCGTCATCAGCTTGGTGATCGAGGCGATGGGCACGACGGCATCCGCATCTTTCGCCATCAGCACCTTGCCGCTGGCGTCATCGAATACCAGCATGTGTTTCGCGCTGACGGGCAAGGCCAGCATGCCGGCGGCGGCATCGGCCAGGATCGCCCCGTTGACGGCGGGCTTGCCCTGCACCTGCAGCAGCAGGGTGGCGCAGGCCAGCAGCAAGGCAGGCAAGGCCAGCTTCCAGCCGCCCGTGTCGGGACCGGGCGCCACCAGGCGTTCTATGCGCGTCAGCAAGGCCCCGCCCCGGGCCGACATCAGCAGGCCCGGCTGGCTGGGCGCGGCAGCGTGCAGGGACAGCGCATGCAGCGCCGTGGCCAGCCGCTGCGGGTCCTGCAGCGCTTGCGCCGCCAGGGCGTCGGCCACCTGTTCCCGCTCGGCCCGCATGCGCGCCGACAGCCACCAGACGACGGGGTGAAAAAACAGCAGCGCCTCGGCCACGCTTTGCAACAGATTGACCAGGTAATCCCAGCGCCGCACATGCGCCAGTTCATGCGCCAGCAACGCTTCCAGCAAGGCGACGGGCATGCCGCTCAGCAAGGCGGCCGGCAGCAGGATGACGGGACGCCAGAAGCCCACCGTCACGGGGCTGGACAAGCCCGCGTGCAGCTTCAGCGGCACCTGGCGGTTGCGGCGCAAGCCCATGCGCTGCGCCAGCGCATCGACGCGCGCCTGCCAGATGGCCGGTGCGGCCGCCGCCTGGCGGCGCAGCCTGCCGACCCAGGCCAGGCCCAGGCACAGGCGCAAGCTCATCAATCCAACGCCGGCGCCCCAGGCCAGCACCAGGGCCGGCATCCACGCTTGCAGCGCGGCGCGCCAGGCGGGCGGCGCCTCCATCGCCAGGCGGGCGGGCGTAGCGTGCGACAGCAGCGACAGCAGGTGCACGAGGGGAATACACAGGCACAGCAGCAGCGCCAGCGCGCAGACGGCGTAGCGCCGGCCCGCGCCGGCGTGGCGCAGCAGCCGCAGCAGGACAGCGGAGACGGCGCCGACGATCACGCCCTGCCAGACGAAATACAGCAAGACCCAGCCCAGCGCGGGGACAAGCTTGCCCATATCGATGCCGAGGTGCATGTCCAGGTTCATGGCGCCTTGCCGTCCTTGCTGCGCAAGATCTTTTCAATTTCCAGGCGCTCCGCGTCGCTCACGTGCTCGCGCAGCGCCGTCAACACCAGGGCCTTGCCGGAACCGGAAAACACCTTGCCGATCAAGTCCTTGAGCAAGCTGGTCTGCAGCTTTTCCTGCGCTTCGACGGCGGCATACAGCTGCGGCCGCTGGCTTTCATCGCGGCTCAGCAGGCCCTTGCCATGCATCAGTTGCAGCTGGCGCAGCACGGTGGCGTAGCTGGCGTCGGCGCGCTCTGCGGCCAGGGCGTCGTACACGGCGCGGGCGTCGGACGGACCGCGCTGCCACAGGATGCGCAGCAGGTCCAGTTCGGCGGCCGTGGGATGGGGAGTGGAGGTATTTTTCAGCATGCCGCTAGAATACCCAGTCTAGAACTCTCTGTCTAGAACTTTTTTTCTAGAAAGCGAAAGAAAGCGTTAGAAATCGCGCAGGCGGTCGAACACGGCATATAGCGCCGCCACATCGGGCAGCGGCGCTTGCGTCAGCACCTGCTCCAGCGCCACATAGATTTCATCGCGCTCCACCGTCTCGATGATGCTGGAACGCCGCTCGATCTGGTTAAACACGGCGACATAGTCGGCGACCATCTGCTGCGCGATGGCGTGCGCGGCCGCGCCATCCTTGACCGCATCGATGGCGCGCGCCGTGGCCAGCAGCTTTTTATACGCCTGCGCGGCCTTTTTGGCGTACGCGGCCGAAATGTGTTCGCGGCCATCCCAGTCGCGGAACGGATTGTCCAGGTTTTCCGCCAGCCACTCGGGCTTGCGCGGCCGCGTCACCGACAGGCTCAAACCCAGCGCCGCCGCCTTTTTATAGCTGGACTTGATGGCCTTGGCCGCATCGGCCGGCAGGCTGGCCAGGCACAGGCTGGACAAGGACGGCAATTGCGCCGGAGTGGGAAAGTCGTCAGGGCCGTAGCCAAACAATTCATACGCGGTGAAATCTTGCAGGTGCGCCAGCCTGGCGATGCTGGCCACGTTCGACGCCAGCCCCGGCTTGCCCCGGACGGTCAGCTCAGTCAGCCCGGGAAAACGCTGCGCCACCACGTCGAAATCCACGGCCGGCATGGCGCTCAGCGACAGGTGGGTCAATTCATCGAGGCCCTGGAATGGCGCCAGGGCGCCGCCACACTGCAGGCGCAGGAAGCGCCCTGCATGCGGGTCGTCGATGCGCAGCGATGGCGACGGCGCGCCATTCAGTGTCAGGGTGCTCAAGCCCTCGTTCAGGCGCAGCGCTTGCAAGCCTGCGGCATGCACGATGAGGCGGCTGACATTGCTGTTGCTCAAGTCGAGTTCGCTCACCGTCGATGACTGCCACTGCACTTCGCTGATGATCGGGTTGCCGTTGATATATTCAGCCAGCGCCGCGCTGCCGTGGCGCGTCTCGATCGCCGTCAGGCAGGGCAGCTGGTCCAGTTCGGACAGGTCGCCGAGCGCCTGCAGGATGCTGTCGCCGATGCGGCTCGTATTCTGGCGCAAGGCCTGGCCGCCTATGCACACTTCCTCGCTCGATGCGGCCTTGAAACGCTGGCGCCTGGCCGGGTCGACCTGCTCCCAGCGGCGCTGCCGCCAGACGCTGTCGCCCACGTGCCAGCCGCCGCTGTAGCTCTTCACTTGCGTATCCACCAGGGGCGCGGCATTCGCCACCAAGGTGTAAGCCCGCGGCACCCTGGCATCGACGAAACTGTGGTCGTGGCGGTTTTGCCAGAAATAGTAATCGCACACCAGCGGGCGCATCGCCTGCACGGCCGCGGCATCGGGCAAGGCGTCGCCTGTCCAGTCCAGCTCCAGGATGGCGGCCAGCGGCGTTCTGCCGGACGAAGGGTCGTCCTCGATCGCCGTGACCTGGCAAGCCACATACTGCTGCAGCCTGGACGAAAACACGCTGTAAATATCTCCAACCTTGGCAAGCACGTCATTTCCTTGTATCGAATAGTGAGGGCCGCACGATAGCAAAGATTGGCGGCGCGCGGCGTACGCGCCGCCAAGGTGCTTGCCCGGCTCAGTCCGCGTGCAGCTTGTGGTGCATGCGGCGCAAGCCCAGCCACACGGCCGCCGCCACGAACGGCACCAGGGCGCCGACGAGGATTTCCGGATTCACGGGCAGCCCCATCACCTTGGCCGCCTTGCCCGTGTAGCTGAACAGGCCGATCACGTAATACGAGATGGCGGCCACGGACAAGCCTTCCACCGCCTGCTGCAAGCGCAGCTGCTGCGCGGCGCGGGCGTTCATCGATTGCAGGATTTGCCGGTTCTGCAATTCCTGCACGATGCCCACGCGCGTGCGCAGCAAGTCATTCGTGTTGGCAATGCGCTGCGCCATCGCTTCCTGGCGGCTGGCCATCGCTTCGCAGGTATTCATGGCGGGCGTCAAACGGCGGTCCATGAATTCCTCGACCGTGGGTATGCCCTCGATGCGCACTTCGCGCAACTCGTCGATGCGGGCCTTGACGAGGCCCATGTAGGCTTTCGAGGCGGAAAAGCGGTAGCTATTGTCGAGCGACAGCTTTTCAATGCGGGCCGCCAGGCGCGTGATGCGGTCGAGCAAGGCTTGTTCGGCCACGCCCTCGTCGGCCTTGACCAGGCCCGGCGCGTCATCCGTGTCGACCATGGCGGCGGCCAGGGTCGCCAGCTCATTCTCGATGGCATTCAAGGATGGCGCCGCCTGCATGGCGTAGGGCAAGCCCAATAAAGCCATCATGCGGTAGGTTTCGATTTCCAGCACGCGCTGCACCAATCGGCCCGACTGCTGCGAACGCATGCCCGCGTCGCGGATGACGAAACGGCTGAAGCCGTCGGACTGGATGGTGAAATCCGTCCACAGTTCACCGCCCTGCAGCACCTTGCTGCCCGCCAGGGTATTGCCTTCGAACACGCGCGACAAGCCCTGCATGAAGATCTCGGCCGGCTCGCTCGCCTGCTCCAGCACCACGTGGGCAGCCACCATCAGCTTGCCCTTCAAGCCCAGCAGCCAGTGCTGCGGCAGCTGCGCCAGCGGCATGCGCTCGAACGCCTGCGCCAAAGGCAAGGCGGCACCAGGATGCTCGGCGAAGGTAAACGTGGCAAATTCCGTGTGGCATTCCCACTTCAGGCGGAAGCGGCCGAAGTCGTAATAAAAATACTTGGCTTCGGCGGCGGGCGGGGTGACGCCGAAATGCGTGCACAGGGCCGCCAAAGTGGCGTGCTGGGCAGCCATATTCGACGCGCCCGGCGCCGCGCTGTCGTCCTTGTAGACGGCCAGATGGGTGATCAGCTCGGGGGCGTCGAGCTGCAGGAAGGGCCGCGAATGGATTTCCGCAGCCAGCGGCACGCGCAAGGCGTGGTTCAAACTGGAGTTAATCAAGTGCATGATAGCCAAAGGTAAAGTTGCAAAACTGCTTAGACCCGCGCGCGTGCCGTGCTGCCCGCAGCGGGGGTCTGATTGTCACAGTGTAACAAAGCAGCAAGCATGCCATCCTTTTCCAGGGCCTCTCATGCTGTTTTGACAACCCCGGTGATGCCCTGCCCCACCCTCTGGCGCGTACCCAGCCACCAGAACACGGCGGCCAGCGCCACGGCCGAGGCCTGTCCCAGCGCCAGCTTGAACGCGCTGTCGAACAACAGCGGTGCGACAAAACCGGACACCAGCGCAAACACCAGCATTTGCACGAAGTTTTGCAACGATGCCGCCAGGCCCCGCATCTGCGGGAAGATGTCCAAGGTGGACATGGTCATGCCAGGCAAGGCCAGCGACATGCCGAACGCGTACAGCATCACGGGCACGACGGCAAACGGCACGCTGGCCGCGAACCAGTGGTTATATGCAATGTTGAGCGCGCCCGTGGCCGCCATGGCCAGCAAGCCCCAGCGCACCAGCACGGTGCTTTTCAGCGCATGCGCAAGCCTGCCCGACAGGGCCGAGCCGCCCACCAGGCCAGCCACCATGGGGACGAACATCCAGCCGAACGCCGTTTCCGGCAGGCGCAGCAGCTCCAGGATGAAATGCGGGGCCGACGCGATGTACAGGGCGAAGCCGCCAAAGGCGAAAGCCACGGCCAGCGAACGCAACTGGAAAGCCCGGTGGCGCAATGCCAGCCAGTAATTGCGCGCGATATTGCCAGGGTGGAAAGGCTGGCGTTGCTCGACGGATAAACTTTCCGGCAAGCCTTTCAGGCTGGCGAGCAACAGCAGCACGGTGACGGAAAACGTGAACACGAACGTGGATTGCCAGCCATACGCCACGTGCAGCCAGCCGCCGATGATGGGGGCGATGGCAGGCGCGATGCCGAACACCATCATGATATTGGCCAGCATCTTTTGCGCGGCCGCGCCCGACAGGCTGTCGCGCACGATGGCTTGTCCGATCACCCGGCCCGCCCCCGCCGAGGCACCCTGCATGCCGCGGAAGAACAGCAGCCAGCCAAAGCTGGGGGCAAACGCGGCGCCGATGGAGCCGGCGGCAAAGATCAGCAACGATGCCAGGATCACGGGACGGCGGCCGAACGAGTCGGACAAGGTGCCGTAGAACAAGGTCATGAAGGCATAGGCGGCCAGGTAGACGCTCAGGGTCTGCTGCACCAGCACGCTGCTGACGTCGAAATGCGTGCCGATCGCGGGAAACGAGGGAAGAAACGTATCGGTGGCGAACGGGCCCAGCATGGCCAGCCCTGCCAGCACCAGGGTCAGCTTGCGCGCCTTCATGCGCCCGCCTGCGCGGCATGCTGGCGACGCAAGCCATCGAGGGCCGCCAGCGAGAATTGGGACACATGGCACGCAATGCTGGCGATACCGGCCTCGTCATACGTGATTTCCGGCGCCACCAGTTCATGCACGATGCGCGAACGGGCATAGAACACGGCCTGGCCGATCACGCTGAACACGCATTTCTGCACCACGTCCGCCGGCATGGCCGGCCCCACCACGTCACGGATCAAGCCCGTGAACAAGGCATGCTGCGGGCGCACATTGCGTTCGGCCAGCTTGTGAATGGCGGCCGTGGGTTCGATCAGTTCACGCGCCACCAGGCGGCTGAACAGCGACGCGGGGCCCGAGCGCAGCATGTCGGACACGAGCGCCTCGATGGCCAGGCGCAACTGCTCCACGGGTGGCAGCTGCGCCCGCGCACTGGCGGCGGCCACGTCGGCGGCCGAGGCCCGCGCCAGCGCGCGCGCATGGTCGAAGGCGGCCAGGTGCAGCTCTTCCTTGCTATGAAAGTAATAATTGACCATCGCCACGTTGACGTGGGCCGCTTCGCATATCCGGCGCACGGACGCGAGCCTGTAACCTTCGTCGGCAAACAGGTCCGCCGCCGCCTGCAAAATGCGCGCGCGGGCCGGTTCCGTTTCCTGGTCACTTCTCTTTTCTTCTGTCATGCCATTCCCATCGTTTAAACAGCCGTTTAACTTTATGGAATTATATCAAACAGTCGTTTAATTTTCAGGCAGACGCAAAAAAGCCCGGCGAACCGGGCTTTTCATGGGCGTATCGGCAGCTTAATGCTTCATGGCCGGCATCGGGGCCGAGGCGGCGCCCAGCGGACGGGCCACGGCATTGACTTCGATGGTTTCGCGGTGCTTGTCCTCGCCCTCGACAACCAGGGTCAGCGGAATCTTGTCGCCGGCCTTCACCTGTGCCTTGAGGTCCAGCAGCATCACGTGGTAGCCGCCCGGTTTCAGTTCCACGGCTTTGCCTGCTGGCAAGGCGATTTCCTTGACCTGGCGCATGCGCATCATATTGTCCGCCATGCTCATTTCATGGATTTCCGCCACGCCGGCCACGGGCGAGCGCACTTCCAGCAGGCGCATGGCTTTCGGCGCCGTGATCTGCATGAAGGCGCCCGTGGCTTTTTGCTGGGGCACGGTGGCGCGCACCCACGGGTCGGTGATCTGCACGCTGCTTTGTGCGATGGCGGAGAAGGACAGCACGGTCAGGGCCGTGGCCAGCAGGGTTTTCAAATGGGTCATGATCAATCCTTTCGTGAGAGTTACAAGGTGTATTTCGATTTCATCAGGGTCTTGATGTCCTGCACGCACTCGTCGCCCGTCAACTGGTGCTTCAAGCCCAGGCGCATGCGCCCCTCGGTATCGAGCACATAGCTGATGGCCGTGTGGTCCATCGTGTACGAACTGCCGCTGGGCACGCGGCGGTAGAAGACCTTGTAGTTGAAGGCCGTCTGCGCCGTGTTCTTCGGGTCCGTGCGCAAGCCCAGGAAACTGGGGTCGAAGGCGCGCATGTACTCGCCCAGCAACTCGGGCGTATCGCGCTCGGGGTCGATGCTGATGAAGATCACTTGCAGCTTGTCCCCATCGGCGCCCAGCTTCTGGCGGATTTCCAGCGCGCGCGACAGGGCTGTCGGGCAGACGTCCGGGCATTGCGTGAAGCCAAAGAAGACCATCACATACTTGCCCTTGAAGTCGGCCAGGGTGTAGACCTTGCCGTCGGGACCGCTCAAACTGAAATCGGGCTTGTAATCGCCGCCCGTCAGGTCGAGGCCGTTGTAATGGGGTTTCGGTGCTGGCTCGCAAGCGGCAAGCGTCAGCAATCCCGCCGTGCCGGCGAGAAGGAATAAACGACGTTTCATGGTATTTCCGGCCCAATGGGCGTAGTGGATACAGTTGGATGCTCTGCCGCAAGGCGGCAGGTGGAACAGCGGTGCCCGCAGGCTCAGGCCGGCGGCGGGCCGCGCGGGCTGGCGCCCAGCCACGCGAACGGTGCTTGCGGCGCCTGGTAGAACAGGGGCGGATAGTGGTCGTGGCCGCCGATGACGGCCAGCGGCGGCGATGACGATGGCGGCAAACCCACGCTGCCCGCATGGCTCATGCAGAACGGGCAATGCTCGATGTGGTGCAGCACGGAACCGGTGGTGGACTTGACGGCCGGCGCCAGGTCCGCTTGCGTGTAGACGGCGCCGCTGGCCGAGCAGATCTCGACGGTGGCATTGTTCGCATTCGCGTGCAGCGAGGCAAACGCATACGACAGGGACGGCGACAGCGCATTGAGCAGTATCGCCAGGCAGGCGAACCACATATGCCACTGTTTGCGCTTGAAGAAAGGTCCCATGCCGCCGATTATAGCGGAGTATGGCTATCGCGTTGCGCGGGCGCGTCCGCCTGGCCCCGCAGGAACAGGCTGGGGCGCACGCCGGCCACGTCCACGCAAGCGTCGCAAAACGCGGGAATCGAGGCAAAGCCGGAACCGGCCGCCACTTGCGCCAGGTCGCGCCCGCCGTCTTCACCGTCGGCGCTCCCCTGCGCCGCCGTGTGCAGCGCGTGCGCCAGGCGCTGCTCGCGCACCAGACTGAGCAATGCCTCGCCCTCGGCAAACAGGCGCGCCCTGGCCTTGTGCGGCGTCACTTGCCACAGGGCCGCCAGGCGCGCCGCCGTCCATTTGCCTTGCGGCGTATCAAAGATGTGCTGCGCCAGCGCCTGGCTCCAGCGCTTGCCGCCGCCGTGGCCGCCATCCGCCTCGTCGTTTTCCAGCGCCAGGGTGAACACGGCCGGCTTGCCCCGCCCCGGCATCACGTCGCAGGCAAAGCGCAGGAAGGCGGGCACGACGAAGCTGTCGCCGCTGGCCAGCTTCTTGGTGGCGATTTCATTATGCAATGTCACAAAACCCTGGCGCACGGTGACGCGCAGCCGCAGCGGAAAGCGCAAGCCCAGCAGGTGCAAGGGATGATCGGAAACGAGGGCCATGCGTCAGGTCAATGTGGTGAACGAGCCGCCAGCATGCCACACATCGCGCGCCCCGTCTGTCGTCACAGCGACGCCACGCCGTAGCGGCGCAGGCCGTCGAGGTCGACGACGCGGATGGCCTGGTAGGCAATGCTGATCAGCTTGAGTTCCGCCAGATGGCCCAGCGCCTGGTTCACCCGCTGGCGCGAAATGCCGGTCAGCAAGCCGATTTCTTCCTGCGACAGCTCAAGCACGCTGGACGTGCGCGGATATAACATGGGGTGGAACAGTTGCGCGATCGCTTGCGCCACTTGCGCGTCGACGGCCAGCAGGCGCTGGTTCTGGATGGTGGCGATGAATTGCCCCATGCGTTCGTTCAGCTGGCGGATCACGAAGGCATTGAAGGACAGGCTTTCGGCCAGCAGCAGATGAAACAGTTCCACGGGCACGAGGATGATGGTCGATGCGCGCACGGCCACCACGTCGTAGCGGCGCAATTCACGCTTGAGCACGCTACCCTCGCCGCACCAGCCGCCCGCCGGCACGCCGGAAAACGTGGCGCCGCGCCCATCGGCGTTGTAGACGGCCAGCTTGATCAAGCCCGTGTGCACGCCTATCCAGTGCGCCGATGGTTCGCCGCGCCGCGTGATGAAGGCGCCCGCCTCGTAATGCCGGACCGTGCTGTCGGCACGCAACAGGGCCTGGTGCCGGACATCGAGGGCCGCGAACCAGTCGTGGCTGTCGAGTTCCGGCACGGCACGGTCTACACTATCGTTGCTATCCATACCATCCTTCAAACCTGTCACTAAGATGACAGTGATTTTCAAGCGCCGGTGCTATGCTGGCCCCTATCAATCCCGAAACAGGGAGCTGCAGCATTGCAGTACCAGGATTATTTACCAGGAGACAAACATGACACCTGATTTCAACACCGGCCTCGGCAAAAACAGCGCCAACTACGCCGCCCTCACCCCGCTCGACTATATCGCCAGGGCAGCCGCAGTATATGGCAATCGCCTGGCAATTGCACATGGCAGCGTGCGCCAGACGTGGCGCGAAACGTATGCGCGCACGCGCCGCCTGGCATCCGGCCTCGTCAAGCTGGGCGTGGGCACGGGCGACACGGTGGCCGTGATGCTGCCGAACACGCCCGCCATGGTGGAAGCGAGCTTTGGCGTGCCCATGGCGGGCGCCGTCCTCAACGCCCTCAATATCCGCCTCGACCTGGCTTCGCTGACCTTCATGCTGCGCCATGGCCAGGCGAAAGTCTTGCTGGCCGATACGGAATTTGCCGAGCTGGCGCGCCAGATGGCGGCGCAGATTCCCGGCTTGCGCGTGATCCAGGTCAATGACGTGCTGGGCCCGGAAGTGGAGCCCTTTGCCGAGCTCGACTATGAAGCCTTGCTGGCCAGCGGCGACCCCGGCTACGACTGGCAGCCGCCCGCCGATGAATGGGATGCCATCGCCCTCAACTACACGTCCGGCACCACGGGCGACCCGAAAGGCGTGGTCTACCACCACCGGGGCGCGGCCCTGAACGCCCTGTCGAACATCCTGGAATGGGACATGCCCAAGCATGCCGTGTATTTATGGACCTTGCCCATGTTCCACTGCAACGGCTGGTGCTTCCCGTGGACGGTGGCCGCCCGCGCGGGCGTCAACGTGTGCCTGCGCAAGTTCGAACCGAAACTCGTGTTCGACCTGATGCGCGAATTGCGCATCACCCACTATTGCGCGGCGCCCATCGTGCACGCGGCCCTGGCCAACGCGCCCGCCAACTGGCGCGAAGGCATAGCCTGGACCGTGCGCGGCATGGTGGCCGGCGCGCCGCCGCCGGCGGCCATGGTGGCGAAGATCGAAGCCATGGGCTTTGACTTGATCCACTCGTATGGCTTGACGGAAGTGTACGGACCGGCCGCCATCTGCGCCGAGCAGGACGAGTGGGCGGCCCTGTCGCAGGAAGAGCGGGCCGTGTTGAAATCGCGCCAGGGCGTGCGCTACCACCTGCAAAGCGCCGTGGCCGTGCTGGACCCGGAAACCATGCAGCCCGTGGCGGCCGACGGCGAACAGATCGGCGAGATCATGTTCCGTGGCAACATCTGCATGAAGGGCTACTTAAAGAATGAAAAGGCGACGCAGGAAGCGTTTGCCGGCGGCTGGTTCCACACGGGCGACCTCGGTGTGATGTATCCGGACGGCTATATCAAACTGAAGGACCGCAGCAAGGACATCATCATCTCCGGCGGTGAAAATATTTCCAGCGTGGAAGTGGAAGATGCGCTGTACCACCACCCGCAAGTGCTGGCCGCCGCCGTCATTGCCCAGCCGGACGAGAAATGGGGCGAGACGCCGTGCGCGTTTGTCGAACTGCGCGAGGGCGGCACCGTGACGGAAGCGGAATTGATCGCCTTCTGCAAGAACAACCTGGCGGGCTTCAAGGTGCCGAAAGCCATTTACTTCGGCCCCCTGCCCCGCACGTCGACGGGCAAGATCCAGAAGTTCGAGCTGCGCAAGCGCATGCAGTCGGACAAGGCCATCGACGTCTGATCCCTGCCAGTCAGTCGCGCTTGCCGGCCAGCCACGCCGGCTGCGCCACCACCAGGCGCGAAAAGCTGGCGATGCTGGCCACGGCGGCAAACCCGGCCGCCAGGCACAGCGCATACGTCGTGCCCCGGCTGGCGGACACCGTGAAGCAATACGCGACCAGCGCCGCGCCCGTGGCTTGCCCGATCAGGCGCGACGTGGCCACTACGCCGCTGGCCCCGCCTGCCCGCTCGGGCGGCGCGCTGCCCATGATGGCTTTCAGATTGGGCGCCTGGAAGAAACCGAAACCGATGCCGCACAGGGCCATGCGCCAGCCGATATCGAAAGCGCTGGGGTGGGCCGGTATCCAGACCAGGGTCAGCAAGCCGCCGGCCAGCGCCGCCAGGCCGATGCCGCCCAGCACACCTGGAGAATAACGGTCGCTGAGGCGTCCGGCCACGGGCGCCATCACGGCCACCAGCACGGCCCACGGCGTCATCAAGAATCCCGTCTCCACGGGCGAACGGCCCAGGGTCACTTCAAAATAAAACGGCAGCGAGACGAAAGCCAGGCCCTGCGCGGCAAACGTGCAGATGGCCGTCAGCGACGACAGCAGGAACAAGGGACGGCGGAACAGGTCGATGGGCAGCATGGGCGCCGCGTGTCCCGCCTGGCGGCGCAGCAGCAGGACAAAGAACACCACTACGGCCACCAGTTCCGGCAGCAAGGTGGAAGTCGAGGCGTGATGGGCGGCGTCGCCGAACAATAAAATCAGCAGGCCGAAGGCGCCCACGTTGTACAGCGCCGTGCGCGCATCGAGGGTGTGGCCGGACAGTTTCGTCGCCGGCAGCATGCGGCTGGCCAGGAAGAGACCGAGCAAGCCCAGCGGCACATTCATGGCGAACAGCCACGGCCACGACGCCGTCGCCAGGATCAAGGAGGCGGCCGTGGGCCCGATGGCGAACGCGACGGCCACCACCAGCGCATTGTTGCCGAACGCGCGGCCCAGCAAGTGTTTGGGGTACAGGGCGCGCAGCAGCGCCGTATTGACGCTCATCATGGCGCTGGCGCCCACGCCTTGAAAGAGCCTTGCCACCACCAAGGACGGCAAGGACCAGGCCAGCGCACAGGCGAGCGAGGCCAGGGTAAACAGGAACATGCCCGAGATAAACACGCGCCGGTAGCCCGTGATTTCCCCCAGCGCGGAAAACGGCAGCAGGGTTGCCACCATGGCCAGTTGATAGACGTTGACGATCCAGACGGAAGCGGCCGGCGTCGTGTGCAGCTCGCTGGCGATGGCCGGCAAGGCCGTGTTGGCAATCGCCGTATCGAGCGAAGCCATGCCCACGCCGATGGCCAGCGCCAGCATGGCCCATAAACGGGCGCCGGGCGGCAAGCCGTCCTCGCCCACGAGGAAGGGCTGCGCCCTGTTTTGCTTGAACATCATTGATCCGATACGAATTCCATGCCGCGCCGCCAGCAACGCCTACGCCGGGCACCTTCTTGTTAGCGGCCAATAATATGGCCGCAAGCAAGACACTAGCATGGATAAACGGAGTCTGCCGGACAGCCCCGCTGCGGGCCGGGCAGCCTGTTATCGGATGACTACGCGAGTTTTATTTCTTGCAATCGATGACCTTGAAATCTTTCGAGTAGCAGATGCGCAGTTCGCCCGAGTGCTTTTCATAGCCGAGCCAGCGACCTTTCAGCTGCGGGTTATGCTGCTTCATCCACTGGAACAGCGCGTTTTTCGGCATGGTGGTGTCCGGCAACTTCAAGGCCTGGAACAGTTCGCGCTCTTTCTCGAAATACTGCTTGGCCGAATCGAAATCGCAGGCGCCATGTTTTTCCCATTCGCCCTGCAGCAAGGCTTCGCCCGGCTGCATGCACATGTAGGGCAGGATCTCGGCTGGCGCCAGCTTCGGCAGATTGCCCTTGCAATAGCGCGGATGCAGTTCCGTCTTGCGCGGGGGCGTCACGGAGATATCTTCGCAGGTGGCCGGATTGTCCGACTGCGCCCACAAGCCATGCACGATCCAGCCGAAGTGGTTGCTCTCGGCGCACTGGAAGGCGGCCTTCTTCGACACTTCGCCACGGCGGCGCTGGCTGTCGCAAAAGCCGGGCGACCACGACAGCGCCAGCATGAAGTAGTCGGTGGGCACGTTCGTGCTTTGCTTGTAGCACGTGTTTTTCTCGTCCGATGGCTTGACATCGTAATCGTAGTAGCTGACATTGCGGGGAATGGCGCACGTGGCGTCGGCCGCGCGGACGGCGCCGGCAGACAGGCTGAGGAACACGGCGGCCAGCGCGGGCAAGACGGAGCGGATTTTCATCGAGTTTCCTTCAAGATATAAAAACGCCGGCAACTGGGTGCCGGCGCGGTATTAAAATGACACCATCAACTTAGCAGACGGTATGCATCCAGCCGTGCGTGTCCGGTGCCGTGCCATGCTGCAAGCCCAGCAGCGCTTCGCGCAGGGCCAGGGTGACGGCGCCGTTTTCATTGTTGTTGATGGTCATTTCAAAGCCATTGGCCTTGGCCACGCCCACGGGCGTGATGACGGCGGCCGTGCCGCAGGCGAACACTTCGGTCATGCGGCCCGAGGCGATATCGTCGCGCCATTGCTGGACGGACAATTTACGCTCTTCCGTCGCATAGCCCAGGTCTTTCGCCATTTCCAGCAGGCTGCGGCGGGTAATGCCTGGCAGCAAGGTGCCCGTCAGTTCCGGCGTCACGACGGTGACCTTGTCGCCATCCTTGTACACGAAGAACAGATTCATGCCGCCCATTTCCTCGATGAATTCGCGGTGCACGGCGTCCAGCCACACGACCTGGTCGCAGCCCTTCTCTTGCGCTTGCGACTGGGCCATCAGGCTGGCCGCGTAGTTGCCCGCGCACTTGGCTTCGCCCGTGCCGCCCGGTGCGGCGCGCACGAAGTCTTCGCTGATCCACACGGTGACGGGTTTCACGCCTTTCGGGAAGTAGGCGCCGGCCGGCGAGGCGAACAGCACGAACAGGTATTCTTCCGAAGGACGCACGCCCAGGTAAGGATCGGTGGCGATCATCAGCGGACGCATGTACAGGCTCTCGCCCGTGTTCTTCGGCACCCAGTTGCGGTCTTGCGAAATGAGCGCATCGCCCGCTTCCAGGAACAGCTCGACAGGGATGGCCGGCATGGCCAGGCGCGCGGCGCTGCGGTTGAAGCGCTCGGCGTTCTGTTCCGGACGGAACGTCTTGATGCTGCCATCGGGCTGGGCAAACGCTTTATAGCCTTCGAAGATGGCCTGGCCGTAGTGCAGGGACGAGGCGGACGGGTCCAGCATCAGCGGGCCGTAGGCTTTCAGTTCGCCCTGCTGCCACTTGCCGTCGCGGTAAGGAATCACCACCATGTGATCGGTAAAGATGCGGCCGAAAGCGGGATTGACCATGCGCGCGGCGCGCTCGGCGTCGGACAGGGGGTGGGCGGATGGGGTGACGACGAGATTCGGTGTGGAAGTGGTCATGGCAGCAGAAGACGAGTCAGGGAGAATAAAGAGATTCCCTATTGTAGCGCCTAATCCGCCCGGCGAGGGCGTGGATGGGGCGGCGCCCATTGTTGCGCCGCATCAAAAGGCGTGCCGTCAGCCGGCCCGCAGCGCCCTGCCCCGCCCTGCCTGCGCGTCCTCGGCGCACTGGCTGCAGCGCATCTGCACGGACAGCACGTTGGCGCCGATTTCCATGCCGTGCACGGCCGCCGCCTGGCGCAGCTGCTCCACCAGCGGCGCATCCTGCACCAGCACGCTGCGTTCGCATACGCGGCACACGAGGTAGCAGCTGTCCGCCGCCACCCGCTCGGGCTTGATCAGATAGCGCGCCTTGTTGCCGCTGGCACTCGCTTCGCGCTCGCGCAGCAGCAGGCCCGCCTGCTCCATTTCCTTGAGCACGCGGTATATCGTGCCCAGGCTGACGGCAATGCCGATGTGCAGCAGTTGCTGATAAATGCTTTCCGCATTCATGGCTTGCCGCTGCGTGCCGGCCAGCACCTGCAGGATGCAGATGCGCGCGCTGGTGGGGCGCAGGCGCACGGCGCGCAGGCTGTCGAAAACGCGGCCATCGCCCTGGTAAGGAATGTCTTGCATGGGATTCTCCGCTTGTGCATTCAACTCTCCCTACCTTGCCAAGCGAAACCGCAAAAAGGGAACCGGAAAATGAAAAAAGGCGCCGCCCCACTCTGCCGGGACGGCGCCTTGCGCTAGCTCAAACGGGCGAACATCAGAACTTCATGTTGGCCGTCAGGGTTGCGGAACGGCCAGGAGCCACGCCAGCGTAATGCGGCGAAGAAACCTTGTCGAAGTACAGCTTGTTCGTCAGGTTCTGGATGTTCAGCTGCAGGGTCACGTTGCGGCTGACCACATAGCTGGCCATGGCGTCGAAGCGCGTGTAGGCCGGCGCATATTTGTTGTTGGCCACGTTGGCATAGACTTTATCGACGTAGTTCACGCCGCCGCCCACCGTGATGGCAGGCGTGACCAGGTAGGAGGTCCACAGCGACGCGCTGTTTTTCGGCGTGGTGGGGAACTGGTTGCCGTTGTACGGCGACGGCGCATACACGGGTACAGCCGTCGTGCCCGTATTGACGTAGCCATTGTTTTCCACGATGGCGTTCAGGTGCGTATAGCCGCCGAAGACCGACCATTCCTTGGTGATATTGCCGCTCAAGCCCAGCTCGATGCCCTTGACTTGCTTGTCGCCCACGTTTTGCGTGCTGCCGTCCGGTGCCGTCACGCGCGCATTGCTCATGTCGCTCTGGAAATAGGCACCGCTCACGGACAGGCGGCCACCCGGCAGCACTTCCCATTTCGTGCCCAGTTCGAAGCTCTTGCTTTCCTGCGGCTTCAGGTTCTGGATGGCGACCGTCAAGCCGTCGATGCCGTCGCCGCCGTCATTGCCCGGCGGCGTGGACGAGGTGCCGTACGACACATACACGCTGCTGTTGGTCGATGGCTTGTACACGAGGCCCGCCTGGTAACTGGCGAAGGTAGCGTGCACATTGGCGCTGGTGGCGGCGGTGGTCTTGCCGTCGAGCGTGTATTGCGGCGTATTCAGCGAACTCTTGTAGTCATCCCAGCGGATGCCCACGTTCAGCAGCCATTGCGGCGTGAACTCGATGGTGTCGAAACCGTACACGGAACGCGTGTTGGTGACGATGTTGGTGCGGGCCGGCGACACCGTGCGCGTGTAGACCCATGGGTCGTTGGCGTTCGGGTTGAGCAAGGGGGCGCAGTTGTACAGGGTGGCCGCGCCATAGGTCGGGCAGTTGGTGCCGACTTTTTCCAGCGGGTTGTTGGTCCCCGGGCTGAACAGATAAGCGCTGCGGTCCGTTTCCTCGCGGCTGATTTCCAGGCCCACGGTGTAGGTGTGCTTCACGCCGCCGGCCAGGAATTCGCCGCCCAGGCTGGTCGCATTGGCCAGCGCATCCGTATCGGTCGTGCGCGTGTTGGCGCGGCGCCAGACGGTGCCGTACAGCATGGTATTGCCCTTGGAATCGTCGGGCTGGGTCCACACGTAGTCGTTGCTGGTCTTGCCGTAACGGGTCACGTTGCGCAAAATCAATTTATTGCCGAAATCGTGGCGCACGTCGATGGTGCCGATATCGCTCTGCGTGTCGCGGAAATCGCGGTTGACCAGGCCATAGAAGGTTTCGCGCGGCACGTTGACGGGGGTGCCGTTGCCGTTTTTCGACACATTCGCGCCCGACGAGAACGGGTTGTTGAACGGCAAGCCGGTGTCCGGCAACTCGCTCGACTGCATGTGGTAGTAGCTGAGGGTGGCCTGCGTGGCCGACTTCAGGCCGAAGGTGATGGATGGCGCGATGCCCCAGCGGTCGCCATTGATGTAGTCGCGGCCGGCCACGTGGGCGTCGTGCGCCATCACGTTGACGCGCACGGCCACGTCGTCGCTGATGACGCGGTTGACGTCAGCCGTGGCGCGGCGGTACTTGGCGCTGCCCAGGCCCACGGTGGCGTTGGTGAAATTGTCGACTTTCGGCGTCTTGCTGATCAGGTTGACGCCGCCGCCTGCGGACGAGCGTCCGCCGTAGGCCGAGTTCGGGCCCTTGACGACTTCGATTTGTTCCAGCGCAAAGATTTCGCGCGATTGGGAGCCCGTGTCGCGGATGCCGTCGATATACGTATCCGTTTGCGCGTTGTAGCCGCGGATGAACAGATTGTCGCCCACGGGGTTGCCCCCTTCGCCGGCGCCGATGGTGATGCCCGGCACGGTGCGCAGCGCATCCGTCAGCGAGACGGCGCCCGTTTGCGAAATGATTTCGGCGGGAATCACCGTCACAGATTTCGGCGTGTCCAGCAGCGGCGCCGTCAGCTTGTCGTTGGCCGATTTGACGGGTGCCTGGATCAGGCGGTCAGCCGTGCCCACGACCTTGACTTCTTGCAACTGCTGCGGCTTGTCCACCGTTTGCGCGTGCAGCGCCAGCGGCATGGCCAGGGTGGCGAACGCGGCCAGGGCCGTGCCGTGCATGCGGGGCGCGGCGGCGGTCTGGTGCTTGCGGCTGCGGATGATGGCGGCCGGCTTGGCGGCGCCCGCTTGGTCTTTCAATGTCATCGCTATCTTTCACTCTATCGGATGGATTAAATTATGGCTGGCTACTGCGCCGTGGCGCCTGGCTGGCTCGTTGATTGCTTGGGTACGACAAAACTAGAACCGCCACAGCGCCGTCATGCGCAACGCCCGGGGCGAACCGGGCGCGATGTTGTCGTTGCTGTGGGCGGAGGCAAAATATTTTCTGTTGAACAGGTTTTCCACGTTCAGCTGCAGCTGGAATTTTTCCTGGGGCTTGAAGTAGAGCGCGCCATCGGCGCGGGCAAACCCCGGCAGCGCCACCGTATTCGACACGGATGCATACACGGCGCTGCGGGCAATGATGCCCAGCGCCGCGCCCCAGGCGGGCGAAAAATCGTAGCGGTTCCACAGCGACAGGCTGTGCCGGGGCACATGGGCCACCGTGGCGCCCTCCAGGGCCGAGGCCGATTGCATGGCCGTCAGCACGGCCCGCTGCCACGCATAGCCGCCCGCGATGCTCCACCCGGGTTGGACCTTGCCCTTGACTTCCAGTTCCAGCCCCTCGCTGCGCTGGCCATCGATCAGCATGGCCCGCGTGGCGTCGTTCGGATCGGTGACGGCGACCTTGCTGCGCGTCAAACGGTACAGGGCCGCGCTGGCCGACAGGTCCCCCGTGGCGTCCCATTTCACGCCCGCTTCCACGTTGCGAAAACGCTCAGGTTCGAACACGGCATTGCTGGGCGTCAATGACGCCAGCTGTTCTCCCGCGCGCGGCAGGAACGACTGGCTGACGCTCGCATACAGCGACAGGGCCGGCACGGGCTGATAGACCAGGGCCGCGCGCGGCGACCACGGCGCATCCGTACGGGCAATGCGCGCGCCATTGCGGCGGTTGAGGAAATCGACGGCGAAACGCTCGTAGCGCAGGCCGGCAATCGCCTGCCAGCGCGGGCTGAAGCGGACCTGGTCCTGCAGGTACAGGGCGGCCGTGTCGGCCACGCCATGGTTGTCCGCATCCGTGGCGCTGGGGCGGAAGGTCACGGGCAAGTCCGTCACGGGCCGCGATGTGGGCAGGCTGATGTGCGTGACGCCCTCGCCCAGGGTCGTGAAATAGCCCGTGTTGCGCAGATTGTCCGTCGTCTGTCGGCCCAGCTCCCCGCCTGCCGTCAGGCGGTGCTGCACGGCCCCGGCCGTCACCGTCCACTCCACGTCCGTCTGGTTGAACAGGTTGCGCCGCCGGGTGGCGCTGTTGTACGCCAGCACCGTCACGCTGGCGCCATCCGCGCTGACGGGGCCGGGAAAGGCATTCTGGTACAGCTTGTCGTAATCGGCCAGGCGCGTGCGGTTGCGCAACACCGCGCCGCCGGCGAACGCGTGTTCGACGGTCACGCCCAGCGCGTCGATGTAGGCCCACGACGGGCTGCTGCCGGCGATGCCGAAAAACGTCGACGGATCCGTGTCGAACGGCCGGCCCCGGTACGAAGGCAGGCCCCGGTCCGTCACGCGGTCGTCGCGGAAGTGTTCATAACTGGCCTGCACAGTGGTGCGCGGCGACAGCCGCCAGGCCACGACGGGGTTGACGGCGCTGCGGCGCACCTTGACGCCCTGGCGAAAAGAGCCGCTGTTTTCCGCCATGGCGTTGATGCGCACGGCCACGTCGCTGCCCACGACCTGTTGCAGATCGATGGCGGCGCGCCCGTTGCGCCAGGCGCCCAGGCTCAGCGTCGCTTCGCCCCCATCGACCCACTGCGGCTGCTTGCTGGCCCGGTTGATCACGCCACCGCCGCCGCCATGGCCGAAGACCAGGGCGTTCGGCCCCTTGATGGCCTCGACCGCTTCGATATTGTAGAAATCGCGGTAATACTGCACGTCGTCGCGCATGCCGTCCAGGTAAAAGTCCGAGGTCGAGCTGTTGCCGCGCATCACGGCCGTATCGCGGTTGCCCTCGCCTGCGGCCGTGCCCACGCCGGGCATGTAGCGCATGGCGTCGGCCAGGGTGCGCATGTCCTGGTCGCGTATCAATTCGCGGCTCACCACGCTGACGGCCTGCGGCGTGTCGTGCAGGGCCGTGTCGTTGCGGCTGGCTGCGGACGAGCCAAGGCGGCGGTAGCCATCGTCGCCGCTGCCCTGCACGGTGACGGGCGCCAGCACCTGCAAGCCGGCGCCCACGCCATCGAGGTCGGCGCGCACGGGCGGCGGCGCCAGGCGCACGATATAACTTCCGTCCGGCAATTGCACGGCCGCGAGACCCGTCCCCGCCAGCAATTGCTGCAAGCCCTGGGGAATCGACAGGGTCCCGTTCAAGCCGCCGCTGCGTTTGCCCTGCGTCAAGCCGCCTTCGGCCGACAGCAAGATCCCCGCCTGCCCGGCGAACTGGCGCAAGGCCTGGCCCAGCGGCGCGGCGGCGATGCGGAAGCTGCGCGGCGCATCCGCTGCCGCCGCTGCCATGACAGGCATGGCAGGCACGGCCAGCAGCGCCGCGGCCAGGGACAGCGGCAGCAGGCGGCGGGCAAACGGCAGGCGGGACGGGAACAGCGGCACGGATTTCCTTTGTTGTCTTGTTGAGCAGGCTACTTCTACCTTGCCAAACAACTTTTCAAAAAGGGAACCAGCTTTGAGAAATATTCTTATTTACTGTTTTGACTGCGGCGGCTGGGCTTCCACCGTGACCCACCAGTCATGCAGGCGATTGATTTTCACGGGCAAGGTCGCTTCCAGCGCCGCCAGGATGCGGTCCGTATCGGCCAGCGGGTAGCTGCCCACCAGGCGCAAGTGCGCCACCTCTGGCGCGCAGCCCAGGTGGCCGCGCCGGTAGCGCGACAGTTGCGCGAGGAAGTCATCGAGCCGCATCTGCTCGGGCTGCAAGCGGTATTCGATCCAGGCGGCCCCGTTCGGGTCGGCGGCGAAAGGCTCGCCGATGAAGCCGTCGCCAAAGCGCACTTGCCGGCCGGCCGGCACAATGCGCGGCGCGCCGCCATCGCGGGGCGCCACCTCGACGCTGCCCTCGTAGACGGCCAGCAAGGTGGCAGCGCCCTGCGGCTGCACGCTGAAACGCGTGCCCAGCGCGCGCAGGCGGCCGTGCACGGTGTCGACCACCAGCGGCCGCGCCGGCTGCTGGCTGTCGCGGGCCGTGGCGATATAGATTTCCCCGCCATGCAGGGCGATGCGGCGCAGGCCGGGGCCGTAATCGAGGTCGAGGGCGGTGGCCGTGTTCAGCCACAGCTGCGAACCGTCGGCCAGCGCCAGCTGGCGGATGGCGCCCACCGCCGTTTTTTCGCCCGCATTCAGGCTGGCAACCCAGCTGCGCGTATCGCGCCGCAGCAATACGGCGCCCCCCGTGCCGGTGGTCAGGCACAGCGCCAGCAAACCCTTGACGACGGCGCGGCGGCGCGCCTGCGCCTCGCGGGAACCGGCAGCGTCGAGCGCCTCGCGCGCCGGTTGCGCCGGTACCTGGCGAAATTCGGCGCTGACGGCTTCCACCCTGCGCCAGGCGGCGCGGTGGGCGGACGAGCTGGCATGCCAGCGCTCCCAGGCTTGCTGGTCGGCAGGACCGGCATCGTCGGCGCGCAGCACGGCAAACCATTCGGCCGCTTCCTGCAGGATGGCGTAGTCGGCTGGCGGCATGCCAGAGCCTGGATCAGGCAGCATCGTCCATGCACAGCATGCATTGCAGCATGGCTTGCGCCATGTATTTCTTCACCATGCGTTCGGAGACGTCCAGCTGGCCGGCGATCTGCGCATACGTCAGGCCGTCGAGCTGCGCCAGCAGGAAGGCCTGGCGCGCGCGCGGCGACAGGGTATCGAGCATGGCGTCGATGCGGCACAGGGTTTCGACCACGAGGGCCCGCTCTTCGGGCGATGGCGCCGTCATTTCGGGACGGCCGGCCAGGGCCGCCAGGAAGGTGCGCTCCAGGGTCAGCCGGCGCCAGTGGTTGACCAGCAGGCCATTGGCGACCGTGCTCAGGTAGGCGCGCGGCTCGCGCAGGCTGTCGGCAGATTGCGTGGCCAGCATGCGCACGAAGGTGTCTTGCGCCAGGTCGGCCGCACCGTCGCGGCAGCCCAGCTTGCGCCACAGGCTGTTGACCAGCCAGCCATGGTGGCGGGAATACAGGTCGCTAACGATATCGAGGGAGGGAGAAATGGTGGACACGGGCAAACAAGCAAAGGGGCTGCCAAACTTGCCTGCCAAGTGGGTCAGCCGGTATCGGAAACGCACGATCACGAATGAGAATGATTTTCATTTTCACATAATTTGGCGGCGATGTAAATTATCAATGTCATCATTTTGACGTTTCGCGGCAATTTTTCACCACAAAAAGCTGACGCCATCATTTGCGAATGATTCTCGTTTGCGATACTATACCAGCCTCCTATCTATCTGCCATGCCTGACGCCCAGCATGGCAGCGCTATCGAAAGCCGCCATGACGACCTCCCCTTCCTTGCCCCTGCCGCGGGCCAGCGCCGACGAAACGCCGGATACCGTCCAGCAGCGCCAGCCTGCCGCCGCCCCGCCGCAACGGCGCTGGCACTGGAACTGGAAGCAGGTCTGGTTTCAATTGCACTGGTTCATCGGCATCACGGCCGGCACGGTGCTGGTGATCATCGGCCTGAGCGGTGCCACCCTGGCGTTCAAGGATGAATTGCTCGATGTGATGAATCCCGGCGTGCGCCATGTGGCCGTGGAAAGCCGCGCGCCGCTGACGCCTGGCCAGCTGAGCAACATTGCCGCCGCCGAACACGGCCAGCGCGTGGCCTCCATCACCATGTATGCGCAGGCGGGCGCCGCGCCGCGCCTGTTCTTCGCGCCGAAGAACGGCCAGCGGCGGGGCGAATCGGTCTATGTGCACCCGTACACGGGCGCCACCCAGCCCGCGCTGGCGGGCGCGGCATTTTTCGAGTGGACGGAATCGCTGCACCGCTGGCTGCTGCTGCCCCGCGACCCGGGCCGTCAAGTGGCGGGCGCGCTGGCCCTGTGCCTGCTGGGCCTGGCACTGTCCGGCCTGTATCTGCGCTGGCCCCGCCGTCCGCTGGACTGGCGTACCTGGCTGACCTTCGATCCCGCGTTGAAGGGCCGCTCCTTCTTGTGGAATCTGCACGCCGTGGCCGGCACCTGGTGCCTGGTGGTCTACGTGGCGCTGACCTTGACGGGCCTCTACTGGAGCTATGACGTGGTGCGCGACAATATCGACGCCTGGGCCGGCAAGCCCCCCCGCGTGGCGCAGGCGCCGGGCAAGAAGGGACCGGCCAGGGAGAAGCAGGAAGCGCCGGCCGTCGACATCGGCCTGGCCTGGAGCAGCTTCCAGCAGCATGCGGCTGGCTGGACCCTGGCCAGCGTGCGCCTGCCGACGCGCGCCGGCGAAGCCGTGCAGTTCACGTGGCTGGCCAGCGACGCGCCGCACGAGCGGGCGCGCAGCCGCCTGTCGATTGCACCGGCCGACGGCGCGGTCACGGAAAACGAACCGTACGGCCAGCAGGGCCTGGGTTCGCGCCTCGTCAACATCATTTATCCGCTGCACATGGGCACGTATTTCGGCTTGCCGGGGCGCATCATCGTCACCCTGGCCAGCCTGGGCCTGCCCCTGTTCGCCATCACGGGCTGGATGCTGTACCTGGGCCGCCGCAAGGCAAAGCGGGCCGTGCAGGCGCAGCGCGCCATGCTGGGCGCCGGCGCGCCGGGCCAGGCAAACTCGGGCTTGCCCACCCTGGTGGCCTACGCCAGCCAGTCGGGCCAGGCCGAGCGCCTGGCGCTGGAAAGCGCGCGCGCCCTGCAGCAGGCGGGCGTGGCCGTCGACGTGCAGTCGCTGGACCGCTTCGATCCCGCGCAATTGCGCCAGTACGAACGGGCGCTGATCGTCGCCAGTACCTTTGGCGAAGGCGAGGCACCGGACGGTACGCGCCGCTTCGCGCGCTTGCTGCAAGCCATCTCCGGCACGCCGCTGGCAGGCCTGGAAGTGGGCATGCTGGCCCTGGGCGACCGCCATTACAGCGCATTCTGCGGCTTCGGCCATGCGCTGGAACGGCAGCTGCGCGCGCTGGGCGCCACGCCCCTGTTCCCCCTGATCGAGGTGGACAAGCATGACCCCGCCGCCCTGGCCGACTGGTCCAAGGCGCTGGCCCGCTGCAGCGGCAGCGCCATCAACGCCATCGGCGTGCAGGAACAGGCCTCGTATGCCGAGTGGCGCCTGGCGCGCCGCGTGCTGCTCAACCCGGGCAGCCTGGGCGGAGAATTGCATGAAATCACGTTGACGGGCCCGGCCGGGACGGACTGGGAAGCGGGCGCGCTGGCGGAAATCATCGCGTGCAACGCGGACGGCAGCGACGGCGACGCGCATGGCGCACAGCATGCGCCGCGCAGCTACTCACTCGCTTCGCTGCCATCGGATGGCGAACTGCAGCTGCTGGTGCGCCAGGAACGCCATGCGGGCGGCGAAAACCTGGGCTATGGCATCTGTTCGGGCTGGCTCACGCGCTTCGCCCCGCTGGACAGCCCCATCCGCCTGCGCCTGCAGGCCAATCCCGCCTTCGCGCCTGCGCTGGTCGACGTGCCCTGCATTTATATCGGCAACGGTTCCGGCCTGGCGGGCCTGCGCGCGCACCTGCGCGCACGCCAGCGGGCGGGACTGGCGCGCAACTGGCTGCTGTTCGGCGAGCGCCAGCAAGCCGTGGACAGCATCTGCGGCGCCGAGCTGGACGCCTGGCTGGCCGATGGCCACCTGGCGCGCCTGGACCGCGTCTTTTCGCGCGATGGCGAAACACGGCGCTATGTGCAGGACCGCCTGCGCGAGCAGGCCGGCGAGTTGCGCGACTGGCTGGCGCAGGGCGCCATCGTCTACGTGTGCGGCAGCCTGCAAGGCATGGCGGCAGGAATCGATGCTGTGCTGCAAGAAGTGCTGGGCCAGGAAGGACTCGACGCCCTGCTGGCGGCCGGACGCTACCGCCGCGACGTGTATTGAGGCACTTCAGCCCTGCCCGCTGCACCGCCCCGCTATGCGGGCAGGCGCACGGTCGGGGCCAGCCATCGGACTGGCGTGGGGACATGGCGGCACGGCGACCTGCCCGCCGCCCCACCCACCGTCTGCGAGGCCCCCATGAAAAACCCCTGGATGAGCATGTACCTGAGCGCCGCCAACCGCATCGCCAACACGGCGCGCGGCTGGTGCAGTGCATCACCGCAACTAGTTGAAGTTTCAATCAGATGAACTAAACTGCAAGCATGGTAGTACGTGTTGAATAAAGGGAGTGACCGGCAGGCGCCGCATCCCCGCGCCGCCGCCGGGACACCGGGAGACGACCATGTTGACGCTCAAAGTGCTGCTGTGCCTTGCCCTGTCGGCCCTGATGCTTGCGCCCCTCGTGCTGCGCGACGCGATGCTGACGTCGGCCGTGCAGCAGTTGCAGGTTCCGAATGTCGATGCGCAGGGCATGTGGGCCCACTGGCCCAAGCAATAAGACGCGCGGCTGAGAAAACACCGCTGGCGGCGTTGCTTTGACTTGCCGTACTAGCGTACTGTCTGTGTCAAAGGCGCCTTGCCAGCGGCGTTTTTCAGCGGCGCCCGGTAGTGGATTGCATCGTTGAAACCGCTTTGTTGCGGGTGGGGGTTTGTTCCCCATTTTTCACCCACATGTATCAATCGCCCGCGCATCAATCGCCCGCGCTCTTCCCTCCGCCCTCTTCACCGTACTTTTGATCCAGATCATGGATTTCCACCTTCGCTGCGCCCACACTGGAACAGTCCGCTTCGCACCGTGACGGACTTAACCGGGAGCATCGGCATGGGTAAATCGCATTGGAAGGATGAGATGGCGCTGGGCGTTCCCGCCATCGACGAGGCGCATGAGGCGCTGTTTCAGGAACTGGCGCGGCTGGGGCAGTTGAGCGACCGGCATTTCAGCGTGGCGTTCCGCGAGCTGATTGCGGCCGTCGAACGCGATTTCCGCGAGGAAGAGGATTTGATGGAGGAAATCGGCTTTCCCTCGCTGGCCAACCACCGCGAACAGCATGCGCGCGTGCTCAGCGGCTTGCACCATGCCTGGGCCGCCGTCGATGAAGGCGACCTGGCACAGGGCCGCCATGCGCTGTCGCTGCTGCCGCAATGGCTGATTTTCCACCAGGCCACCATGGACCTGGCCCTGGCGGCGGCGCTGGAAATGGTGCAGCGCCAGCCCAACTAGCTTCTACAGCAGCAGCACTGTCGCCTGCTCGGGCAGGACGACGCGGTAGTGTCCCGGGTATTTGTCTTCGCCGTCGAAAATCTTGCAAAACACGGGCTGGTTGATATCGTTGACGGCCGGCTCGCTCATGGGCAGGGTGGCGATCAGCTGCTCGCCATCGACCAGATGCAGGGCGCTGCCCCGCTCGGCCGCGCAAAAGGCCAGCGATTGCACGTCGCTGGCGAACGGCCGCTTGTACCACGGCGTGATGGCCCGCACGGCGCGCCGCGCATCCTGCAAGACCTGTCCCACGCGCGTGACGTTCCACGCGTCGCGCGCCACGGACGGCTGGAGGACGATATTGGCCGTCAGCTCGCCCCTGCTCTTGTTCACCAGGAAGGTGCCATCCTGCGCGGCGATATCCTCGTTGAGGGGCACGACAAACACGCCGCCGTCGGACACCTTGATCGGCATGGGGGCGCCATTGCCTTGCAAGGCCACGCGCACATCGTCGATGGTGGCGCTCAGCTTGGCCGGAATCAGGCGCAGGGCCATGACCACGCTGCCGCTCGACACTTGCCACACTTTCCTGGCCGTCAGATAACTGTCGCGGTAAGCCGTGAAGCGCACGCGCGGCGCCTTGGCGTCGCTGCTGCCGGTGATCGTCACCGTTTGCGGCGGCAAGGCCTCCCCTGCGGGAGCCGGCGCTGCTGGCGCCGCGGATGGGGCAGGCGCGGCGGCATCGGCGGCGGGCGGCGCGCTGGCGCTCTGCAGCGGCGCGGGAGCAGCCGGCGGCGGCGCGTGTTCCTGGGCCTGGCCCAGCGACACGACACACAACCATCCGGCACAGGCGATCCATGTACGCATGCATTTCTTTCAATAAGGAAAATATTTTTTGTCAGCGCCTGCATTATCGCAGAAGGCCAGGCGATGCGCCGCCCTTGACCTGTACGCACTCTTTTGGTGCGCGCGCTTGATTATTTGGCAAATATCACCTATATTGATAATGATTCTTATTCACGAAAGTGGCGGGAATCGCGCACCCTTCTTTTCCACTGCCCGACGCGCCGGGCCTTGCGGTGGAACTGCTATCCAAGCCAGACCCCGGGCCAGCGTCATGCCATCCCCCAGCTACTGCGCGCCCTGCCAGACGAGATAGGAAAACACAACGAAAAGACTCCAGGATAACAATGCAATCGACGACAGTACCCTCTTCTTCGCGCCAGCCCGCCTTGCGCCCCCTCCCCCATCTGCTGCAACTCGCCCTGCTGACCCTTGCCGCCGGCGTGGCCCTGCCGGCACAGGCCGCCGACACGGCAGCAAGCGACAGCGCCGTGACCATGCCGGCCATCACCATCCTGGGCCAGTCGACGGCGGCGACGGAAGGCACGCAGTCGTACACGGCCGGCGAAGCGCGCAGCGCCACGCGCATGGACCTGTCCTTGCGCGAAACGCCGCAATCGGTCAGCGTCATCACGCGCCAGCTGCTCGACGACCTGGGCGCCGTGCGCCTGGACCAGGCGCTGGCGCAAACGACGGGCATCCAGGTGGGCCAGAACGACACGGAGCGCACGCGGTTCTATGCGCGCGGCTTCGGCATCGACAATATCCAGATCGACGGCATGGCGCGCGGCGGCAATGCGCCGCTGCAGGACACGATTTTGTACGACCGCATCGAGGTCGTGCGCGGCGCCACGGGCTTGATGGGCGGCAAGGGCGACCCGTCGGCCACCATCAACATGATACGCAAGCGTCCGACGAAGGAATTCCAGGCCAGCGCCGGCCTCATCATGGGCCGCTGGGATGACCAGCGCGTCGAGGCCGACCTCTCCCTGCCGCTGAACGCCGATGGCAGCGTGCGCGCGCGCACGGCCCTGGCGTGGCAGGAACGCGATTCCTACCTGGACATGTATCACGAACGCAAGACGGTCGGCATGGTCATCGTCGAGGCGGACGTGCGTCCCGGCACCCTGCTGACGGCCGGCGTCGATTACCAGGACAACACGCCCACAGGCGCCACCTGGGGCGCCGTGCCCTACTGGAATGCGGATGGCAGCCTGGCCAAGCTGCCGCGCAACACCAGCCTCTCGACGCCATGGAGTACCTGGGGCAACCAGCAGCACACGGTATTCACGTCGGTGGACCAGCGCCTGCCCGGCAACTGGAATATGCACCTCGGTTATGCGCGCACGGAAAGCACGAACCGCACCACCGTCGCCTACGCGGGCGGCGGCCATCCCGACCCGGCGACGGGCACAGGCATGTTCCTGTGGACGGGCGCCTATGGCGCAGGCAAGACCACGGGCGACAACTTCGACGTCTACGCCAGCGGCCCGTTCACCTTGCTGGGGCGCAAGCATACTGCCATCGCCGGCTGGAACGGCGGCAACCAGCGCGCCCGCTCGCTGGGCGGCGAGGCGGAAATCAACTACCCGAACTTCCTGCCCGATTACCGCAGCTGGACGGGCAACATCCCCCGCCCCGTATTCCACCCGGACGGCTCGCGCACGGAAACCGTCACGCGCCTGGCGGGCGGCTATGTGGCCGCGCGCCTGAGCCTGGCCGACCCGCTGCACGTGATCATCGGCGCGCGCAGCAGCACCTACCGCACGGACACGCGCAACTACGATACGCGCGGCGTGCACACGGACAACAGCGACTTTGCGGAAACGCGCAATGAAGTGACGCCGTATGTGGGCGCCGTGTTCGACATCAACAAGCAGTATTCGGCCTACGCCAGCTTCACGCAGCTGTTCAACCCGCAAACGAGCAAGGACCGCAACAACAAGTTCCTGGCGCCGGAAACGGGCGACAATGCGGAACTGGGCATCAAGGGCGAGCTCTATGAAGGCAAGCTGAACGCGTCGGCCGCCCTGTTCCACACGAAGAAAAAGAACCTGGCGGAACTGGACCGCACGGTGCCGCCCGGCTTCCTGCTGCCCGACGGCGGCCAGGCCATGGTGGCCAACGGCACGGGCGTGACGGCCAAGGGCGTGGAATTCGACGTCTCCGGCCAGCTCACGCCCGCCTGGGAAGCGAGCGGCGGCTACACCTATCTGCACGCCGCCGAGGCCGATGGCCGCCGCGCCGCCACCACGCAGCCGCGCCACCTGCTGCGCCTGGCCACCAGCTACCGTTTCGATGGCCGGCTGGCAGGCCTGAAGGCAGGCGCCAGCATGACGGCGCAAAGCGCCACCTACAGCGAATCGTGGTACGGCCGCCCGCCCTCGGGCGACATCACCAACATCCCGCAGGCCGGCTACGCGCTGCTCAACGCCATGGCCAGCTATGGGCTCGGCAAGCACGCCAGCGTGCAGCTGAACGTCAACAACCTGCTGGATAAAAAGTACTACCGCAACGTGGGCTTCTTCGACGGCGTGTTCTGGGGCGAACCGCGCAACATCAGCGTGGCCGTGCGCACGGCGTTTTAAGCCCGCTACCGCGCATCAGCCTGCCTGCGCGCTGCGCCAGTGCGCGGGCGCCGGCAGGGTAAAACCATCGAGCAAGGGGCCGCCCACGGGCGCCAGCACGGCGGCGGTGACGTCTGCGAACGCGCGCTGGCCGGCGGGCAAGTCGCTGGCGGCCAGGCGCATCGCCCCGTCCAGCTGGGCGGCGATGGCAGCGTCGTATGCCTGCAGGCGGCGGAACAGGTGCTTGCCGCCGCCGCTCCACTGGCCGGCCGCGCGCAAGTGCAGGTCCGCCAGCGCTTCGTACAGCTGGCAGGCGACGGCCAGCGCCTCGCCCGGGTGCATGCTGTCGACCAGGTCTTCCAGCGCGGTGGTGATGGCGTAGCGGCGCCGCTGCAGGTTTTCCGCGTCCAGCACGGGCGGACCCGCTGTGTCGATGGCGTGCGCCAGCCCATGCAGCCGGGCATAGGCGTCGCCCGCCGGGAGAATGTTTTCCCCTTCCACCACCATCGTTGCCAGCGGCACCTTGCCGCCGGGCGCATCGATTTCCTTGCAAAAATACGTAAACGTGGCCAGGTCGTGTCCGAACACTTCCACCGTGCGCCCTTCGGCCACGAGCGTGTCGCGCCAGGCGCAATCGACGTGGTCGAACAGCAGCAGCAAGTCGATATCGGAACTGGCCGTCTGCCGGCCCGTGGCGAACGAGCCGCCGATGATGGCCGCCACGGCCAAGGGATGCTGCTGCCGCACCAGCCGCGCGGCAATCGCGCGGATGGCGTCATAGGTGGGGATCGTCGTCAAGGCCGGTTCTCCGTGAAAAAAACACTATCCTACCCGCAATGTGCATGCGGCTGCCATGCGCCCCGCCATCCTGCTAAACTGGCGCTATCTCACTCCCTTCATTTAGTACGGCGTTCGCCGCGGCGGCGTGGTCAAGGAACAGCAATGGAAACCGTTTGTAGCGTAATGCCCTCGCCCGTGGGCGAGCTGACCCTGGTGGCGCGCGGGGCGGCACTGGCCGCCATCCTGTGGGAAAACGACAAGCCGAACCGCGTGCGCCTGGGCCAGATGCGCGTCGATGACGGCTGCGCCGTGCTGCAGGAAACGGCGCGCCAGCTGCGCGAGTATTTTGCCGGCACGCGTCAGCATTTTGAGGTGCCGCTCGATTTTGCCGGCACGCCATTCCAGCAGGAAGTCTGGCGGGCGCTGCTGACGATACCCTACGGCCAGACGCGCAGCTATGGCGAGATCGCGCGCCAGATCGGCCGTCCCGCCGCCGTGCGCGCCGTGGGCGCCGCCAACGGCAAGAATCCCATCTCCATCATCGCCCCCTGCCACCGGGTCATCGGCGCCACGGGCGAATTGACGGGCTTTGCGGGCGGCCTGCATGCCAAGGAAATTTTACTGGCGCTGGAAGGCATTTCCCTGTCCAGCGACCGCGAAGCGCTGAAAACGGGCCACGCCCGCCGCCGCGCCGTGCAGATTGACACGGCGCAAGGCTGTTTATTCTAAGCGGCGGCATCGTGCCCCTTGTGGGATACTCACGCCCTTCGCTCAAGCTTACACATACTATGCCCTACCTTGCCATCCTGTTCTTTGTCGTGCTGTATTTGCTGGCCACCTTCTTTTTCCACATTCCCGCCCTCGTCGCCCTCGTGTATGGCGTGCTGAGCGTCAGCTGTTTCGTCGCCTACGCGATCGACAAGTCCGCCGCAAAAGGGGGGCGCTGGCGCACGTCGGAACGCACTTTGCTGCTGCTGGGACTGCTCTGCGGCTGGCCGGGCGCCGTGCTGGCCCAGCAATGGCTGCGCCACAAGTCCAGCAAGCGCTCGTTCCGCATCGTGTTCTGGATCACGGTGGCCATCAATCTCGCCGCGTTCGTGTATTTCAGCATGCATTATGCGGCGCCCGACATCGGCACCGAGGTGGCGCCCATCGAGCTGTAGGACCAGCCCGGCGCGGCGCGGCCAGTTCCCTTACTCGCCCAGCAGGCGCAGCGATTCCAGCCAGTCCGCCTTCCATTCGCGCAGCAGGGGCTGCGTGGCGAACGCCTTCTTCAGGTGCGCCATCGGCACACGGTGCACATCGTGCAAGCCGAACGCCAGGGTGACGGGATGCCACAGATGGCTGTTCTTGCCGCCCCGCGAATTCTTGCGCACGCGCGCGCCGTCGTCGCCGAAGATGCCCACGCCAGCCGCCATGCCCTGCTCCAGGTCGACCTTGCCCACGCCCGCAAAGGCAATCAGAATCTGTTCGCGTCCCAGGCCCTTCAGGGCGCTGGGCAAGACCACGGGCACCGCTTTTTCTTCAGCGGAGACGTCCGGCTGCGGATGCTGCAGCTCCTTGAGCAAACGCAACAGGTCGCGCTCCTGGAAATGCAGGCCGTCCAGCGGCACGCGCAAGCCCGGCGCCTTCAGTTCGATGGCGATGTTGCCCGAGTCGCGCGTCAAGCGCAGCCAGACGTCGCCGGCGCCCGAGGCCAGGTGCTGCTTGTCGCCGATGAACACGACGGGCGCCGCATAGCGCGCCACGCCGTCATGGAACAGCTCGGCCCATTGCTCGCTGTAATCGAGCCACACATACGGCAAGCCGCCCTGCTCCAGCAGGCGCGCCAGGGTCCACGGCGTGCCCGTCTGTTGCGCCAGCCAGGCGCAGGCTTCAAGGGCGGTGGCGCGATACGGCAAAGAAAGGGAAGTCATGGCAGGTCCGTAGCTGAAAGTGGAGCGCAGTGTAGCAGACGCCGCGCCCGGCGCCTGCGGCAGGCGCATCTGGCGCGCCTTTCTGGCGCAATGTGCTAGGCTGGAAGCAGCAGCCCGCGCCATGCCCATTCCGGCCGCCTGGCGCACCACCGCAAGGGGATCATCATGCATTCGAGCACCAACGCCGCCACCACGCCCGCCCCGCCGCCCGAGCGCGATTCGCCCACGCCGGCCAGCGAAAGCCATGCCGAGCAAGCGCTTGATGAAGCACTCAAGGAAAGCTTCCCGGCCAGCGATCCCATCGCCGTCGCCACCCCGAAGCCCGCGCCCAAGGCCCCTTCCTGAAACAGCATTCCACCAGCCACCGTTGCGGTGGCTTCTTTTTTTCCTGAAACTGAATCCGGCCGCCCCGCCCGCGCGTACATGGCTATGCCATGACCGAACGAAGTTACTACGCGGAAAGGAAACGCCATGCGGCACTACAGCAAAAAGACGGATCCCCTGGATCAGCGCCTGTACCTGGCCCAGCGCATCGACCGGGCCGACGCGCGCCTGCAACGCTTGCACGATGCGGCCGAACGGGAACGCTGTGCGCAATGGATCACGGCCTGGGCCGTGGCGGCGGGCGCCGACGCGCCGCGCGGCATGAAGCTGCGCATCCGCGGCGAATTCATCCTGCTTTGACCAAAAGCAAAAAAACCCGCCCGGTGCAGATGCACGGGGCGGGGCCGGTCAAGCCGACGCGCGCCTAGTTGGGCGTGTCGCGGTATTGCTCGGGCGTCGTGTCGCCATCGGCGATTTCATACCACATCGCGTTGAGCACGGCGAACGTCGCCGCCAGTGGAAGACCCAGTATCCAGGCGAAATACCACATAGTTATATCCTTTCGTAAATTCTTAGTAGGCGTGACCGCTCTCGTCCGCAATGGCCTTGCCGTCAACTTTGCCCCACAGCACTTTATATACCCAGGTCGTGTAAGCCACGATGAGGGGGATGAAGACGGCCGTGACGATCAGCATGATGAACAGGGTCATGTGGCTGGACGAGGAATCCCACACCGTCAGGCTGGCGCGCGGGTCGATCGACGAAGGCAGGATGAACGGGAACATGGCCGCGCCCACGCTGAGGATGATGCCGGTGATGCTGGCCGCGCTGGCGACCAGGGCAGGCACTTCGCGGCGCGCGCGCAGCAGGGCAAACGCCAGCAAGGGGCCCAGCAAGCCCACGGCAGGGGCGATCCAGGTCCAGGGATGGGCGGCAAAGTTGAGGAACCAGGCGCCCACGTGGACTTCCGCCGTTTTCAGCATCGGGTTCGACGGACCGTCGACGACGACGGCGCTGGTGACGCGGTAGCCATCGACCCACAGCCACAGGGCCACGCCGGCCAGCGCATACAGCACGACCGTCGCGATCGCCGCCACGCTGCCGTAGCGGCGCGAACGTTCCGCCACGGCACCGTCCGTTTTCACCTGCAGCCAGGTGGCGCCGTGCATCACCAGCATGGCGACGGAAACGAGGCCGCACAGCAGCGCGAACGGGTTGAGCAGCGCAAAGAAGCTGCCGTCATAGAAGATGTGCATGTCCGAGGAGAAACGGAACGGCACGCCTTGCAGCACGTTGCCGATGGCCACGCCGCAGATCAGGGCCGGCACGAAGCCGCCCACGAACAGGGCCACGTCCCAGCGGGCGCGCCAGCGGGGATCTTCGCGCTTGCTGCGGAACTTGAAGGCCACGGGACGCACGATCAGCGCCACCAGGATGACGAACATGGCCAGGTAAAAGCCCGAGAACGACACGGCGTACAGCTGCGGCCAGGCGGCAAAGATGGCGCCGCCGCCGAGGATCAGCCACACCTGGTTGCCTTCCCACACTGGCCCGATGCTGTTGATGATGACCCTGCGTTCGAGGTCCGTCTTGCCGGCAAACGGCAGCAGGATGCCCGTGCCCAGGTCGAAGCCGTCCGTGATGGCAAAGCCCACCAGCAGGATGCCGATCAGCAGCCACCAGATCAGGCGCAGTGTTTCGTAAGAAATCATTTCATGCAAAATCATGGTCTGACCCTCCTTAGGCGCGTTGAGTACGAATGGCTGCAGCCGCCGCTGGCACGGGGGCCGGCGCCGTCTCTTCCGGCCCCTTGCGGATGGCCTTGAGCATGAGCTTCATTTCGATAATCAACAGCACGGTGTAGATGGCGGCAAAGCCGGCGATGGTAATGAGCAAGGTGGTCGCGCCCAGGTTAGATACGGCCACGGCCGTCGGCAGCACGCCTTCGATCACCCACGGCTGGCGGCCCACTTCGGCCACGATCCAGCCCGCTTCAATCGCCACCCACGGCAGCGGAATGGCGAACACGGCCAGCTTCAGCAGCCAGCGGTGCTTGTCCAGGGTGCGGCGCGTCGACAGCACGAAGAATGTGCCAGTGAGCAAGATGAAGAACATGCCCAGGCCCACCATCACGCGGAAGGACCAGAACAGGGGACCCACGGGCGGCACGGTATCGAGCGCGGCCTTGCGGATCTGCTCGGGCGTGGCCTGGCGCGGGTCGTCGACATAGCGTTTCAGCAGCAGGGCATAGCCCATGGACTGCCCTTTCGACTCGAACACGTCCTTCGCCTCCTGCGGCACGGGGCTGCCCGGCGCCACGCTGCGGATGGTCTGCAGCGCGTCATACGCCTTGATGCCATCCTGGATCAGCAGCTCGCCGCGGTCGACCAGCTGCTCGATGCCGGGGATTTCCGTCGTCAGCGAACGCGTGCCGATCAGGCCCATCACCATCGGGATGTGCACGGCGTAATGCGTCTCGCGCGCCTTCGCGTCGGGGAAACCGATGGCCGTGAAGGCGGCAGGCGCCGGCTCCGTGGTCCACATCGCTTCGATGGCGGCCAGCTTCATCTTCTGGTGTTCGGACGACAGGTAGCCGCTTTCATCGCCCAGCACCACCACCGACAGCGTCGCGGCCAGGCCGAACGAGGCAGCCACCGTCATCGAACGCTTGGCCAGCTGCACGTGGCGGCCCTTCAGCAGATACCAGGCGGAAATACCCAGCACGAAGATCGCCGCCGCCGTATAGCCGGCCGACACCGTGTGCACGAATTTCGCCTGCGCCACGGGATTCGTCAGCACGGCGCCGAAATCCGTCACTTCCATGCGCATGGTCTGCGGATTGAAGGCCGCGCCGACGGGATTCTGCATCCAGCCGTTGGCGATCAGGATCCACAGGGCCGAGAAGTTCGAGCCGATGGCCACCAGCCAGGTCGTGATCAGGTGGCCCCGCTTCGACAGCTTGTCCCAGCCGAAGAAGAACAGGCCCACGAAGGTCGCTTCCAGGAAGAAGGCCATCAAGCCCTCGATGGCCAGCGGCGCGCCGAAAATGTCGCCCACATAATGGCTGTAATAGCTCCAGTTCATGCCGAACTGGAATTCCATCACGATGCCCGTCGCCACGCCCATGGCGAAGTTGATGCCGAACAAGACACCCCAGAACTTGGTCATGTCGCGCCAGATGGGGCGGTTCGTCATCACGTAGACCGTCTCCATGATGGCGAGGATCACTGACAGGCCTATCGTCAGCGGAACGAATATAAAGTGGTACAGAGCTGTCAGCGCAAACTGCAGTCTGGATAAAGCGACAATATCGAAGTCCATATGATTTCCTTGGTGTTTCCCTACTGTAATTGTAAACTTGGTATCTATCTGATGCTGTTCGATTGCTTCCATCCCTCGCGCCGGCGGACGGAACCTCCTGTGTCTCCAGTCTTTCTCTTCATTCCTTAATCGCCGCGCAAGCCTGCCAGGGCCGTCTCGAAGGCTGGCGTGCCCCGGCGCGCGTCGCCCACGATGCGGCCATCGCGCACGCTGAGCAGGCGGTCCGCCAGCGCCGCTTCGCGCCGCAAGTGGGTTGCGATCAGCAAGGTACGGCCGTCGCAGCGGGCGCGCAGGCGCTGCAGAACGTCGAGCGCCGTCTGCGCATTGAGCGCCTCGGTGGCCTCGTCCAGCAGCCACAAGGTCGATTCGTGCAGGAACAGCCGCGCCAGCGCCAGGCGCCGCGCCTGGCCGCCCGACAGGCCCAGTCCCCCCTCGCCCAGCATGGTGTCCAGGCCGCCCGCGAACGCGCGCACTTCGTCGTCCAGGCCGGCCGCCTGCAGCGCCTCCCACAGGCGCGCGTCGCTGGCGGCGGGGTCGGCCAGGCGCAGGTTGTCGCGCAGGCTGTCCTGGAACAATTCCGTCTTCTGGGTAAACAGGCAGGCGCGCGGCGCGGCCACCGTTCCCGACAGGGGCGCCAGTTCGCGCGCGGCGATGGCCAGCAAGGTGGACTTGCCCGCGCCGCTGGGGCCGATCAAGGCCACGCGCTCGCCCTCGGCGATGTGCAGCGAAATGCCATGCAGGATGGCGGCCTGGCTGCCCGCATGCGCGGCGCTGACCGCGTCCAGGCGCAAGCCGGTTCCCGCGTCGGCGGGCGGCAGCGGCGCCGGCTCGTGGCTGTCCAGGCGCGGCGCC
>NZ_WFLL01000029.1:0-81931 GCF_009208755.1 Janthinobacterium sp. FT14W | reverse complement strand
GGCCCTGGCCGCCACCCTGCAGGCGGGCGCCGTGGTGCGCGCGGCCCAGGCCGCCAGCGACACGCCGCCCGAGCGCGACGTGCGCCTGCAGACGGCGCTGGCCGACCTGCATTCGATCTACACCTCATTACTCGACCAAATGGCGCCCGGCGCCGGAGACCACCATGCCCCGTGAATTCGCCCTGTTCGGCATACTGATTCCCACCCTGCTGCCCCTGTTCATTCTCAGCATCGGCCTGCAGACCCTGCTCGACCGCCTGCTGGGCTGGCTGGGCGTGTACCGCATGGTGTGGCACCCGTCGCTGGCGCGGCTGTGCATCTTCATCGCCATCTTCGGCACGCTGGCGCTCTCGCTGTACAAATAAAAAAAACTGTTCAATCTGATCAAGGAAGGGCTGCCGACATGGTAACCAAACTGACCCGCTATGCCATCACCTTGCTGCTCCTGGCCGCAGCCCTGTGGATAGGCAAGACCGTCTGGGACCGCTACATGGAATCGCCATGGACGCGCGACGGCCGCATCAAGGCCGACATCGTCAACATCAGCGCCGACGTGGCCGGCACCGTCACGGACGTGCTGGTGCGCGACAACCAGGTTGTGCAAAAGGGCGACGTGCTGTTCGTCGTCGACCGGGAGCGCTATGCGAGCGCGCTGGCGCAGGCCGACGCCGTGCTGGCCACGCAAAGGACGGAGCAGGGACGCCGCGGCAAGGAAGCGCAGCGCCGCGCCAATCTCGACGCCAGCATCATCTCCACGGAAAGCCGCGAAAGCGCCGCGTTTGCCGCCAGTTCGGCCTCGTCGCAAGTGCAGGCGGCGCTGGCCGCCCGCACGCTGGCGCAGTTAAACCTGGAACGCACCACCGTGCGCGCCCCCGTCAGCGGCTACGTGACGAACCTGAACGTGCACAAGGGCGACTTCGCCGCCGTCGGCGCGGCCAAGCTGGCCGTCATCGACAGCGCCTCGTACTACGTGGTCGGCTACTTCGAAGAGACCAAGCTGGGCATGCTGGCGCAGGACGACAAGGCGGAAATGAATTTGATGAGCGGTGGCACCCTGCACGGCCACATCGAGAGCATCGCGCGCGGCATCACCGACCGCGACGCCGCCACGGGCCGCGAACTGCTGGCCGACGTCAATCCCACCTTCAACTGGGTGCGCCTGGCGCAGCGCGTGCCCGTGCGCATCCACATCGACGAGCAGCCGAAGGGACAGCTGCTGGTGGCCGGCACCACGTGCACCGTGGTGATCACGCCCCATTCCGCTGCCCCTGCATCGCCCGCGCCGGCCGCCAAGCCGGCCGCCGCGCATCCCGCATGAGCCGTAGCGGCGGCGCGGGACGCCTGGCGGAAATCTCCGTGTTCCTCGACGCCGCGGCGCTGGGCAGCTTTTCCGCCGCCGGCCGCAAGCACGGCCTGTCGCCGGCCGCCGCCAGCGCCGCCATCGCGCGCCTGGAAGCGTCGCTGGGCGCCACCCTGTTCGAACGCACGACGCGCCAGCTGCGCCTGACGGAAGAAGGCCGGCACTACCGCCACTACGGCGAGCAGGCGCTGGACTTGCTGGCGCAGGCGGAAGACGGCTTGCAGGCGGGCGGCGGCGCCGTGCGCGGCGTGGTGCGCATCTCGGCGCCGTCCGACATCGGCCGCCAGCTGCTGCTGCCCATGCTCGACCGCTTTGCCGCGCTGCACCCGCAGGTGCGCCATGCGCTGACCCTGAGCGACGCCACGGCCAACCTGGTGCAGGACGACATCGACCTGGCCATCCGCTACGGCGAGCTGCCCGACAGCGACATGGTGGCGCGCCTGCTGCATGCGGGCCGGCGCGTCGTGTGCGTATCTCCCGCGCTGGCCGCCAGGGTGGGATTGCCGGCCACGCCGGGCGACCTGGCGCGGCTGCCTGCCCTGGTACTGACGGGGAACGACGGCGCGCCGCAGGAGTGGCGCTACCGCGAGGATGGCAAGCGCCGCAGCCTGCGCCTGCAGGGAGCCTGGCACAGCAACGATGGCGAAATCATCCGCCGCTGGGCCGTGGCCGGCCATGGCTATGCCTGCAAATCCCTGCTCGACATCGGCGACGACCTGCGCGCGGGACGCCTGCAAACGGTGCTCGACGAGTACTTCGGCGACAGCGTTCCCCTGAACCTGCTGTACCGGCGCAGCCGCTTCCAGCCGCCCCGCGTCGCCCTGCTGGTCGACTTCCTGCTGCAGTAGTTCGCGTCCCTGCCGGCGCAGCGCTAGGCGGCCGCCGTCAAGGCGCCAGCACGCCCAGCTGGCGCAGCAGGGCCAGATTGTCTTCCAGGTGCCAGTTGTCGCTGATGCGTCCCTGCGCATCGACCTGGTACAGGTCGAACGCATGGAAATCGATGGCCTGCCCCTGGCCGCGCAACTCGCCCTGCGGCGTGGGGAAGACGCCCGTGAAGCGGCCCGTGAAATGCAGGCGCAGGCTGACCCGGTTTCCCGCCACCAGCATTTCCTCGATGGCCACCTGCAAGTCAGGCACGGCCGCGTGAAACACCTGCGACGCCTGCAGCGGGCCGGCCAGTCCCTGCGGACGGCCTGCTGGCAGGGTGCGGTCGATAAAATCATCGGCCAGCGCCAGGCGCGCCAGGGCGGGATCGCCGCTCTGCCAGAAGGCGGCATAGCGGCGCGCCGCCAGCGCCACCTTGTCCGTGGCGCCGGCGCCGGCCAGGTGGGCCGGCATGGGCAGGTGCGTGGCGGATCGGGCGGGCGCGGCGGCCAGCAGGGACAGGGCCAGGATGGCGGGGGCAAGAACAGGTGCGGGCATAAGGAATCCAGGTGGGTTGATCGGCGTGCCTGCTGCATGGGGCACTCCGCCATTCTGGACTCGCTTGCCCTGCCTGATAATTGGCCCCGCGCTTGAATCAGCTGCTTGCAGCAGTTGAAAATGCGTTGAAAATCAGCGGCCGCCCGCCACGTCGAGGAGGCTGCCCGTCACATAGCTCGCCCCCGGCCCCAGCAGGTACAGGATGGCGTCGGCGATTTCTTCGGGCTGTCCGCCCCGCTGCATGGGCACGCCGGACGCCAGGCGCGCCACCCGGCCCGGCTCGCCGCCCGAAGCGTGGATGTCCGTGTAGATGATGCCGGGCCGCACGCCGTTGACGCGGATGCCTTCGGCCGCCACTTCCTTCGCCAGGCCCAGGGTCAAGGTATCGACGGCGCCCTTCGAGGCCGCGTAGTCGATGTATTCGCCCGGGGAGCCCAGGCGCGCGGCGGCCGACGAGACGTTCACGATGCGCCCGCCCTGTCCCCCGTTCGCCGTCGACATGCGCCGCACCGCCTGCTGGCAGCACAGGAAATAGCTGATCACGTTGGTGCGCAGCACGCGCTCGAGACGCTGCACGGAAATGTCGGCGAGCCGGCATTTCTGCTCCAGCACGCCCACATTGTTGACCAGCGCCGTGAGCGTTCCCAGGCGCGCATCGACTTCGCCGAACAGGCGCTGCACGTCGGCTTCCTCGCCCACGTCGGCCTGCACGGCGATCGCATCGCCGCCCTCGGAGGCGATGCGCGCGCACAGCGCCTCCGCCGCCTGCGCATCGCGCACATAATTGATGCAGACGGCGTAGCCCTGGCGCGCCGCCAGCAGGGCCGTCGCCGCGCCGATGCCGCGGCTGCCGCCCGTAATCAAGATCACTTCCTTCATCGTCCCTCCCGGATGGTTGTGGCTTCATCATACGCGGACGAAAAAAAACCCGCGCGCGGCGGGTTTTTCGTGCAAGCGCATTCAGTTCCTGAAATGCGTCATGGCGTACGTCAGATGCTGCCACCAGTGCTCGCGCGACTGCACGGACGCCAGGCATTTCGCGTCGACCTCGTTCTTGAACGCGGGGTCCACGCAAGCCTTGCTGGCCAGCGCATTGCGCTGGTTTTCCACGTTGACGACGGCAATCGCCAGCCAGGCCACGAGGGCCAGGGCCAGCGCGCACAAAGTCCAGGGCAGCTGTTTCATCGCGTTCTCCGCTTACTTCTTCGCTGGCGCCGGGGCGCGCTCTTTCAGGACGCGCGCCACCAGGTCATCCATCACGCGCAGGGTCGCGGCCTGGGTCTGCGGCTCGGACTGGCCCGGACGGGACAGCTGCGCCGGCGACGTGACGAAGCGGCCATCGATGACGATGGTCGGCGCGCTGTCGATCTTGCTGGCGGCGATCAGCTGCTCATTGCGTTTCAGCTTGGTCTGCACGCCGAACGAGTTGAACATGTCCAGGTACTTCGCCTTGTCGATGCCGTTCTTCACCAGCAGGTCGAGGATGGCGTCATCGCGGTTCAGGCGGTTGCGCTCGACGTGGATGGCGCGGAAGATCTTGTCGTGGAACTGGTCCAGCTGGCCCATCGCCTCCAGCGTGGCATACGCGTGTGCCTGCGGATCCTTCGGGCCGGAGAAGGCCAGGTGGATGCGGCGGAAGGCGATCTTGTCGCCCTGCTTCTTGACCCAGTCGTGCATCAGCGGATCGAGCGCATAGCAATGCGGGCAGGAATACATGAAGTACTCCACCACTTCCACCTTCTTGCCCGTGTCCGTGCGCACTGGCGAGGGAAGCGTGGTAAAGCCGGTATCGGCCGCCATGGCGCCGCCGGTGGCCGCTACCAGGGTGACGGCGGCGAGCAGGGGACGCAAGAAACGCAGAAAACGCATAATAATCCTTCATCATAAAGTGGTCGTGAACGGGGCGAGATTAACACTTTTTCGTGCGCTCCACCGGGTTGCAGGCAGAAAAAAGGCGCGTTTCCCGGCACTGTTTGCGCCCGATTAAGCCGGTCTTAAGCGCCGGCGCCGGCCGGCGCCGTGCGCGCCTCAGAAATGGTAGCGCGCCGACACGCGCAGCTGGCGCGCGTCCTTCAGGTAAATGCTGGAGCGGCAGCCCGGCGCGTCGCCGTAATGGCGGCGGTTGGCCAGGTTGCTGCCGGCCAGTTCCAGCTCCCAGGCCCCCAGCTTGCGCACGTAGCGCCCGTCCACGGTGGCGAACGCGGGCACTTGCGCCAGGCAGCTGTTGTCGAAATCCTGGCCATAGCGCAGGGCGCGCAGCCATTGCACGCCCATGTCGGCACTGGCGCCGGCCGGCCCCGTCCAGTACAGGCGCAGGCTGGCCAGGGTCTTGGGCACGAGGGCGATGTCCGGGCCGTCGTACGCGTAATCGTCATAGCGCGCATGCACTTGCCGCAGCTGCCCGTCGAGGCGCCAGTCGCGCGCCAGCGCCATGCTCGCTTCGACGGCGATGCCGTCGCGGCGCGAAGGGTCGAGATTGCCCGCAAAGCCCAGCTGGCCCAGGCTCTGGTCGAAGACGATCTGGTTGCTCAGGCGCTCGCTGAAGACGCGCACGGAGGCGCTGCGCACCGCGTCGCCGAAGGTGGCGCCCACTTCCGTTTCGCGCCGCAGCTGTCCCGCCAGGGGGCGGTAGCCGGCGCGGGTATAGCCGTCGTCGTCGATGCGGTAGCTGCGCCCCGCCTTGGCGTACACGCTCAGTTGCGGGCGCAGCTGCAAGCTGCCCTGCACGTCCCAGGCGTTCTGGTTTTCCCAGTCGCTGCCGCCGGCGGGCATGTCGGCCGGATCGAGCTGGAACTGTTCGTGCCGCAGGCCCAGCAGCAGGCGCGGCGCATACGCGCCGCCGAAGGCCAGCTCTTCGCGCAGCAGCAGCGCGCGCGAATACTGGCGGCGCTGGCCATCGCCATCGCGGCCCGGCGCCGCGCGGCCCGAGCGCCGCTCCCACTGCATCAGGTCCAGGCCCACTTCCGTGTCCGTGCCCACGCCGCCCACCTTGCCGTAATGGCGCACGCGGGGCGCCAGTTGCCGGCGGCGGCTGCTGTACGTCGATTCGCTGCTACCCTCCTCCCCCGCATAGCGGGCCGTGGCATGCTTTTCCCGCTGCGACAGTTCCACGCCCAGCTCGAAATTGCCCACATAGCGCTGCACGAAGGCGCTGGCGCGCCGCACTTCATAGCGGTACAGGTCTTCCGGGCGCGCCGCCAGCAGGGCCAGGAACGGCGCCTCGGGCGCCGGATAGCGGGTGTCCTGGTTCAGCTGGTCGGCACTGAAGCCGAAGCGCCCCTGCCGCCCCTTCCATTCCGCGCCGCCGCTGAAGCCGTGCTGGTGAAACACGCTGCCATCGCGGTAATTGCCGTTGCGCTGCCCGTCGACGGCCACGTCGAGCGACATGCCGCCCTGGTCGTGCGTCAGGGCGCCGCGCACGCTGTGCTGGCCGCCCTGCCCCAGTTCCGTGGAAAAGTCGCCATGCGTGACGGACGGCGGCACCGGCGGCGCTGCGGCTTCCTGCGCGTGCGCCGGCATGGCCAGGGCGCACAGCAGCAAGGTGCGCGTGGCGATGGTCAGGACGGAAGTGGCAGGCATCATGGCGGAAAGCTGGCTGCGCCACCGCGGCGCGGACGCACGGTAGCGGGACGGAGGGATGGCAAAAGCGAATCATTATACGCACGGCGCGCGGCGCCGCAAGCAACAGCCCGACGGTACTTTCCTTATGCCAATATTTTATTGGTGATTTGGCATTTTTGTAGGTATATTAAGGTGCGCCCGGCGATCCTGGGCGCAGCCGACTGCATTTAAAAATCAACAATAAGAAGTCACTGTGGGAGTCACGCATGGAAAGTCGTAGCACAACGCGCCGGGGGCCGCCAAGTCCCCGCGGCACGCGCCGCAGCATTGGTTTTTTCCCCATTTCGGGCAAGCTCAAAGCCCTCTCCATCGCCGCCTTGCTGCTGGCCGGCCTGGCCCTGCAGGCGGACCTGTTCGCCCAGCCGGGCCAGGGCAGGCAGGCCAGCGCGGCCGTCCCGCTGGCGCCGGCCGCCGACGGCATCGCCCTGGCCTCGCCGCACGCGTCCGCCGTCACCACGCCCAGCGCCAGCAATGCCTGGGGCGGTGCCCGCACGGGTGCGCAAGCGACCCTGTCGGACCGCGTGGTCGATTACCGGATCGAAGCGACGCTCGATCCCGTCAAGCACACCATCGACGGCCAGCAGAAACTGCGCTGGCGCAACCGCAGCGCGCAAGCCGTCAGCAGCGTGTACCTGCACCTGTACCTGAATGCGTTTGAAGGCGAACATTCGACCTTCTTTACCGAGAAGCGCAAGCTCGATACGGGCTTCCGTTCGGGCGTCGCCACGCGCGACGGCGAGTGGGGCTACATCGAACTGCGCAGCATGACGCAGAACGGCGCCAGGGCGCCCTGGCACTTCGTCCAGCCCGACAACGGCCCTGCCACCGACCGCACCGTCGTGCGCGTCGACCTGCCGCAGGCCGTCGCGCCGGGCGCCGAGACGACGCTCGACATCCGCTTCTTCGACCAGCTGCCGCGCGTCATCGCGCGCACCGGCTATTTCGGCAGCTTCCACCTGGTGGGCCAGTGGTTCCCCAAGATCGCCGTGCTGGAACTGCCCGGCGAACGGGGCGCCACCGCGCCGCGCTGGAACGCGCATGAATTTCACCTCAATTCGGAGTTCTACGCCGATTTCGGCAACTATGACGTGAAGCTGACCGTGCCCAAGGAGTACACGGTGGGCGCCACGGGCGAGCTGCAAGGCGTGCCGCAGGAAAAGAACGGCATGCTCACGCATCACTATGTGCAGGGCGACGTGCACGATTTCGCCTGGACGGCCGACAAGCGCAGCGCCCAGCCCCTGCTGGGCAGCTGGAGCGGCCCGGGCAGCCCGCCGGTAGCCATCAAGGTGCTGTACCCGCCCGAATACGCGTCCAACGCGGCGCCCGCGCTGCAGGCGGCCAAGGACTCGCTCACGTATTTCTCGCGCACCCTGGGCCCGTATCCGTACAAGACCCTGACGGTGGTGATTCCGCCGTTTAATGCGGCCGAAGCGGGCGGCATGGAATACCCGACCTTCATCACGGCCTCGAGCTACGCCAACCTGCAGCCGAAGACCATTCCCGAATTCGGCCTTGATTTCGTCACCATCCACGAATTCGGCCATGGCTATTTCTACGGCATCCTGGCCTCGAACGAATTCGAGGAACCCCTCCTCGACGAAGGCTTGAACGAGTACTGGGACCAGCGCATGCTGCGCGCGCGCGGCCAGGATATCCACGCCACCACGCCCCTGCTCAAGCGCCTGGGCTTCGATCCCGCGTTCAAGGTCTTCGAATTCGAGCGCCTGGCCGCACCGCGCCAGGATGCGGCCGACCCGCTGGGCCAGAACGCCTGGGACCGCCTGCAGGGCGTGGGCCCCGTCTACAGCCGCACGGCCGTCACCATGCGCGACCTGGAAGCGCGCATCGGCAGCGAAGCCATGGAACGGGGCTTCAAGGCGTATTACGAACAGTGGAAATTCCGCCACCCCAGCGTGGCCGACCTGCGCGAAGCGCTGGCCGAGGCGACGGGCCAGCGCCGCATCGTGGAACAGGTCTTCGCGCAGCAGGTCTATGCCAGCGCGAACATCGACGACCGCATCGGCACCTTCACCAGCGAAGAGCAGACCCCGCTGGCCGGCATGGCGCTGGTCGACGGCAAGCGCGTGGAACACACGGCCGATGCGCTGGAAAAAGAGGAGAAAAAAGTGCGCGAGGCGTGGGACAAGGCGCACCCGGACGCCAAGCCCGGCACGGGCCCCTATCCCTACCTGACCAGCGTGGTGCTGCGCCGCCGCGGCGCACCCGTGCCGCAGGTGCTGCTGGTGAAATTTGCCGACGGCAGTTCCGAACGCGTGGTGTGGGATAACGAGCAGCTGTGGCAGCGCTACACCTGGAGCAAGCCCGTGAAGGCCGTCTCGGCCGAACTCGATCCCGACCGCGTGCACTACCTCGACGTCAACAAGCTCGATGACAGCCGCACCCTGAAGGCCGATACCTCGGCCGCGCGGCGCTGGAGCTTCGACCTCGCCGCCGTCTTCCAATACCTCCTTTCCCTGATTGCCACCGTATGAGCGCCACTTCCACGACACGGGCCAGCGGCCTGACCCTGACCACGCGCGCCAGCCGCGCCGCCCTGCAATGGCGCTTGCTGCTGCTGTGGGCGGGCCTGCTGCTGATCCCCGCCATCGTTGCCGTCATTCCCCTCTGGCGCACGCTGAGCGCCAGCCTCGATAACGCCGTGCATGCGGCTGCCCTGGCGCACCGGCTCGACCTGATGACCCTGGCCGACCTGGTGGCCAACACGGGACGCAACGGCGCCGCCATCAGCCAGGCCGCCATCGCCGGCATCGTCCTGACCTTGCTGCTGTCGCCGCTGCTGAGCGGCCTGGTGGTCACGGCCGCGCGCGCGCCCGCGCCACCCGGCTTCGGTCCCCTGCTGACGGGCGCCTTCAGCGAATACGGCCGCATGCTGCGCATGCTGCTGTGGAGCATCGTACCGCTGGGCGTGGCGCTGGCGATCGGCGCCGGCGCGCTGAAACTGGCCGACAAGCACGCGGCAAAGGCCATCCTGGAAGCGGACGCCGACCTGGCCCGCCACCTGGCCTTGCTGCTCACGGGCCTGCTGTTCCTGCTGGCCTGCGCCACGCTCGACGCCGGCCGCGCGGCGCTGGCCGTCGACCGGCGCCGCACGTCGGCCGTCAAGGCCTGGTGGCGGGGACTGGGCATGCTGCGCCGGCGTCCGCTGGCCAGCCTGTCCATCTACCTCGTCATCACCTTGCTGGGACTGGCGCTGTACGCGCTGCTGGGCGTGGCGCGCCTGAACCTGGCCGCGCCCGGCCCGCTGGCCATCGCGGCCGGCTTGCTGGCGACGCAGCTGGCGGCGCTGGTGCTGGCGTGGATGCGCAGCGCGCGCCTGTTCGCGCTGATCGACGTCAGGCGCTCGCTGGTGTAAGTAATCCTCAGGAAATTATTGTGAAATTATGACGAACAGAGCCGGATGCTATGCAAGGCGCCCGCTGCGACGCAGTGCGAGCACTGCTAGCAGTGGGCAACGCCGCAGAGCGCCGGGTATGGAAGTCAGAAATCAAAATAATTTATTGGGGAGTACTTAGTCAAGCCCCCAGGCGCCCTTCATCGGCCAGGAAGTCGATGAAGGTGCGCACTTTCGACGACAGATAGCGGCGGCTCGTGTACACGGCGTACACCTTGCCGCCCGCCAGCCGGTAATCGTCGAAGAGGCGCACCAGGCGCCCCGCCGCCAGGTCCGCATCCGTCTGCCACGACGGCAGCAGGGCGATGCCCATGCCGTCGAGCGCGGCCGCGTGCAGCAGGCTTTCGTTATTGCATTGCAAGACGGGCGAGAACTTCACCGTCTCGCGCCCCTGCGGCCCGTCGAAGTCCAGCTCATTTCCATTCGACAACAAGGAATAGCTGATCATGGCGTGCTGCGCCAAGTCTTGCGGCAGGTGCGGATGGCCCGCGCGCGCCAGGTAGGCGGGCGCGGCCACCAGGTGAAAGGCGATGCTGCCGACGGGCCGCGCGATCAGGGCCGGCGATTGGGCCTGGCTCACGCGCAGGGCCAGGTCGAAGCCCTCTTCCACCAGGTTGACCACCCTCCCGCTCAAGTCGATGTCGAAGGTCACTTCCGGAAAGCGTTCGCGGTAGGCCGCCAGGGTGCGCGTGAAGATGGTGTTGGCGAACCAGACGGGTGCGCTCAGGCGCAGCATGCCGCGCGGCACCACCGTCGTGCGGCCCACGGTCGCTTCCACCTCGTCGAGATTGTCGAGCATGTCGCGGCACTGTTCAAAATACACCTTGCCGATTTCCGTCAGGCTCAGGTGGCGGCTGCTGCGGTTCAGCAGGCGCGCGCCCAGGTGGCGCTCCAGGTGCATCACATGCTTGCTGACCATGGCCGGCGACAGACCGAGGCGCTCGCTGGCGCGCACGAAACTGTCCAGCTCTACCACGGCGCGAAACACGCGCATGCTGCGCAAGGTATCCATGCACGCTCCGATCATCAACAAAATGGAAATGATATATCAATAATTGCGATCTTGATCAACTGACTGCGCATGACTATCATGGTTCCATCGTTAGCCATTCCCCCAGGAGCCGCCATGCAAGAGCACACTTTCCCCACGTATTTCCTGTCGCACGGCGGCGGCCCGTGGCCGTTCATGAAAGACCAGTTCGGCGGCCGCTACGACGTGCTCGAAGCGTCGCTGCAGGATATTCCGCACCAGATCGGCGCGCGCCCGAAAGCCGTGCTGGTCGTCACGGCGCACTGGGAAGGGCCGCAGTTCCTCGTCTCGGCCAGCCCCCGGCCGGGCATGATCTACGATTATTCGGGCTTCCCGCCGCACACCTATCAAATCCAGTACCCGGCACCGGGCGCGCCGGAACTGGCGGCGCAGGTCAAACAGTTGCTCGACGCGGCAGGCCATCCGGCCCGCCTCGACCACGAGCGGGGTTTCGACCACGGCACCTTCAGCGCCCTGTTTCCCATCTACCCGCAGGCGGACGTGCCGCTGGTGCAGCTGTCGCTCAAGCACGGCTACGATCCGCTCACGCACGTCGAGGTGGGCCGCGCGCTGGCCGGCTTGCGCCGGCAGGGCGTGCTGATCGTCGGCAGCGGCCTGTCCTATCACAACCTGCGCCAGTTCGGCCAGGCGGGCGCCGTCGCCTCGCACCAGTTCGACGCCTGGCTGCGCCAGGCCATGGCCCTGCCGCCGCAGCAGCGGCTGGAACAGTTGCTGGCCTGGGAGCGGGCGCCCGGCGCGCGCCAGGCCCATCCGCAGGAAGACCATTTGCTGCCGCTGATGGTGGCGCTGGGCGCGGCGGAGCAGGAAGCGGCGCACGTGGTGTACCACGAGGAAGATTTCTTTGGCGCGCTGGCGGTGACCAGTTTCAGGTTTGGGGGTATGGGGTCAGACCCTCAACACCGCTAACGGCTGGCTCAACGCCAACGCCATCGGGGGTCTGACCCCAGAATTAAAAAAAGCCGCTAACTAGCGGCTTTTTTTACTTACGTGCCGCGCTTGCCGCGCGCCGCATTCCTGGCCTTTTCGGCCGCGATCTCCGCTGCCCTGGCCGCTTTTTCCGCCATCTCGGCCGCGTGCTGGGCCAGCAGGGCTGCGCGCGTGTCCGGCGTTTCCAGCGAGATGCGTCCCAGGATGCCGCTGCGGTAGTCGAGCAGCAGGGTATGCGAGGCTTTCTCGAAATCGTAGTCGCCGCCCTTGATGCGGAAACCGCGCTTGGCGGCGATGCCTTCGACCACGCCGATGGCGTCGACTTCATCGACCTTGGTGCCATAGCGGGCCGCCAGCAAGTCCGGGTAGCGCTTGAGCAATTCCTCGGCCAGGAACACGGCCACTTCTTCCTCGATCAGCGCGTTCGAGCCGATGGCGTGGCTGGCTGCCAGCATCAGGCCGTCGCTGGGGATGGCGATCTTCGGCCACAGCATGCCGGGCGTGTCGACGAGGATGGTGTTCTTGTCCAGATACAGCTTTTGCTGCATCTTGGTGACGGCCGGCTCGTCACCCACCTTGGCCACGCGCTTTTTCAGCAGCGCGTTCATCAGGGTCGACTTGCCCACGTTGGGAATGCCCATGATCATGATGCGCAGCGGCTTCGTCGGCACGCCGCGGTGCGGCGCCAGCGATTTCGCCAGTTCCGGGATGCGCGCCACGTCGCCCGGCTTCTTGGTCGTCATCGCATACGCGGTCACGCCTTCCTGGGCGTTGAAATAGGCGACCCAGGCGGCCGTGGCGGCAGGATCGGCCAGGTCGGTCTTGTTGAGGATCTTCAGGCAAGGGCGCTGGCGGAACAGGCGCAACTCGTCCACCATGGGATTGCAGCTGGCTGCCGGCAGGCGCGCGTCCACCACTTCAATCACCAGGTCGGTGTTTTCCATGGTCTCGGCCGCTTTCTTGCGGGCCGCGTTCATGTGTCCTGGGTACCATTGTATCGCCATGCTCTTGCTTTCAGTTCGTTCAGTCAATCCGCTATTTTACGTGGTTGCCGCCACGACGTCGCATTTTCCGCCGCCGGCGCCAGCCGTGCGACGCGGACGAGACAATTGGTGATAATTTAGCAGTTACATGAATGATAAGATCCGCAGTCCGTCCAGCCTGGCCGGTTCCTCCATTGCAAGCTTAACCTGGCACGCATTCCATGCATCTTTCCCGTTTCTCCCTCGTCGCCGCCCTTTGCACCTGCCTGCTGCCCGCCCTGGCCCAGGAACAAGCGGCGGCACCAGGCGATCCGGCCAGCCAGGAAATGCAGCAAATCGTCGACGTGCAAAGCACGCGCGACCCCGACCTGCGGCCCTACCGCACCATGCTCAAGGGACTCGACGCGTATGCCGACCACCAGCGCCTGGCGCCAGGCGCGCCGCTGCGCTTCATGCTGATTCCCGCCACGCCCAAGGCCAGGCTCGATGGCGTGACCCTGCACCTGTCGGCCGACAATCTGTCCATCCCCGTGCCGCTGGCGGCCGATGGGGGCTTCACCTTGACGCGCGACAAGACCGCCTACGATGCGAATGCCGACCTGGTCAGCAACAAGCGGCGCGCCACCTTGCGCTGGCGCGCCGATATCCACACGCCGGGCCTGCCCCAGAACGTGCGCCGCCTGGGCGACTTGCGCCTGGAATGCGAAATCCGCTGGGCCGTCGAGCAGGATGAGCTGTCCTTTGTCCGGCGCAACCTGTTCCGCCTGGCGGGCGGACCATGCCACTCGTCGCTGATCCACGTGCCCTACCCCGTGTTCCGCAAGCTGCAGGCCGTGCAGGCGCGCTCGGGCGAGCGCACGATGGACATCCGGGTGACGGAAGACCGCCAGCGCTACGTGCCGCCCCTGCATGACGGGAACTGGGACGACAATACCCTGCTGACCCTCACTTACGCCGAGGATGGCAACATGGCCGGCGCGCCCCCCGCCGCCCCCATGAAGGGGGCGCTGCTGCAGTGATGCGGGCCCGGGAAAGCAGGTCAAGCATTTCCATATGGATTTTTATATTTACTGCAAGCAACAAAAAAGTATGCTTTAATATCGCCTCTTAAATGAAAAGCAATTATTTTCCGGGCTGGCCAGCGCCAGGTGCAGGGAAATACGCGATGGGGATTGGCCGATATGACGATGGAACACAGTGGCGCAACGCCGGCGCCGCACACGGAAACCGAGCGTGCCGGCTGGCGCCCGCGCCAGATCAAGGCGGCGCCCAAGCGCGCGCCGCGCCATGGCAGCGTGCCGCACCTGAAGAAGGAATGCCGGCAGTTGCAGCTGCAGGTGGCGCAACTGCAAGAGCGCCTGAAACGCCAGAGCGCCGACAGCTATGGCTTGCAAGTGCTGTATGACCAGCTGGTCAATGAAATCAAGCACCACCGCGACATGCTGCAACTCGACAGCTTCGATGCGGAGAAATCTTCGCTCGTCTACACGCAGGCATGGCGCCGCTTCATGGCCGGCGATACGCTCGACTACCAGACCCACCGCCACACCAATTCCCGCAGCCGCCCCAGTTTGCTGTAGCTACAGTTCCGCCAGCGCCTTGACGTGCGCCGCCACGCTGCGGCCCAGCGACGACAGGTTGTAGCCCCCTTCCAGGCAGCTGACGATGCGGCCCTTGCCGTACTGGCTGGCCACGGCCATCATCTGCTGCGTCATCCACGTGTAGTCGGCCTCCACCAGGCCCATGCCGCCCACGTCGTCTTCGCGGTGGGCATCGAAACCGGCGGAAATGAAAATCATCTGCGGCTGCTGCCGGTGCAGCGCGGGCAGCCAGTGGTCGAGCACCAGCTGGCGCACCACGTCGCCCTTCGAGCGGGCCGGCACGGGCACGTTGACGCGCGTGTCCGTGTAGGACTCGACATCGCTGTACGGATAAAACGGGTGCTGGAAGAAGCTGACCATCAGGATGCGGGGATCGTGCGCCACGGATTCGGCCGTGCCATTGCCATGATGCACATCGAAATCGACGATGGCGACGCGCTCAAGCCCCCGCACGTCGAGCGCATGCTTGGCGGCGATGGCCACGTTGTTGAACAGGCAGAAGCCCATGGGCTCGCTGGGCCGCGCATGGTGGCCGGGCGGGCGGATCGAACAGAAGGCGTTGCTGATCTCGCCATCGATGACGGCGTCCGTGGCGGCCACGGCCGAGCCGGCCGCCGCCAGCGCCGCGTTGTAGCTGTGCGCATTGAGCAGGGTGTCGCCGTCGAGCGGGTAGTAGTCGCCGGCGGGCGGCACGTTGTCGCGCACGAGGCCGATGGCCGTGGCGCTGTGGTTGCGCTCGATATCGGACAATTGCGCGCGCACGCCGTCGCGGTGCTCGACCAGGTCGCTGATGTGCGCGAGGATCAGTTGATCATTGATGGCCTGCAAGCGGGCCGGCGATTCGGGATGCCAGTCGCCCATTTCATGGCGCTGGCAATCGGGATGGGTATAAATGGCTGTGCTCATGCGCTGTACTGGTTACCTCTGTCTCTGTCCATTCTCTGTCCACACGGGAACGCCCGCGGGGAATACTGCACGGCATTCCTGCCTGCCCGGCGCGTTCTCGCATAAAATCATTGGCTGGTCTGTGCCGCCCTTGCCTCGGCACTAATCTACCACGTGCGCGGCGCAGGCGGGCGGCGTGGTTTGACCTGGCCAAAGCGATTGTAAATTAAATAATCCCGTGTACTGTGATAGAAATAGCATGTTTTCGAAAATACACCAGGCCGCACAGCAGATCGGCGAAGTTCTCGTCGGCAAACAGTTACAGATCCGCCAGACCCTTGCCTGCGTGCTGGCGGGCGGCCACCTGCTGATCGAAGACGTGCCCGGCGTGGGCAAGACCACGCTGGCCCATGCGCTGGCCGTCTCGCTGGGCCTGCAATGGAAGCGCCAGCAATTCACCAGCGACCTGCTGCCGGCCGACGTGGCCGGCATGAGCGTGTATGACCGGGGCAGCGCCAGTTTCCTGTTCCATCCCGGCCCCCTGTTTACCCAGGTGCTGCTGGCCGACGAAATCAACCGCGCCACGCCGAAGACGCAGTCGGGCTTGCTGGAAGCGATGGAGGAGCGGCAAGTGACGCTCGATGGCGTCACGCGGGCGCTGCCGCAGCCGTTCTTCGTCATCGCCACGCAAAACTGCGCGCACCAGCTGGGCACCTTCCCCCTGCCCGAATCGCAGCTCGACCGCTTTCTCATGTGCGTCACCCTGGGCTACCCCGATGCGGCCGCGGAACGGGCGCTGCTGCTGGGCGCCGACCGCCGCGCCATGCTGCAGGCCTTGCCGGCCGTGATGAATTCGGAGGAATTGCTGCAGGCGCAAGCGAGCCTGCGCGCCATCCACGCCTCGCCCGCCGTCGTCGACTATGTGCTGGCCCTCGTGCATGCCACCCGCGTGCCCGGTGTGTTTGCCGACGGCCTCAGCCCGCGCGCCGCGCTGGCCCTGCTGCAGGCGGCGCGCGCCTGGGCCGCCCTGGCCGGACGCGACCACGTCACGCCCGACGATGTGCAAGCCGTGCTACTGCCCGTCTGCGCCCACCGCCTGCATGCGGCCCAAGGCGCGACGGATAGCCGCACCTTGCTGCAGCAGTTAATGTTGAGCACACCCGTCTGAGCGGCATGCGCTGGCGCGATCACCCGTGGCTGCCGGCGCGCCCCTGGCTGGGCGCGCAGCGCGTGCACATCCGTCCCTCGCGCGCGGGCCTGGCGTTTGCGGCCCTGCTGCTGGCGCTGTGGATCGCCGCCGTCAATTACCGCCTGGGCCTGGGCTATGCGCTCACGTATTTCGCCGCCGCCTGCGCCATCGCCGACATGCTGTTTGCCAGCCGCAACCTGGCGGGACTGGCGCTGGCGGCCACGCCGGGCCAGCCCGTGTTCGCGGGCAGCCAGGCCTTTTTCACCTTGCGCCTGATCAACCGCAGCGCCCGCCCCCGCCACGCGATCCGCCTGGCCGCCCGCGGTTCTGCTGCAGCGCCCAGCCTGGCCGACATCGCCGCCCACGGTGACACGGCCGTCAGCATCGGCGTTGCCGCGCAGCAGCGGGGCTGGCGCGATGCGCCGGCCGTACGCCTGTCCGGCAGTTTTCCGCTGGGCCTGTTTGTTGCCTGGTGTCATTGGCAACCCGAGGCGCGCGTGCTCGTGTATCCGCGTCCCGAGCCCGATGCGCCACCGTTGCCCTCGCTGGCGGGCGCGGTGCGGCAGGCAGCACAGCAGCCGCGCGCGTCCGGCGATGCCCTGGAACTGGCGGGCGTGCGCGCCTACCAGCCCGGCGACTCCTTGCGGCGCCTGGCCTGGCGCCAGATCGCCCGCCAGGATGGCGTGCATTTGTTCAGCAAACAATTCCAGCCTGGCGCCGATGCACCGGCGGGCGCAGCCCGTGGCAGCATCATGCTGGACTACGCCACGCTGCACGCGCTGGCGCCGGAAGCGCGCCTGTCGCGCCTGGCCGCCTGGGTGCTGCAGGCGGAACGGACGGGCCAGCCGTACGGCTTGCGCCTGGGCGCGCTGGCGCTGGCGCCGGCCCTGGGTGCCAGCCAGCGCGACGCCTGCCTGCGCGCCCTGGCCCTGCACGATTTGCCAGCGGATGAGGCCGTGGCATGAGGCTATGGCTGGCCAACTTGCCGCGCGACAAGGCCGACATCCTGCTGCTGTTGCTGGCCGCCGCCATGGTGCTGGCGCCGCACGCGCTGCACCTGCCGCCGTGGCTGTCGGCCGCCGCCGGCGCGCTGCTGCTGTGGCGCGCCGGCATGACCGTGCGGGGCCGGCGCCAGCCGCAGCTGGCCGTGCTCGCCCCGCTGGCCCTGCTGGGCATCGCCGCCGTCTACGCCAGCTACGGCACGGTGCTGGGACGCGATTCGGGCGTCGCCCTGCTGGCCCTGCTGCTGGCCTTGAAATCGCTGGAAATGCATGGCCGGCGCGATGTCTTCGTCTTCGTCTTCCTCAGTTTCTTTTTGCTCCTGGCGAACTTTTTCCATGCGCAAGGCATCCTCAGCGCCATCTGGATGCTGGCGACCGTCATCGTCCTGCTGGCCGGCCTGCTGTCGGCCCAGTACGGCACGCTGCAGCCCCGCCTGGCGCAACGCCTGGGTTTGCTGGCACGCATGCTGGCGCTGGCCATCCCCCTGTCGGCCGTGATGTTTCTGGCCTTGCCCCGCCTCGACGGCCCCCTGTGGGGCGCGCCGCACGAGGGCACGCAGGCGCGCACGGGCTTGTCCGACAGCATGCAGCCGGGCGCCATCGCCTCGCTGGCCCTGTCGGGCGAGCCCGTCTTGACGGCCCGCTTTTCCACGCCGATACCGCCGCAAGACCAGCTGTACTGGCGCGGCGTGGTGCTGGGCGACTACGACGGCACCACCTGGACGCGCCGCGGTGCGGGCCAGCGCGCGCCAGCCGCATCGACATCGCGCTGGAAGGCCCGCCCAGCCAATACGAAGTGACCTTGCAGCCGAGCGGCCAGCGGCGCATCTTCGCGCTCGACCTGCCGCGCAGCATCGAGCGCTTGCCCGGCAACCCGTATGTCGTGTCGTCCGCGCTGGAAGTGCTGACGGCGCAAGCCATTACTTCGACCGTGCGTTACCGCGCCAGTTCCCAGCCCGGCTACCGGCTGCAGGCGGGCCTGTCCGTGGCCCGGCAGCAGCCATGGCTGGCCTTGCCCGCTGGCAGCAATCCACGCAGCGTGGCCTGGGCCCGCGCACTGCGCGGCAGCGGCGCGCACGCGCTGGCGCCCGCCGCCGCCATCGCCGCCGTGCTCGACCACTTCCACCGCGCGCCATTCCGCTACACGCTGCAGCCGCCGCTGCTGGGCAAGCATGGCGTCGACGACTTCCTGTTCACCACGCAGGCGGGCTTTTGCGAGCATTACGCGGGCAGCTTCGTCGTGCTGATGCGCGCCATGGGCATCCCCGCGCGCGTCGTCACGGGCTACCAGGGCGGCGCACGCAGCAGTGACGGCGCCAGCCTGACGGTGCGCCAGTCCGATGCCCATGCCTGGAGCGAAGTATGGCTGGCAGGCCGGGGCTGGGTGCGCGTCGACCCCACCAGCGCCGTCGCGCCCCTGCGCACGGAGCGCAATCTCGACGCGGCCCTGCCGGCGGTCCCGTCGCCGCTGTCGGCCTGGCGCGCGCTGGCCGGCCTCGATGGGGGCGCCAGCGGGGCGATTGCCGCCTGGCGCCAGCAATGGCAGCAGGCCGAGCACGCCTGGAGCAACTGGGTGCTCGACACCACGCCGCAGCGCCAGCGCGCCATGCTCGACGGCTTGAAAAACCTGCCGCCAACGACCCTGGCAGGCGCTTGCGCCGTGCTGGCCCTGCTGTCCGCCATGGCCGGCGCCCTCGTCTGGTGGCGGCAGGCGCGGCAAGGCGATCCGCTCGACGTTCTGTACGCGCAGTTTTGCCGCCAGCAGGCGCTGCGCGGCTACAGCCGTGCGCCGCATGAAGGCCCGCACGGTTATGCTGCGCGCCTGGCCGCCGGCAAGGCCACACCCGAAGCGCACGCATCCATCGCACAGTTTCTGGCAATCTATGCCGCGATGAAGTATGGTAATGCCAACCCAGACGAACAACTCCGCGCGCGGCGCAGCTTGCGCCGCCTGTTAACCCAATGCCGATGAGACGCTCCTTGTTACCGATCAAATACCCCGCCCTGTCCCTGTTCCTCTCCCTTCCCCTGTGCCTGGCGACCGCGCATGCGGGCGAGAACAGCAATATTTCCGCCGCCGACCGCGCCCGCGCCGTGCGCGCGGCCAAGGCGCCGGCCGCCAAGGCAAGCGTAAAGAAAGCCCCGGCAAAGTTCGACTTCGAAGGCGAATTTGTCGACTATGCCAACTGGAAGGAAGTCCGCGCCTTCCTCGACGACATGTCGGCCAAGCATGGTTTTGACCGCGCCGCACTCGATACCCTGTTCGGCAAGGTGCGCTATGTCGAGTCGACCGTGCAGCTGATGAAGCCGGCGCCGCCGGGCAAGCCGAAGAACTGGCAGGCGTACAGCGCCCGTTTCATCGAGCCCGTGCGCATCAATGCGGGCGTGAAATTCTGGGAAGAGAATGCCGAGGCGCTGGCCCGTGCCGAGCGCGAGTATGGCGTGCCGGCCGAAATCATCGTCGGCATCATCGGCGTGGAAACCGTGTACGGACGCAACACGGGCCGTTTCCGCGTGCTCGACGCGCTGACGACCCTGGCGTTTTCCTATCCGGAAAGCCCGACGCGGGCCGCGCGCATGGAATTTTTCAAGGGGGAACTGGAAAACGCGCTGCTGTTCGCGCGCAAGGATGGCATCGATCCGCTGACCCTGCTCGGCTCCTACGCGGGCGCCATCGGCCTGCCCCAGTTCATGCCCAGCAGCATCATGAAATATGCGGTGGACTTCGATGGCGATAGTCACATCGACCTGCGCAATTCCACGGCCGACGCCATCGGCAGCGTCGCGCATTTCCTCGTCGAACACGGCTGGCGGCGCGACGACCCGGCCATCAGCACGTATCCCGTCAACGTCTCGGCCAGCCGCGCCTGGGAAAAATTCATCGGCCAGGGCTTGCAGGCGAAGTACCGGCTGGCGGAATTGCAGGAGGCCGGCGTGAGTACCGTGTCGGCCACACCCCAGAACATGTTGTTCGGCTTGATCGATTTACAAAATGGTTCAGAAGCAACTGAGTATCACTTGGCAACCAATAACTTCTTTGCTATAACTCAGTACAACAGAAGTTATTTTTATGCCATGTCAGTGATCGACTTGGGCAAGGCCATCAGCCAAGTGCGCGCACGCTAACCGAAAGTCAGTGTAAAGTTATAATATTACTTGTAAGAAAGCGTAAGCGATGTTGAAGCGACCGGCAAACAGGTCTATGGTGGGGTCGATAACATGTGCCAGCCTCGCTCGCCAGCCTTTGTGCGGCACGGAATACAGAAATGGTTTTATACTTAACTTTTGTCAAAGTACAATTTTTGTTCTATCATAGAGCATAATAAAGAATAAATAGCTGTTGCAACAAGACAACACCTATTTTGTACAAAGCAAGATTACAAGGCTTTCCGGCCTGAAATTGAATCCTGTTGTACAATTGTGTATATATCATGAAAAACTGTATCCCGGATCGTACCGTGTGTGAATTCGTTCCTTTTAGTAAAGAATGAACATGAACGCAGCAAGAGCGAGCTCCGAGTGTTTTTTACTTTGCAGTGCAACTACAGAAGGAACAATAACATCATGACAAACCAAGTCGGCATTGATATGAACAGCGATTCGGACTCCGACGATCTGCTCCAGTACAACCCAAACAGATTGCTCGATACCCTGATCGAAAACCTGCGCCTGAAAAACGACGCAGCATTGTCCCGCGCGCTGGAAGTAGCGCCGCCAGTCATCAGCAAAATCCGTCACCACCGCCTGCCTGTCGGCGCATCGCTGCTGATCCGCATGCACGAAGTCAGCGACCTGAGCATCCGCGACCTGCGTTACCTGATGGGTGACCGCCGCAACAAGTTCCGCATCAGCGACAAGCAATTCAAGCCAAAAGAAGGCGAAACGCCACAAGGCTGATCCTGCCAGTTGCGCAGGTTTTCCCTCCCCGCCATGGGGAGGGGGTATTTCCAGCAGTCCTCAGGCCGTCCTGGCCAGCATCAGTTCCATTACTTCAGCCATTAGGCAGGGAAAACGCCTGTCGACAGATAGCGGTCGCCGCGGTCGCAGACGACAAACACGATGGTCGCATTTTCCACCGTCTGTGAAATGCGCAGCGCGATTTCGCAGGCGCCGGCCGCCGAGATACCGCAGAACAAGCCTTCTTCCGCCGCCAGGCTGCGCGCCATGCGCTCGGCCACGCCCTGGCTCACGTATTCCACCTGGTCTACGCGCGATTTGTCGTAGATTTTCGGCAAGTACGCTTCCGGCCACTTGCGGATGCCGGGAATCTGCGATCCTTCCTCGGGCTGCGCGCCGATGATCTGGATGGCGGGATTCTGTTCCTTCAGATAGCGCGACACGCCCATGATGGTGCCCGTCGTGCCCATGGCGCTGACGAAGTGCGTCACGCGCCCTTCCGTGTCGCGCCAGATTTCCGGCCCCGTGCTTTCATAGTGGGCGCGCGAATTGTCTTCGTTGGCGAACTGGTCGAGGATCACGCCGCGGCCATCCTTCTGCATCTGCTCGGCCAGGTCGCGCGCGTATTCCATGCCGCCCGTCTTCGGCGTCAACAGGATGTCGGCGCCGTAGGCGGCCATGCTCTGGCGGCGCTCCACGCTGAGATTGTCCGGCATCAGCAACAGCATCTTGTAGCCGCGCAAGGCAGCGGCCATGGCCAGCGCGATGCCCGTGTTGCCGCTGGTCGCCTCGATCAGGGTATCGCCTGGCTTGATGACGCCGCGCTCTTCAGCGCGCTTGAGCATGGACATGGCGGCGCGGTCCTTCACGGAGCCGGCCGGATTGTTCCCCTCCAGCTTGCCCAGGATGACGTTGTTGCGCGCAATCGCATCGGCACCCGGCAAGCGCGTCAGTTGCACCAGCGGAGTATTGCCTATCGTATCTTCAAGTGTCTTGTAAGCCATCGTGTCTGTTTGAGTAATTTCAACAAAGACCCATTCTAATATGAGATGCTGGACGGCGTATGGCTAAAAACCGGCGCCCGCCAGGCAAGCCGCGCGGCGGCGGCCCGCGCGCCAGGCCGCATGGCGCCTGGCTTTGCGCCATGCCGGGGCCGGCGCGCATGGTTTGCCAGCGGGCCGCGCGCGCATGCGCTAGACTCGTGACGGTTAGTTATTTTCGTAATTTGCTTATTCAATCCATGGATCAGTCATGAGCGGCACCACCCCCGAATTCATCCCCGAAACCACGCAGGACGATCCCGTCCAGGCCAGCAGCCTCGATATCCAGGGCCGCATGCACCAGATTTCCCCCGTCTTCACCGAAGCGGAGCTGCGCCGCCTGCAACGCTATGGCAAGGTCTGCCACCATGCGGACGGCGCCACCCTGTTCGAGGCGGGCAGCAGCAGCTTCGGCATGCTGGTCATCCTGGCGGGCCGCGTGGCCGTCACGCGCCATGAGGGGCTGGGCCGCACTTCGCTGATGCGCGAAATCGGCCCCGGCCACTTCATCGCCGAAGTGGCGCAGCTGTCGGGCCGCCCCGCCCTCGTCAACGGCCATGCCGTGGGCGACGTGGACGTGCTCGTGATCAGTTCGGAATCACTGCGCGCGCTGATCGTGGCGGAAGCGGAAATGGGCGAGCGCATCGTGCGCGCCCTGATTTTGCGCCGCGTGGCCCTGATCGAAGTCAATTCGGGCGGGCCCGTGCTGGTGGGTCCGCGCGGCAATGGCAATCTGTTCCATCTGCAAAGTTTTCTGTCTAGCAATGGCCACCCGCACACGGTGCTGGACCCGGCCACGGATGCGGCCGCCGCCGCGCTGGCCGGGCGCTACCAGCCCACGCCGCAGGAGTGGCCGCTGGTGGTCTGTCCCGACGGCAAGGTCATGAAGAATCCCGGCAATGCGGAACTGGGGCGCTGCCTGGGCATGCTGCCCGATTTGTCCGGCGACAAGATCTTCGACGTGCTGGTGGTGGGCGCGGGCCCTGCCGGCCTGGCCACGGCCGTGTATGCGGCGTCCGAAGGCTTGACCGTGCTGGCGCTGGAACAGCGCGCGTACGGCGGCCAGGCGGGCGCCAGCGCGCGCATCGAAAATTACCTGGGCTTTCCAACCGGTATCTCCGGCCGCGCGCTGGCGGGGCGCGCCTATGTGCAGGCGCAAAAATTCGGCGTCGAGATCGCCACCCCGGCCAGCGCCGCCAACCTGCTGTGCGACAGCTGGCCCCTGCGCGTCAATCTGTGCGACGGCACGCAGGTGCGCGCCCGCACGGTGGTGCTGTCCTGCGGCGCGCGCTACCGCCGCCCCTCGCTGGCCAACCTGAAGACGTATGAAGGACGGGGCGTGTACTACTGGGCCTCGCCCATCGAGGCCAAGCTGTGCAGGCAGGAAGAGATCATCCTCGTGGGCGGCGGCAACTCGGCCGGCCAGGCGGCAGTGTTTCTCTCCGGCCACGCGGCCAAGGTCCACATGGTGATCCGCGGCGAAGGCCTGGCGGCCAGCATGTCGAGCTACCTGATCGAGCGCATCGCCGCCACGCCCAACATCACCTTGCACGCGCACACGGAAATCATCGCCCTCGAAGGCGACGACGATGGCTTGACGGGCGCCCGCTGGCGCAACAACCAGACGGGCGAAGAAGCCGATTGCGCCGTGCGCCGGGTGTTCCTGTTCGTCGGCGCCGATCCGAACACGGACTGGCTGCATGACTGCGCCGTGGCCGTCGATGAACAGGGTTTCATCCGCACGGGTTTCGACGTCACGCGCGCCGAATGCCGCGCGCACGGCCACGCAATCTACCCTCCCGACTTGCCGGACCGTGCCGCGCTGGAAACGAGCGTGCCCGGCGTGTTCGCCATCGGCGACGTGCGGGCCGGCTCCACCAAGCGCGTGGCCGCCGCCGTCGGCGAAGGGGCGGCCGTGGTGTCGCAGATCCACGGCTTTCTGGCAAGATTGCCCGCCGGCAGCGCCTAACGCAACGGCATGGGGTACGTGGCCACGCTGACGTTGCCATCCTTGTCGATGGCCTGGACGCCGAAGAAATAATTGTCCTTCGACAGTTTCAGCCTCGCTTCGGTGACATTGCCCACGTCCTGCGCGCCCTGCCATTGATCGGCCGTGGTGGCGCGCCAGACGATGCGGTAGCCGGCCAGGTCCGGTTCCGCATTCGGCTGCCACTGCAGGGTGGTGGCGTTTTCCAGCTGTGCCGTGCGCACCTGCACCTGCGACGGTGCGGCCGGCGCCAGGGCCAGCGAGGCGAGCGCCGCCGCGTTTACGCGCGCCACTTTTGCCACATAGTCGTAGTCGACGAATTGCGGCAAGTCGCCGTACTGCACGCCGTTTTCCACGCGCACATCCTGGTGCTGGTGGGCAAAATCCTCATTCGGTTCCGTGAAGCGCAGCGCTGCATAGCCTTGCGCCAGGAACGGCATATGGTCGCCGCCGCGCAGGTAGCGGTCGGCGCGCTGGATGACGTTGACCTTGAAACCGGGCACGTAGCGCTCGCCCACCTGTTTCACATGGCGCGCCAGCTGGCGCGAGATGGAATCGTTTTCGCCGCCCGTTGCCACCAGCGCGCGCACGCCGTCGCTCATTTCCCTGACGGCGGGAATACCCTCGGCAAACAGGCGCACCTGGCCGCCATCGACCGTGCCATCGTCCCCGCGCGAGCTGCCGATGATGTCGTTATTGAGCATGCCCGCGATATTGAGGTTTTTCAGCTTCGCCTGCTGCGCCCAGTGGCCGGACCCCAACAAGCCCTGCTCCTCGGCCGCCACCGCCATGAAGACGAGGGTGGCGTCGAACCGGTGGCGCGCCATCACGCAGGCCATTTCGATCACGGCTGCCGTGCCCGACGCGTCGTCATTGGCGCCGGGCGCGTCGCCCCCGGCATCCATCACGTCGGTGGCGCGCGAGTCGTAATGACCGCTGACGACATAGATGCGCCCGGCCGATTGCGGCTCGCTGCCCGGCAAGGTCGCCACCACGTTGACGATTTCCGTCGGCCGCGAAATGCGTTTCGACACGGGCGCGACATGGCTGTCGAATTCCACCTGCAAGCGCCCGCCCGCCTGCGCGCCGCAGCGCTCGAGCTCGGCCTTGATCCAGCGCCTGGCCGCGCCTATGCCCTGCGTGTCGGAGACGGTATCGGACATCGTATGGCGCGTCTGGAAGCCGACCAGCTTGCGCACGTGCGCCTCGATGCGCTGCGGCGAAATGTCCGCCACGATCTGCCGGATCGGCGCGACCTGCGGCTGCGCGCCGTTCGATGGCGCCGCCGCCACGCCCGCCGACAGCAAGGCTGCCGTCACTCCCATCCATATCCTTAGCATGCCGCCGTCTCCTGTAAATAAGTAGAGGGGCATTCTCGCATTTTTGACGGCAGGCAAGGATGCTCGAGGATCAAAATCGTGCATTGTAGAAACTGCTACAATCGGCCACTTCCCGCCCTGATCATGAAAGACCGCCGCATGCGCCAGACTCCCCTTCTTCCCGCCCGCTGCCGCCCGCGCACGGTCCGCTGACGGTGCGCCGCATGCTCGTCAAACTGCTGCTGCTTGCCATACTGTTCGGCCTGCTCAGCATCGCCGCCCTGTACAGCTACGGGCGCTTCGCCGAGCGTTCGCTGGGCGCGCCCGGCACGGCCTTGCCCGTGGCGATGGATGCCACCCTGCTCGACCGCGTGCTGGCGCCGCAGCTGGCGCAACACCCGGACCAGAGCGGCACGGCGCTGATCGACGACAACCTGGAAGCGTTCGCCCTGCGCGCCCTGAGCGCCCGCGAAGCGGGCCGCAGCATCGACCTGCAGTACTACATCTGGCATAACGACGTCACGGGACGCCTGCTGGTGCGCGAACTGCTGCGCGCGGCCGACCGCGGCGTGCGCGTGCGCGTGCTGCTCGACGACATCAACGCGCGGGGCCAGGACGCCGCCATCCTCGCGCTCGACAGCCATCCGCTGATCGACGTGCGCATCTTCAATCCCGGCCGCAACCGCGACGGCGTCTGGTGGCGCGCCGTGGAAATGGCCTTGCGCGCCGTCAGCCTGAACCGGCGCATGCACAACAAGGCCTGGATCGTCGACGGCAGGGTGGCCCTCGTCGGCGGGCGCAATATCGGCGACGAATATTTCGATGCCGCCGAACAAGTCAATTTCCAGGATGCGGACCTGCTGCTGGTGGGGCCCGCCGTGCAGCAGACGAGCGACATCTTCGACCGCTTCTGGAACAGCCGCGCCGTCATTCCCATCGGCGCCCTGCACGCTGGCAAGACCGCGGGCGCGCCGGCACTGCCGCAGCTGCCCGCCGTGCGCGCCCGCCTCGACGCGCTCACGGGCGAACTGGGCGCCTCACCCTACTTGCGCCAGCTGACCGACGCGGGCCAGCTGCAGGCCCACCTGGATGGCCGCCTGCGCCTGCACTGGAGCGCGCACGTGCAAGTGCTGTCGGACCCGCCGGAAAAAGCCGCCCCCGTGGCCAGCCTGCAGCGCAGCGAGCACTGGCTCATGCACAGCTTGCTGCCCCTGCTGACGCAGGCGCGCGAAGAAACGCTGCTGACTTCGCCATATTTCGTGCCCGGCGCCGCACTGACGCAGAGCCTGGCCGACAAGGTTGGCGCCGGCGTCAAGGTCAAGGTACTGACCAACTCGCTTGCCGCCACGGACGTGGCCCTCGTGCACGCGGGCTATGCGCGCTACCGCCAGACGCTGCTGGGCGGCGGCATCGAACTGTATGAATTGAAGACCCTGCACCGCAAGCGCATCAGCCTGATGGGGTCGAGCCGCGCCAGCCTGCATACCAAGGCCGTGGTGGTGGACGGCCAGCGGGGTTTTGTCGGCTCCTTCAACCTCGATCCCCGCTCGGCCCAGCTGAATACGGAAATGGGCGTGCTGTTCGACGATGCCGCGCTGGCGGCCGACATGCGCGCGCTGTTCCTGCATTCGACGGCGAGCGACACCAGCTACCGCGTCTTCCTCGACAACGGCGCCCTGCGCTGGTCCGACGCCACGGGGGAACCGGCCAAGGTGTGGACGCACGATCCGGAAGCGGGCTTCTGGCGCCGCATGTTGGTATCCGTGATGCGCTGGCTGCCGATCGAGTCGCAGCTGTAGCCGCGCATGGCATACAAAAAACTCAACCCTGACGAGATTGCCACTCGAAAATATCTGTTGTTTTCAAAGCATGTCACATGCCATTTTGCCAAATACTGCTATAATCGCGTCAACGGGACACCTCAGCTGTCCCGCGAGTACCTTGCTCGCCTCTTCCGCGATTGAATCCCACGTTGGCCAAAAGCTCGCCGACAGACTGCCACACTATCCTGTCACTTCTGGAGCTTGCATCATGCGTAAAATCTCTGCTTTGCTGGCGCTGGCCGCCGCTACCCTGTGCGTCACCGCCGCCCACGCCGCCACGACCAACCTGGTCAAGAATGGCGATTTTGAACTGACCAGCAATGGCACCTCGAAACAGCTGAACGAAGGCACGTACGCACGCGCCGACCGCACCTACCTGACCGACTGGTCCAGCAAGGGCTATAACTTCGTACTCAACGGCAATAACATCGACGATACCAACGCGGCGACGGCGCTGGCCTTGTGGGGCCCGAACTCGTACAGCGGCGCGGGACCGAAAAACGGCCTGGGCGCCAGCCCCACGGGCGGCAATGTGCTGGCGGCGGACTGGGATTATTTCCCTGGCCCCGTGACGCAGCAAGTGAGCGGCCTGGTCCCCGGCCAGGCCTACACCCTGAGCTTTTCGTATGGCGCCGCCCAGCAAGTGGGCTTCAAGGGCGATAACCCCGTCAATTACTGGGACGTGTCGCTGGGCAACAGCAAGCAGCAGACGGCATCGCTGGCCAACGCCAGCCAGGGCTTCACGGGCTGGCACCAGGCCAGCATGACCTTCACGGCCACGGACAGCAGCGAATTGCTGTCGTTCATGGCCAAGGGCAGCCCGACGGGCGCGCCACCGTTCATGCTGCTCGACGGCGTGTCGCTGGTGTCGGCCGTGCCGGAACCGTCGACCTGGGGCATGCTGATCGGCGGCCTGGGCTTGCTCGGTTTCATGGCGCGCCGCCGCAAAGGCTAACAAAACCTACTGCGCGGCGCGGGGCGTGACCTGCGATGCTCGCTGTACTTTTGTACAGCTGCGCTTCTCGGCCACGCCGCGCATCCGCTCGCTACAGTTTTGTTACGCCTTGGCGCGCCAGCAGATACGAACCGGCGTTTCCGGAGCCGGAGTTCTCACCGCCCGACCACATTCCTGCCATGAGCCTGCTGCACACCCTGCAAATGCATCTTCCCGCCATCGTCGTCGACGTGCTGCGCCTGGGCCTGTGGCTGGTGCTGCTGGCCGGTGTCTTCGTGCCGCTCGAGCGTTTCTTTGGCGCGCGCCACGGGGGGCGCTCGCGCACGGAACTGTTCAGCGACCTGGGCTTCTATTTCATCAGCAGCCTGCTGCCGGCCGTGCTGCTGGCCGCGCCGCTGGCCCTGATCGCCGTCGCGGGACAACGCTTGCTGCCCGACGCCATTCCCGCCACGCTGGCGGCCCTGCCCCTGTGGGCCAAGCTCCTGCTGGGCTTGCTGATCGGCGAAGTCGGTACTTACTGGGGGCATAGGCTCAGCCATGAAATCCCCTGGCTGTGGCGCTACCACGCCGTGCATCACAGCACGGAACAGCTGTATTTCCTGGCCAATACGCGCACCCATCCCGTCGACATGGTCGTCACGCGCCTGTTCGGCCTGACGCCCTTGTATCTGCTGGGCCTGGCAAGCCCCGGCGCGGCCGGCAGTGCCGCGCCCGTGCTCTTGCTGCTGGTCGGCACCGTCTGGGGCTTCTTTATCCACGCCAACCTGCGCTGGCGCTTCGGCCCGCTGGAATGGCTGGTCGCCACACCCGCCTTCCACCACTGGCATCACAGCAAATTCGAACACATCAACCGCAACTACGCCGCCACCTTACCCGTACTGGACCGCCTGTTCGGCACCCATCACCTGCCGCGCACCTGGCCCGATGCCTGCGGTATCGAAGCGCCCATGCCGAAGACGCTGGCGGGACAGCTGGCGGCGCCATTCCGGCACGGCAGCAGCGAATAAAAAAACCCCGCGCGGCCGGTACCGCGCGGGGTTTTCCTGTCGTGCTGCGCGGCACCACCACGCAACACGCTTTACAGCAACACGCTTACTTTTTCTCGGCTTCAGCCTTCTTTGCATCTGCTGCGGCCAGTTTCGCTTCCTTCTTCGCAGCCGCTTCCGCAGCCTTGGCTTCTTTCTTGGCAGCCGTTGCCGCTTTCTTCGCAGCCGCGGCTTCCTTCTTCGTTTCGGCAGCCGTTTTCACGGGCGCAGCATCGGCGGCAGCGGCGGGGGCGGCAGCCGGAACGGCCTTGGCGGCGGCAGCTTCTTTCTTGGCAGCAGCAGCGGCAGCCTTCGCTTCTTTCTTCGCTGCAGCAGCTTCTTTCTTCGTTTCAGCGGCTGTCTTGGCTGGCGCCGCAGCGGTGTCGGTCGCAGCAGCTGGCTTCGGTGCGGCTTCTTTCGCTGCAACTTCCTTCACAGCAGCTTCCTTTTTTGCCGGAGCAGCTTTCGCCGCCGGCGCCGCCGGCGCGCCGGCCTTGGCCTGGCCATTCACCTGCAAGCCCGCTTCCGACAGTTTCACGGAACTTTTCGGACCGATGCCCTTCACGCGGCTTTCGAAATCGGCCCAATCCTTGAAGGCGCCGCCCTTGGCGCGTTCATCGACGATGGCCTTCGACGTGACGGGCCCGATGCCCTTGACGCTGTCGAGTGCCGCCTGGTCCGCCTTGTTGACATCGACCTGGGCAAAGGCAAAGCCCATCGTTGCGATCAGGGTGGCGATGGCCAGCAGTATTTTTTTGAACATGGGTATCTCTCCGTGATGTGGTTTCAAGATGACTCGAACGCAAAGGAGGAACAGCGCCTTAACGGCTTTAACGGCTGTGGCGTGATACGGTTGACAAGACGGGACAGCGGAACGGCGGGAAGACCTGCGCCAGATCAAACGGCTGGCGCAGGCGAGACGACATCTTACTGGGGGAACAGCTCGTCGCGGGTGACGGTGGCCGTGCCCAGCTTGCCGACGACGATGCCGCCGGCCCGGTTGGCCGTGCGCACGGCGTCGCCCAGGTCCATGCCGGCGCCCAGCATGGCCGCCATGGTGGCGATCACCGTGTCGCCGGCGCCCGAAACGTCGAACACTTCGCGCGCATCGGTGGGCATGTGCAGCACGGCGTCGGCCGTGTACAGACTCATGCCCTCTTCCGAACGGGTCAGCAGCAAGGCGTCCAGACCCAGTTGCGCGCGCATCTGCTGCGCGCGTTCGGTCAATTGCTCTTCCGTGCTCCAGTTGCCCACCACGCGGCGCAGTTCCGACTTGTTCGGAGTGAGCACTGACGCACCCGCATAGCGGCTGAAATCATCGCCTTTCGGGTCGACCATGACGATCTTGCCGGCGGCCCTGGCAGCCTTGATCATCTCGGCCACATTCACCAGGCTGCCCTTGGCGTAGTCCGACAGGATCACCACGTCGTAATGCGGCAAGAGGGCATTAAACTGCGCCAGCTTGTCGCGCAGCACTTCATCGCTGGGCGCATCCTCGAAGTCGATGCGCAGCATTTGCTGCTGGCGGCCGATCACGCGCAGCTTGATGATGGTGGAAATGGCCGCATCGCGCTGCAGATAGCTGTGGATGCCGCCGCCTTCGAGCAGGCGCTCGACCTGGCTGCCCGCCTCGTCATCGCCGACCACGCCCAGCAAGCTCGTCTTCGCGCCCAGCGCGGCCGCGTTGCGCGCCACGTTGGCCGCGCCGCCCAGGCGCTCTTCGCGCTTCTCGATGCGCACGATGGGCACGGGCGCTTCCGGCGAAATACGGCTGACGTCGCCAAACCAGTAACGGTCCAGCATGACATCGCCCACCACCAGCAGGCGTACCTGGGCCAGTGCGGCCGGCGCCGTCAAGGCGACCACCTCGTGGGCGCTCATGCGCGCGTCAGGATCGAGCGACCGATCCCGTGGTATTCGATGCCCGTCCCCGCCATGACGGCCGGCTCGAACAGGTTGCGGCCGTCAAAGATCACGGCCTGCTTCAGGCGCGCCTTGATCTGCGCGAAGTCGGGACTGCGGAAAGCTTTCCACTCGGTCACGATGGCCAGCGCATCGGCGTCCGTCAGCGCGTCGAGTGGACTGTCGGCAAAGCGCACTTTCGCCAATTGTTCCGGCGTCAGATCCAGTTGCAGCACGCGGCGCGCCTCGGCCATGGCGACCGGATCGTAGACGGCCACCGTGGCGCCCCGTGCCAGCAAGTCCGCCAGCAGCACGCGGGCCGACGCTTCGCGCATGTCGTCCGTATTCGGCTTGAAAGCCAGGCCCCACACGGCAAAATGCCGGCCCGTCAGATCCTCGCCGAAGCGCGTGACCACTTTGCCACCCAGCACCTGTTTCTGCCGGTCATTGACGGCTTCGACGGCGCGCAGGATCAGCAGTTCCTGGCCATGGCCGCGCGCCGTGCGCTCGAGCGCCTGCACGTCTTTCGGGAAACAGGAACCGCCGTAGCCGCAGCCCGCGTACAGGAAACTGTGGCCGATGCGCGGGTCGGAACCGATGCCGTGGCGCACGGCCTCGATGTCGACGCCCACCTTGTCGGCCAGGTTCGCCAGTTCATTCATGAACGAGATACGCGTGGCCAGCATGGCATTGGCCGCATACTTCGTGAATTCGGCCGAACGCACGTCCATCCAGTGGGTGCGCTCGTGGTTGCGGTTGAACGGCGCGTACAGGCTTTTCAGCAATTCGCGCGCGCGCTCGCCGTCGGGCGTGCTATCGCAGCCGATGACGATGCGGTCGGGGCGCATGAAGTCTTCGACGGCCGCGCCTTCCTTGAGGAATTCCGGGTTCGACGCCACCGAGAACGCGGCGGCCACGCCGCGCGCGTCCAGTTCGCCCTGGATGGCGGCGCGCACTTTTTCCGCCGTACCGACGGGCACGGTCGACTTGTCGACGATGACCTTGAAGTCCGTCATGTATTTGCCGATGCCGCGGGCAGCGGCCAGCACGTATTGCAGGTCGGCTGAACCGTCTTCGTCGGGCGGCGTGCCGACGGCGATGAATTGCATCACGCCATGGTTGGCGGCCGCTTCCACGTCCGTGGAAAAGGTCATGCGGCCGGCGGCGCGGTTGCGCGCCACGACTTCTTCCAGGCCCGGTTCGTGGATGGGGATGCCGCCGCTGTTGAGCAGCGCCACCTTTTGTGCGTCCAGGTCGAGGCAAAAGACGTCATTGCCCAGTTCCGCCAGGCAGGCGCCGGTCACGAGGCCAACATAGCCGGTGCCGATAATGGTGATTTTCATGGTTGTGCCGTATTTGTAATATATCTATCTGACTTGCAAGTGCACAGCACGGGGTTCGGGGCAAGGCGCGGCGCCGAGGACAGTACGAATAGTACGGCGAGGCGCTGCAACGCAGCCATGGGCCCTGTGGTGGGCACGACTAATTCATGACGTTGAGTTCCTCGGTGCGGCGCGGCGGATACGTTTCCCACTTGTTGCAGCCCGGGCAGTGCCAGTAGAACTGGCGCGCCTTGAAGCCGCAGTGGCTGCACTGGTAGCGGGCCAGCTTCTGCGTGTAGCCGTGCACGAGGTTTTTCACCATCGACAGCTCGGACCAGATGGCAGCCGGCGCATCCATCATGCGCGCTTCCAGCAGTTTATCGAGGCCCAGCAGGGTGGGCGTGCGGCGCAGCTCGGCGCTGACCAGCTGCTTTGCCGCTTCCACGCCGTCGAGTTCGATGACGGCCTTGAAGACGACTTCGATCAGGTCGATCGACGACGCCTCTTCCAGGTAGGAACGCAGCAGGTTGACGCCTTCCTGCGCACGCCCCACCCTGGTGTAGCCATCCATCAGGCGCTGCGCCACCAGGGCCACGTGCGGCACGCTCTGCTGCTCCACGCGGCGCCAGGTGGTCAGCGCGCCTTCCACGTCGCCGCGCGCCAGCAGCACGTCGCCCGTCAGGATGGTGGCGCGCACGCTCTTGCGGTCCGTCTGCAGGGCTTTTTCCAGCAGCGGCATGGCTTCGTCCGGCTTCATGTGTACCAGCGCGTCATGCGCCAGTTCGCAATAGAACTGGGCGATTTCCTTCTGGCGCGCACCGGCGCCCGATTCCTGCAAGCCCACGGCCGCTTCGATGGCGCGTGGCCATTCCTTTTCGCGCTGGTAGATTTCCAGCAGCGCGCGGCGCGCCTGGGCCGCATATTGCGTGTCGACCAGGCTGTTGAAGGTTTCTTCGGCGCGGTCCAGCAAGCCCGCCTTCAGGTAATCCATGCCCAGTTCGTAGGCGGCGTGGCCCTGCTGCTCCAGCGGCAGGTCCGGACGCGCCAGCAAATTCTGGTGCACGCGGATGGCGCGTTCCGTTTCGCCGCGGCGGCGGAACAGATTGCCCAGCGCAAAGTGCATATCGGCCGATTCCGGGTCCAGCTTGACGACTTCGATGAAGGCATCGATGGCCTTGTCATGCTGTTCATTGAGCAGGAAATTCAAGCCCTTGAAGTAATTGCGCGGCAGGCTGCGCGATTCGGACACCAGTTGATGAATGTCAACGCGCGCGGCAATCCAGCCCAGCGCGAAAAACACCGGGATACCCAAGAGCCACCAGAGTTCAAATTCCATGCGATTGTTTTTATTCGAGTAAGAGAGATAGGAGCGACGGCGCTGCTTACTGCGCGCTCACGCTGTCCGGTTGCGGCTGGACATTGCTGGCCACGCCAACGGTCTGCAGCGCTGCAATGGTGGTTTTTTGCTTGGTTGCTTCGCGGCGGTGACGGAACACGGTCGGCGTCAGGGCCAGGACGCCCAGGCTGGCGCCGGCGACAAAAAAGCCCAGCAGCATCAGGACCAGGGGGCCGCGAATTTCATAATTGAGGAACACATGCAGGTCGACAACCTGCGCATTCTTCAGCGCAAAACTGAAGAACAGAACGAAGAGAACACAGCCAACGATGGTGGAGATGATTTTCATCGAAAGGTCCAGAGTGAACAAAAAAATGCCCGTGCCACATGACACAAACGTAGGGCGCTGATCAAACCGTAGCGAGCGGCAGTGATTTGTGGCCGAGAAGCGCAACCGTACTGAAGTACGGTGAGCATCGCCGGCCGCAAAGCGCGACGCGCAGTAGGTTTGATCAGTGCTCTACAGCATATTAACAAAAAAAAGCGGCATCCAAGGACGCCGCTTTCTATGTCGCCTTCCAGCAGACGATTAATCCTCGATGATCGGTTGTCCGACCATCGCGTCCACCCGCTCGCGCAACTGTTTGCCCGGTTTGAAGTGGGGCACCCGTTTTTCGGGCACCATCACCTTGTCGCCGGATTTCGGGTTGCGGCCGATGCGCGGGGGCCTGCTGTTCAGGGCAAAACTGCCAAAACCGCGGATCTCGATACGCTGGCCCGTCGCCAGGGCGTTGGTCATCGCATCGAGAATGGTCTTGACGGCATACTCCGCATCTTTCGCCACCAGCTGAGAATAACGCTCAGCGAGGCGGTTGATCAGCTCGGACTTTGTCATCTGCCGTATCCGCAGTCTTAGTTCTTGTTATCGAACTTAGCTTTCAACAAGGCGCCCAGGCTGGTGGTGCCCGAAGCTGCGTTGTTGTCGGTCGCTGCCATCTTCTGCATGGCTTCCTGGGTTTCAACGTTGTCTTTCGCTTTGATCGACAGTTGGATACCACGGGCTTTGCGGTCGATGTTCAACACCATGGCTTCGACGGTGTCGCCGACTTTCAGGTGCGTACCAGCATCTTCAACGCGGTCGCGCGAGATTTCGGAAGCGCGCAGGTAGCCTTCGACTTCTTCGGACAGTTGGATCACGGCGCCTTTAGGCTCAACCGATTTAACGGTACCGGTTACCAGCGAGCCCTTGTCGTTCATGGCTGCGAAGTTGTTGAATGGGTCACCTTCCAGTTGCTTGACGCCCAGGGAAACGCGCTCGCGCTCAACGTCGATAGCCAGAACGATGGCTTCCAGTTCGTCACCTTTCTTGAAGCGACGCACGGCTTCTTCGCCGGTTTCGGTCCAGGACAGGTCGGACAGGTGCACCAGACCGTCGATGTTGCCGGCCAGGCCGATGAACACGCCGAAGTCGGTGATCGATTTGATCGCGCCGCGGACTTTGTCACCTTTCTTATGGGTAACACCGAAGTCGTCCCATGGATTGGCTTTGCACTGTTTCATGCCCAGCGAAATACGACGACGCTCTTCGTCGATTTCCAGAACCATCACTTCTACTTCGTCGCCCAGTTGGACAACTTTGTTAGGAGCAACGTTTTTGTTCGTCCAGTCCATTTCGGAAACGTGTACCAGACCTTCGATACCCTGTTCCACTTCAACGAACGCGCCGTAGTCGGTCAGGTTCGTTACTTTACCGAACAGACGGGTGCTTTGTGGGTAACGACGGGACAGACCGGTCCAAGGATCGTCGCCCAGTTGTTTCACGCCCAGCGAAACACGGTTTTTCTCTTGATCGTATTTCAGGACTTTGGCGGTGATTTCCTGGCCAACCGTCAGAACTTCCGACGGGTGACGTACACGGCGCCATGCCAGATCGGTGATGTGCAGCAGGCCATCGATACCGCCCAGATCCACGAACGCGCCGTAGTCGGTGATATTTTTGACGACGCCGGTCACGACCGTGCCTTCTTTCAGCGTTTCCATCAGTTTCTGACGCTCTTCGCCCATCGAAGCTTCGATGACGGCGCGGCGGGACAGAACCACGTTGTTACGCTTGCGATCCAGCTTGATCACTTTGAATTCGAGGGTTTTGCCTTCGAATGGGGTGGTGTCTTTGACAGGACGGGTATCAACCAGCGAGCCCGGCAGGAACGCGCGGATGCCGTTGGTCAACACGGTCAGACCGCCTTTGACTTTACCATTGACGGTACCGACGACGATTTCGCCCGATTCCATCGCTTTTTCCAGAGCCAGCCACGAAGCCAGACGCTTGGCTTTATCGCGCGACAGGATGGTATCGCCGAAACCGTTTTCCAGCGATTCGATCGCCACGGAAACGAAGTCACCAACTTTGACTTCCAGTTCGCCGTGGTCGTTCTTGAATTCTTCGACAGGGATGAATGCTTCGGATTTGAGGCCAGCGTTCACGATCACGAAATTGTGGTCGAGGCGCACGACTTCAGCGGAAATAACTTCGCCGGAGCGCATATCTTGACGCGACAACGATTCCTCGAAGAGCGCAGCAAAACTTTCCATACCGGTAGATTCGTTAGTTGTAACAGTAGACATAGGGTTCACACAGGTTATCCAGCAGAGATCGCACGATGCGACTTAAACTGGGTTAGGTTTTTGACACACCCGGACAGGCCAGGAGCCGTCAACGGGCACCACATAGCTCGCGCTATTTTGTTGCAGCGGCATACCATTTCAACACGGTTTCAACGGCTTCATCCGCCGTCATTGCCGAGGTATCGAGGACATGCGCCCCTTCCGCGGGGACCAGCGGCGCAATCGCACGGTGAGTATCACGTTCGTCCCGCGCCTGCAAATCCATCAGAAGGTCTTCCATATTAGCAGAAAACCCCTTGTCTATCAATTGCTTGTAGCGCCGTTGCGCGCGCGCCTCGACGCTGGCCGTGAGGAACACCTTCAGCGGGGCGTGCGGGAAGATCACCGTGCCCATGTCGCGTCCGTCCGCCACCAGGCCCGGCGTCTTGCGAAACCCCAGCTGCAAGCCCACCAGCGCATGGCGCAAGGTTGGCAATACGGCAATTTTCGACGCCGTATTGCCCACTTCTTCGGCACGGATCAGCTCGGTGACGTTTTCCTGCGCCAGCAGGATCTCGCCGCCCGCGAAATGGCAGGGCAAGTGCTCGGCCAGCTTGGCCAGCGCGTGCTCGTCGCGCAAGTCCGTGCCGCGGCGCAGCGCCGTCAGGGCCGTCAGGCGGTACAGCGCGCCCGAGTCCAGGTAATGAAAGCCCAGCTTGTCGGCCACGCGGTGCGCCACCGTGCCCTTGCCGGAAGCGGTGGGGCCGTCGATGGCGATGACTGGAATATTGGAGGTCGGCATTGGGTTATGGATCAATTATTATGTATCAATTAAATTAAGGTGTCCTTCGCAATCCCCGCAAACGCGGCGAAATACTCGGGGAAGGTCTTGGCCACGCATTTCGGGTCGTTGATGCGCATTTCATTGCCGCGCCGCGCCGCGCCATCCAGCGAGGCCAGCGAAAAGCACATGGCCATGCGGTGGTCGTCATACGTATCGATGGTGGCAGCCAGAATCTGCGCCGGCGGCGTCACGCGCAGGTAGTCCGCGCCCTCGTCCACTTCCGCGCCCAGCTTGCGCAACTCCGTTGCCATGGCGGCCAGGCGGTCCGTTTCCTTGACCCGCCAGCTGGCGATATTGCGCAGGGTCGAAGTGCCGTCCGCATACAGGGCGGCCACGGCGATCGTCATGGCCGCGTCGGGGATGTGGTTGAAATCCATGTCGACGGCTTTCAGCACGCCGTTCGAGCGGGCTTCGATCCAGTTTTCGCCCATGGTGATGGTCGCGCCCATCTGCTGCAAGGCTTCGACGAAGCGCACGTCGCCCTGGATGCTGTCGCGCCCCACGCCTTCCACGCGCACGGGACCGCCGCCGATGGCGCCGGCCGCCAGGAAGTAGGAGGCCGACGAAGCGTCGCCCTCGACGTGGATGGTGCCCGGGCTCTGGTACTGCTGGCCCGGCTGCACGGTGAACGACTGCCAGCCGTCATGTTCGACCGTCACGCCGAAACGGCGCATCAGGTTCAGGGTGATCTCGATGTACGGCTTCGAGATCAGCTCGCCCGTGACGTCGATGGTCACGGCATGGCCGCGCGCCATCAGCGGCGCCACCATCAGGAGGGCCGTCAGGAACTGGCTCGACACGTTGCCGCGCACGGCGATGCGCTGGGCTGCAATGTGGCCGCGGCGGATGCGCAGCGGCGGGAAACCCTGCTCGCCCGTGTACTCGATCTGCGTGCCGACGGCGTTCAGCGCGTCAACCAGGTCGCCGATGGGACGCTCGTGCATGCGCGACACCCCGTGCAGGGTGTAGTCGCCGCCGATGACGGCCAGCGCCGCCGTCAGCGGACGGATGGCCGTGCCGGCATTGCCCATGAACAGGTCCGCCTCGTGGTGCGGGAAGACGCCGCCGCAGCCTTCCACGTGGTGCACCTGGTGCGCCGTGGCCGGGTCGCCCGTCAATTCATCCTGCGTCCATTTGACGCCCAGCGAGGTCAATGCCGTGAGCATGACGAAAGTGTCGTCGGAGGCCAGCAGGTCGATGATCTTCGTCGTGCCCTTGGCCAGCGCGGCCAGCAGCAGCACGCGGTTGGAAATGCTTTTCGAGCCGGGCAGGCGCACCGTGCCTTCGGCATGCATCACGGGCGTCAAGTCGATATGGTGGGGATATTGCTTGGTCTGGGTCATGCTGGAATCCTTCAATTATTGTGTGGGCGCGGGCGCTTCCGCCGTTTCGATCGCCTCGATCCATTGCTGGCGCGCGTGCTGGGCGTTCGCATACACGCCCTCGATGGCGGCGCCGTCGTTCGCAGCCAGGTGGGCACGCAAGGCCGTCAACTGCGCCAGGTAGGCATCCAGTTCGTGCAGCAGCGCCGGCTGGTTGGCCAGGCTGATGTCGCGCCACATTTCCGGCGACGAGCCGGCGATGCGCGTAAAGTCGCGAAAGCCGCTGGCCGCATACTGGAACAGCAGGCCCGCGTGCGGCTTCCTGGCGATGTCGTCGACCAGCGCAAAGGCCAGCAGGTGCGGCAAATGGCTGACGGCGGCAAACACCTTGTCATGTTCTTCGGGGCTCAAGGTGTGCAGGATGGCGCCGCAGGCACGCCACGCGGCCGCTACCCGCGCCACATCGGCCGCGCCATTTTCCGCCAGCGGCGTGAGCACCACTTTCTTGCCCCGATACAGGTCGATGATGGCCGCATCGGGGCCATTCGTCTCGCGTCCCGCGATCGGGTGGCCGGGCACGAACTGCCCCGCCTTGCCGCCGAGCGCCGCGCGCGCGGCCGCCACCACGTCGCTTTTCGTGCTGCCCGCATCGGTGACGATGGTAGCCGGCTGCAGGTGCGGCGCGATGGACGCCAGGATGGCGCCCGTCTGCGCCACGGGCGCGGCCAGCAGCACCAGGTCGGCGCCCGCAAGCGCCGCGGCCATGTCGCCGCCGATTTCGTCGATGATGCCCAGCTCCAGCGCGCGCGCCATCGACGCTGGCGAGCGGCCCATGCCGACCACGGTTTGCACCGCGCCAGCATGCTTCAAGGCGCGCGCGAACGAGCCGCCGATCAGGCCTACGCCGAAGATGACGATTTTTTTCAGTGCAGGCGTCGTCATATCGTCAGGCCAGCGCTTTCGTCAGCGCGGCGATGAAGATGGCGTTTTCCTGCGGCAGGCCGATGGAGATGCGCAGCCATTGCGGCAAGCCATAGCTGCCCACGGGGCGCACGATCACGCCCTGTTTCAGCAGCGCCAGGTTGACGCGCGCGCCGGCGCCGTCGTCGTCGCCCACTTTCACCAGCACGAAATTGCCGTGCGACGGCACGTATTCCAGGCCCAGTTGCGTGAACGCTTGCGTGAACTGCTGGTAGCCGGCCGCGTTGTTGCGCGCGCTTTGCTCGAGGAAGTCCTTGTCGTTCAGGGCCGCGATCGCTGCTGCCTGCGCCAGCGAGTTCACATTGAACGGCTGGCGGATGCGGTTCATCAGGTCCGTCAACGCCGGCTGGGCGATGGCAAAGCCGACGCGCAGGCCGGCCAGGCCGTAGGCCTTCGACAGGGTGCGCGAGACCACCAGGTTCGGATACTGGCGCACCCAGGCCGTCGATTCGTACTGGTCGTCGACCGACAGGAACTCGTTGTAGGCTTCGTCCAGCACCACCACCACGTGCTGCGGCACTTTCTGCAGGAACGCTTCCAGCTGCGCCGCCGTCAGGAAGGTGCCGGTCGGGTTGTTCGGATTGGCGATGAAGACCAGGCGCGTGTCGTCGGCAATTGCCGCCGCCATCGCGTCCAGGTCATGGCCATAGGCTTGCGCCGGCACGACGATGTGGCGCGCGCCCAGGCCTTGCGTGGCCAGCGCGTACACGGCAAACGAGTACTGCGAATACACCACGGACTGGCCGTGTTCGACAAACGCGTGCGCGGCGATTTCCAGGATGTCGTTGCTGCCGTTGCCCAGGGTGATCCAGTCGGCCGGCACGTCATAGCGCTTCGACAGCACGGCTTTCAGGTCGAAGCCGTTGGCGTCCGGGTAGCGGCCCAGGTCATCGATGGCGGCGATCATCGCCTGCTTGGCCGATTCCGGCATGCCGTACGGGTTTTCATTCGACGCCAGCTTGACGATGGCTGCCTCGTCGAGGCCGAATTCGCGCGCGACTTCCGCGATCGGTTTGCCGCTCTGGTAAGGGGCGATGGCGCGGACGTATTCTGGACCGATATTTTTAGACATGGTGTTCTTTAAAAGTTGGTGAATGATTAGGCTGGTGGCTGTTGTCGGGTTACGCTGCGCGAACCCAAACTACGGCTTATTGTAGGCCGGATCAGGCCGCAGGCCGTAATCCGACACCACCGTCGACGTCACAGACTGACAGGATACGACCCCAGCACCTTGAAAAACGCCGCGTTGCCCTGCAACTCGGCCAGCGCCTGGGCGACGGCTGCATCGTGCACGTGACCTTCCACATCGACATAGAAATAATACTCCCAGCTGCCCATGCGCGCCGGACGCGACTCGAAGCGCGTCATCGACACGCCGTGTTTCGCCAGCGGCGCGAGCAGCTGGTACACGGCGCCCGCCTTGTTCGGCACGGCCAGCACCAGCGAGGTCTGGTCCTTGCCCGACGGCGCCGTCTGCAAGGTCCCCACGACGGCAAAGCGCGTGCGGTTGTGCGGGTCGTCCTGGATATGGCCCTTGACCACGCCCAGCTTGTACTGCGCGCCCGCCAGTTCGCTGGCAATCGCCGCCACCGTGCCGTCTTCGCCGGCCAGGCGGGCCGCCTCGGCATTCGACGCCACGGCGCGGCGCTCGATGTGCGGGTAGTTCTGGTTCAGCCAGACCTGGCACTGGGCCAGCGCCTGCGAATGGGCGCAGATGGACGTGACGCCATCCATGTTGCCGCTCTTCGTCATCAGGCTGTGGTGCACGGCGATGGCCACTTCGCCGCTGATGATGAGACTGGTCTGCAGCATCATATCGAGCGTGCGGTTGACGGCGCCTTCCGAGGAATTCTCGATCGGCACCACGCCGAAATCGGCCGTCCCCGCTTCGGCGGAGCGGAACACTTCATCGATGGACGCGCACGGCAAGCCTTCGACGGCGCTGCCGAACTGCTGGTACACGGCCTGCTCGCTGAAGGTGCCGGCCGGGCCCAGATAGGCGACGGTGACCCTCTTTTCCAGCGAGCGGCAGGACGACATGATTTCGCGGAAGATGGTCTGCACTTCGCGGTCGCCCATGGGGCCGGGATTGCGCTCGGCCACGCCGCGCAGCACCTGCGCCTCGCGTTCGGGACGGAACACGGGCGCCTGCGTCTCGGCTTTCACGTGGCCCACTTGCTGGGCGATTTGCGCGCGGCGGTTCAGCAGGTCGAGGATTTGCGCGTCGATCGCATCGATCTGTTCGCGCAGCGGTTTCAATTTATCGGTCATGGTTGGTTTGTTTCGTCAGCTGTACTTCAATCATGGCCGCGCGGCCTGCGCCGGCGGCGGGCCGGCGCGCTTACTCATGAGAATGCCGGACAAAATGATCAGGGCTAGGCGCGTTGCCGCTGACAGTACGAATGTACGACAAGGCAATGCAACAACGCCCTGGACTTTTTGGCAGGCATTCTAGCGTCCGGCAAACTCGTTCAGATAATTCACTAAGGCTTGCACGCCTTCGATCGGCATCGCGTTATAAATCGATGCACGCATGCCGCCGACGGACTTGTGGCCCTTCAGTTGCAGCAGGCCGCGCTGCTTGGCGCCGGCCAGGAATGCGTCGTTCAGACTTTCGTCGCGCAGATAGAACGGGATGGTCATGCGCGAGCGGTAGGCCGGTTCGACCCGGTTCTGGTAAAAGTCGTCCGCATCGAGCGCCGCGTACAGCAGCGCCGCTTTCTCAATATTACGCTGTTCCATGGCTGCAACGCCACCTTGCCGTTTCAGCCACTGGAAAACCAGGCCGGCGATATAGATGCCGTAGGTGGGCGGCGTGTTGTACATCGACTCATGTTCGGCCACGATGGTCCAGTCGAAAGCGGACGGGCAGATCGGCAGCGCCTTGCCCAGCAAGTCTTCGCGCACGATGACGACCGTCAGGCCGGCCGGGCCGATGTTTTTCTGCGCGCCGCCAAAGATCACGCCGTATTGCGACACATCAATGACGCGCGACAAAATGTGCGAGGACATGTCGGCCACGATGGTCGTGCCTGCCGGCACCTCCGGCGCCTGCTGGAATTCCACGCCGTCGATGGTTTCATTGGTGCAGATGTGCAGGTAGGCGGCGCCCGGCGTCAGCTTCCATTCGGCGACCGGCGGCACGCCCGTGAAACGGGCCGCCCTGGACGACGCGGCCACGTTGACGCTGGCATACTTGGCCGCTTCCTGGATCGACTTGCCGGACCAGGAGCCCGTATGCACGAAGTCCACGGTGGCCGGCTGCTGCGCGGCCAGGCCCGCCAGGTTCATGGGAATGATGGCGTTCTCGCCCAGGCCGCCGCCCTGCAGGAACAGGATCTTGTAGTTGGCGGGCACGGCCAGCAGCTCGCGCAGGTCGGCCACTGCCTGCTGGTAGATGGAGATGAATTCAGGACCACGGTGGCTCATTTCCATCACCGACATGCCGCTGCCATGCCAGTCCTGCATTTCCGCGGCCGCTTGCGCCAGCACTTCCTTGGGCAGTACGGCCGGTCCGGCGGAGAAGTTATAGATATGGGTCACGAGGCTATCCTTGGCAAAAATGGGAATTATTGGGGCGACTGCGTGGCCGCCCGCATGACCTGGTCAAGCACGGCATTCACGCGCGGGATCAGCACGCGCTGGCTGATGGCCATCGACTCGGCCGACAGCTGCGGCATGGTCGCCAGCATCTTGCGCCCCAGCGGCGTCTTGTAGAAGGTCGTCAGCTGCTCGACTTCGGGCACCGTGTAAAAGCGCGCGTACAGGGGCACCATTTCGGCGGCCAGTTCGTCGATCAGGGTCGGGTCTGCCAGCACCTGCGTCAGGGTGGCGATGGCGACGGGGATTTCTTCCTCGGCGCTGGCCAGCGCGCGCGCCTTGCGCTGCTCGTCCAGGTTCGGGTTGCTGCTGATCTGCTGCTGCGCCGACTGGCGGATCATGGCGGGCACCGATTGCAGCATCTGGTCGAAGATGCTGCGCGTGAGCTGCGGGAATTGCATCGCCTCGAGCATGCGCCGCACGGCCACTTTCATGGCGGGGCTGGGCGCGGCCTGGCGGGCGGGCGTGGCTTGCGCGTTCTGGGCCAGGGCCGGCAGGGTCGCAAGGAAGGCCAGCGAAAACGCGGCGAAGAAGGTGGCGACGATTTTTCTCATGGCATGCGGGACTTTACAAAAGCGGGGAACATCTGAAAAACGCAGGCTGGCGCCGCAACTGGCGCGCCAATAGCAATTGGGGCTCCCGAAAGAGCCCCAATCATCTTACTCCGGCTGCGCCGGGTCGACAGGATCGGCTGGTTCAGCCGCCGCCGGCGCGGCATCCGCGCCCGCCTCCGTCGTCAGCTCGACTTCGTCGATATCCGTCTCCACCACGCGCTGCAGGCCGGACAGCTTGGTGCCGTCTTCCACGGCGATCAGGGTCACGCCCTGCGTCGCGCGGCCCATCTCGCGGATTTCCGACACGCGGGTGCGGATCAGCACGCCACCGGTGGTGATCAGCATGATTTCATCGCTGGTATCGACCAGGGTCGCGGCAACCACCTTACCGTTGCGCTCGCTGGTCTGGATGGCGATCATGCCTTTCGTGCCGCGGCCATGGCGCGTGTACTCGGTGATCGGCGTACGCTTGCCGTAGCCGTTTTCCGTGGCCGTCAGCACCGACTGCTGCTCGTTCTCGGCCACCAGCAAGGCGATCACGTGCTGGCCTTCTTCCAGGTTCATGCCGCGCACGCCGCGCGCCGTGCGGCCCATCGGACGCACGTCGTTTTCGTCGAAGCGCACTGCCTTGCCCGAATCGGAGAACAGCATCACGTCGTGCTGGCCATCGGTCAGCGCCGCGCCGATCAGGAAGTCGCCGTCGTCCAGGTCGACCGCGATGATGCCGGCTTTGCGTGGATTGCTGAAGTCCTTCAGCGGCGTCTTCTTGACGGTACCGAGGCTGGTCGACATGAACACGTAATGGTCTTCCGGGAAGGTGCGGTTCTCGCCCGACAGCGGCAGGATCACGGTGATCTTTTCGTTGTCCTGCAGCGGGAACATGTTGACGATCGGCTTGCCGCGCGAATTGCGCGAGCCTTGCGGCACTTCCCACACCTTCAGCCAGTACATGCGGCCGCGATCCGAGAAGCACAGGATGTAGTCGTGCGTGTTGGCGATGAACAGCTGGTCGATCCAGTCTTCCTCTTTCGTCGCCATCGCCTGCTTGCCGCGGCCGCCGCGCTTCTGCGCGCGGTATTCGGTGATCGGCTGCGCCTTCATGTAGCCGGTGTGCGACAGGGTCACGACCATGTCCTGCGGCGTGATCAGGTCTTCCGTTTCCAGGTCGGTGGCATTGAGTTCGATCTGCGAGCGGCGCACATCCTTGTTGCCGGCGCCGTATTCGTTCTTCGCCGCCGTCATTTCATCGGTGATGATGACGGTGACGCGTTCCGGCTTGGCCAGGATGTCGAGCAGGTCGGCGATATGTGCCATAACGTCCTTGTACTCGTTGACGATCTTGTCCTGTTCCAGGCCGGTTAGGCGCTGCAGGCGCATCTGCAGAATTTCCTGCGCCTGGTCGTCCGACAGCTTGTACAGGCCATCCATCTGCATGCCGTAGTGCTTCGGCAGGTTTTCCGGACGGTAGGCGTCCACGCCGCCCGGCGTCGTGCCGTCGCCCGTGCGGGCCAGCATTTCGCGCACGACGGACGAATCCCAGGCCTTGGCCATCAGCTCGACCTTGGCGATCGGCGGCGTCGGCGCGGCCTTGATGATGGCGATGAAGTCATCGATGTTGGCCAGCGCGACTGCCAGGCCTTCCAGTACGTGACCGCGTTCGCGCGCCTTGCGCAGTTCGAACACGGTGCGGCGCGTGACCACTTCGCGGCGGTGCGACAGGAAGCATTGCAGCATCTGCTTGAGGTTCAGCAGCTTCGGCTGGCCGTCGACCAGGGCCACCATGTTCATGCCGAAAGTGTCCTGCAACTGGGTCTGCTTGTACAAGTTGTTGAGCACCACTTCCGGCACTTCGCCCCGTTTCAGCTCGATCACCACGCGCATGCCCGACTTGTCGGATTCGTCGCGGATGTCGGAAATGCCGTCGAGCTTCTTGTCGCGCACGTTTTCGGCGATGCGTTCCAGCAAGGATTTCTTGTTGACCTGGAATGGCAGCTCGTCGACGATGATGGCGATGCGGCCGCCATCCTTGCCGTACTCTTCGAAGTGGGTCTTGGCGCGCATGACGACGCGGCCGCGGCCCGTACGATAGCCGTCGCGCACGCCGGACACGCCATAGATGATGCCGGCCGTCGGGAAATCGGGCGCCGGGATCAGCTCGATCAATTCATCGATCGTGCAATCGGGGTTGCGCAGCACGTGCAGCGCGCCGTCGATGACTTCCGTGATGTTGTGTGGCGGAATGTTCGTCGCCATGCCGACGGCGATACCGGACGAGCCGTTGATCAGCAGGTTCGGGATACGCGTCGGCAAGACCGTCGGTTCCTTTTCCTTGCCATCGTAGTTGGGCTGGAAGTCGACGGTATCCTTGTCGATATCGGCCAGCAGCTCGCTGGCGATCTTGTCCAGGCGGCACTCGGTGTAACGCATCGCCGCGGCGCCATCGCCGTCGACGGAACCGAAGTTGCCCTGGCCATCGACGAGCATGTAGCGCAGCGAAAAATCTTGCGCCATGCGCACCAAGGTGTCGTAGATCGAGGCATCGCCGTGGGGATGGTATTTACCCATGGTTTCGCCGACCACGCGGGCGCACTTGACGTAAGGGCGGTTCCACACGTTATTCATTTCATGCATCGCGAACAAGACGCGGCGGTGTACTGGCTTCAAGCCATCACGCGCATCGGGCAAGGCGCGACCGACGATCACGCTCATGGCGTAATCGAGGTAGCTCTTGCGCATCTCTTCTTCGAGGGAAATAGGAATTGTTTCTTTTGCGAATTGATCCATTGGCGGTTCGACTGATCTCAGGCTGTGGTTAACTTATCTGTTACGCAATGTATGACGCAATACTGCATATCCTAGGCGGCTGTCGTCGTGGACGCCGCGCCGCGCGCTGCTGGCGCGGCCCGGCCTCCATGTCGCAGAGTGCCTGCAAATCGGCGGGCTGGCGGTACGGCCAGTACGCGTACCGCAGGGGTACGTCCTGGCCATGCCGTGCCGCCGTGGGCATTTGCCCGACACTCTTAACAGTCAAGCGCACGATTTTAGCATGCGCGCCCAGCTCCCTGTATAAATTGGCCATGCCGACAATATTGTCAGTTTGCACCGTGGGCGTGCACACCAGCCTGCCGATAATGCACAATGGCAATACCAGTTCAAGACACCTGCCCTGAAAAGAGGCAAAAAAAGCGATCAATTGTTACAGCCGCGTTACAAATGGGCATTTTCGTTGCGCAAAAACAACGCACGGTCTAAAATCGGGCAAGCTTTGATTTAACCACGGTCGTGCGCCCCTGATGCGTGTGGCAAAATGACTGGGAAGTTAATTGCTAGTTTCGCAATCTGAAACGAGCGCATATGGTCTACATGATAAAATCTTGGCACGTAGCACCAGTAGCGCAGTGTTGTTCTGCGGATATCACCCCCCGAAAGGAAAAAAGAATGAATAAATTTGTAACGCTGTTTTTCGCTGCATCCGCAGTGATTGCTGGCTCGGCTTCGGCCCAAACCCCAACCTCCCCACCGTTCGCGCCAGTTACCACTGACATCAAGGCACCAAGCCCAAAAAGCGCTTACGTGCAAGATGCTCGCGGCGTCATCGTGCGTGACCCATTCGGTCTGTGCTGGCGTACCGGCTACTGGACACCTGCTGACGCGGTGCCAGGTTGCGACGTGCCACTGTGCGTAGAGCCAGAAACCCTGCAAGACGGCAAATGCGTAGCACCGCCAGCACCAGTCGTACCAGCACCGGCACCAGTCGTTGTTGCTCCAGTGCCAGTCGTCGTTGCTCCTACCTCGGAAAAAGTCAGCTTCGCTGCTGATGCATTCTTCGATTTCGACAAAGCTACGCTGAAGCCAGAAGGCAAAGCCAAGCTGGACGAGCTGTCCGCACAACTGGGCGGCATCAACCTGGAAGTCATCATCGCCGTGGGTCACACCGACTCCGTCGGCACCGATGCTTACAACCAAAAACTGTCGGTACGTCGTGCTGATGCTGTCAAAGCCTACCTGGTCTCCAAAGGCGTTGAAAGCAACCGCGTGTACACCGAAGGCAAAGGCGAGAAACAACCTGTTGCTGACAACAAAACTGCCGAAGGCCGTGCGAAAAACCGTCGCGTGGAAATCGAAGTTGTTGGTACCCGCAACAAGTAATCGCTGAACCGCTAACCTGCGACTTGCCGCAAGTCATCGCGCAAGTCAAGGCCAGCATGAAAAAACCCCGCCACGGCGGGGTTTTTTTTCGTCCGTTGCTGCCCAATTGTAAAATTGCCGCTATTATTCGACCTATGAACGCCGACCCTCTTGAAATCCAAAAATTCAGTGAGCTGGCCCACCGCTGGTGGGACCCCACTTCCGAGTTTCGTCCCCTGCACGAAATTAACCCCCTGCGCCTGGAATGGATCAACGCGAAAGTGCCGCTGGCCGGCAAGCGCGTGATCGACATCGGCTGCGGCGGCGGCATCCTGGCCGAATCGATGGCCCGCAAGGGCGCCGACGTGACGGGCATCGACCTGTCCGACAAGGCCCTGAAAGTGGCCGACCTGCATAGCCTGGAATCGGGCGCCAAGGTGCGCTACAAGCTGATCGCCGCCGAAGCCATGGCCGAGGAAGAGGCTGGCCAATACGACGTCGTGACCTGCATGGAAATGCTCGAGCACGTGCCGGACCCCGCCGCCATCGTGCAAGCCTGCGCCGCGCTGGTGAAACCGGGCGGCCACGTCTTCCTGTCGACCCTGAACCGCAACCCGAAAGCGTATCTGTTCGCCATTCTGGGCGCCGAATACCTGCTGCGCCTGCTGCCGAAAGGCACGCACGACTATGACAAGTTCATCACTCCCGCCGAACTGTCGCAATACGTGCGCAGCGCCGGCCTGGACGTCAACAGCATGCGCGGCATGGGCTACAATCCGCTGACCAAGATTTACTCACTTAATAGCGATACCAGCGTCAATTATCTGGTGGCCTGCACCCGGCCGCTGTAACCATCACGCACAATACAAGGCGGCTGCGGCCGCCATTTTTCATTCCTACTTGACACACTTTGCCCGCCATGATTACAGCCCCTCTGCCAGCCCCGCGCGCCATCCTGTTCGACCTCGACGGCACCCTGGCCGACACCGCGCCCGACCTGGCGGCGGCCATCAATCTGCTGCGCGCACGCGCCGGCCTGGCGCCCACCCCGTATGAGATCCTGCGCCCCACCGCCTCGGCCGGCGCGCGCGGCATGATAGGCGCGTCCTACGGCATCGCCCCGGGCGAAAGCGGCTACGAAGCCCTGAAGGACGGCTTCCTGAACAATTACGAAGCGGCGCTGGCCGTGGAAAGCCGCTTGTTCGACGGCATCCCCGCCATGCTCGACGGCCTGCAGGCGCTGGGCCTGGCCTGGGGCGTGGTCACCAACAAGGCCGCCCGCTTCACCGACCCGCTGGTGGGCCAGATCGGCCTGGGCGCGGCCGGCTGCGTGATCTCGGGCGACACCATGCCCCACCCGAAACCGCACCCCGCTCCCCTGCTGGAAGCGGCGCGCCGCCTGGACCTGGCGCCGCAGGACTGCTGGTACGTGGGCGACGACCTGCGCGACATCCAGGCCGGCCGCGCCGCCGGCATGCGCACGGTGGCCTGCGCCTGGGGCTACTGCGGTGCCGTCGAACCGCAGCACTGGAACGCCGATCACCTGCTGGACACGCCGCAAGCCTTGCTCGAGCTGGTGACAGGCGTAGTGAAGGCGGCGCAGGACAGGCATCTGGCGGCGTAAGTCCGCACGCGCCGCACTTGTCGCGCCGCCCTACGAATGCATCATGCAAGAGTGTGAAGATTGCGCTACAATGAAGGTTCTGTGGGGACGACCTGGTTTCGACGTGGGTTGCAAAGCAGCGCAGGGCATACCGAGGGCGGGCTACCTCGTAAATACAACCTGAAAAAACTTAACTGCAAACGATAACTCGTACGCACTGGCAGCTTAATCGCTGTTAGCTCTAGAACACCTCGTCCCTGGGGTGGGCCGTCAAAAGCTCTAGAGTCATTTACAGGGACTCGTCGTATGCTGGGTTACTTAGCGTCCGACTAAATAATAGGTAACTCGCTTGCCCATAACGTGCACATCCGTGCTGGCTGAGTTAAATTAAATGATAGTGCTAAGTATGTAGAACTGTCTGTGGAGTGCTTGCGGACGCGGGTTCGATTCCCGCCGTCTCCACCACCGAACAAATAAAAAGGGCTTCCCCGTTTCGACGGGGAGGCCCTTTTTATTTGTTCCGTGCATGCAGAACGCTGGCAGCGCATCCGCGTCCGGTACGGACGCGGGGGTTTTGCGGGACTGCGGCGAGCGCAGCTCGGCGCCGCAAAACCGGGTTGCGCTTGCAAGCGCAACCCCCTCCGATTCTTCTGACTAGCTCTTGCGCTGCAGGCGGTTTTTCCTAACGACAACGTTAACGGCTCAGGCCGTGTCCGAATGGCAGACCTGACCCTCGCCCATCGCTTGCAAGCGCAACCCCCTCCGATTCTTCTGACTAGCTCTTGCGCCGCAGGCGGTTTTTCCTAACGACAACGTTAACGGCTCAGGCCGTGTCCGAATGGCAGACCTGACCCTCGCCCATCGCGTGTCCGAATGGCAGACCTGACCCTCGCCCATGACCCTCGCCCATCGCCTAGCTGACTGCAACATTAATGCCCAATGATATAGTGGCGGAATGTATACACTGAAGAAAACTGCCATGAAAAACGACACAACCGCTCGCCCGCAAGCCACCCAGGCACCTGCCAGGCTCAGCAAAGGGGACTTCGTCACCGCTCTGCGCAAGCTGCTGCAAGAAGAAGGAAAGGCCGGCAAGACCAGCGTGGACGTACGCGCTGCGGCCCTGCACACTGACGTAGGCATTTATCCCGCGCGCGGCCACTCGATGCCGACCTGTTGCACGGTGATGTATGAGGAGATGCAGCCGGGTGACGAGATACTGCTGACTCCCCCAGGCGGCAAAGGACCTTCGCTGCTGGTACGGTATAAATTCCCGCGCTGAGAATCGCGGTCTCAAGCTACTGGAGGCGATTCAGAGCGCCAATCGGCTCCGTCCGCTTCCGCTCCAGAGCAGGCTATCGAGACAGGGTCGCGGCAGATAGAATTTCCTCATCCGTCAAATTGCGCGACAAGCAAATTTTGCGCCGCGGGCGTTTTTTCTAACGACGACATCGACCGAATTGAAGCTATGGCACTGCCCCAGCACAGGGACGCGCCGCACCACTTTGAAGTCAAAAGATCACTTCCCCCCTTAAATACCCGATTGCCCTCCAATACTTCTCCAGCCGCGCCAAATCCGTCTGCGTCGGCTCCGCCATTCTCGACAAGTCGCTATTTTCAGCCAGATCAGCCAGCTTGACCGCCTTGCCGACCGGATTCAACGCCGCGCGGGTGGGGAACGCCTCGTACGACTCGCCGTCAATCTTGGTCACGGGGCGCACGCCATCGATTACTTCAGTTGAGAATCTTTCGCGCGCCAGGTCGTCGAAAGTGACTTTTCCAGCGCTGTCCTCCTCCACATCATGCAATACGGCGACAATCTGCTGAGCGCCGGGGGCGACGCGCCGCATGACGCGCAAGGGGTGGCGTATGTACGGCGCCGCCCTTGTCCGTCTGGCCCGCATGGACGGCTGCGGCGATGGCTATCGCGCGCTCCAGGGTGGCGCATCTTGCGTGTTCAGTCATGTTCACTCCACCTTGATTGGCGCCCCCGCTGCGCAGGGCAAGCCGGATGCCGTCCCGCCGGCATTCCAGCATGCCTATCGGAACGCATAAACACCCGCAGCCTGCCGAACACTCTCGCACGGAGACTCGGAGCAGACCTTATTGCGCCCAGATGCCTTGGCCTTGTACAGGGCCGTATCAGCAAGTTCAACCAGTTCAACGGCCTGGTTCTCCAGATGCACCGGCATGAAGGCCGCCACGCCCACACTGGCCGTCACCACGCCAAGAGGATTGCCTCGATGCTCGACACCCAGCGATTGCACGGCATCACGCACCCCTTCCGCCACCGCCAGCGCACCGGCAAGCTCCGTAGCGGGCAATAAAATGACCATTTCCTCGCCGCCATAGCGCGCGGCAAGGTCTCCCGGCCGGCGCATGCTGTAGGCCACCACTTTGCCAATTTTTCTCAGGCACTCGTCACCGGCCACATGTCCGTAAATATCGTTGTATTGTTTAAAAAAATCGACATCGATCAAGACCAGTGCCAACGCACATTTTTCACGCTGGGCCCGGCTGAACTCGGCAAGCAGCGACTGGTCGAAATGGCGCCGGTTCGCCAGCCCGGTCAGCCCATCCTGGTTGGCCAGACGGGCCAGGGTTTCATTGATCAACTCCAGCTCGTTGCGTGCCTCCAGCAATCCTGCCTCGCTCTTCACCCGCAAACCGATTTGCCGCACCACGCGATAGCCTATCAAGGCAAGCAACAGCACCAGTACCCCGCCCACCGCATTTTGCAAGACCGCGTCAAGACGCCATTCGGCCAGCACTTCATCCTGCGAGAATGCGGCAGACACGACCAAGGGGTATTCCTTGATTCTGCGATAGCTGTTGATGCGCGTCACCCCGTCGACGCCCGACTTGATCATGGCGGTGCCAACCGGACTCTTCGACAAGTAGTCATGAAACACCGGAAACATGGAAATATCGCGTCCCAGCAAGCTCTCATCGAACGGCCGGCGCAATAACAAAATCCCGTTACCACTCGCAATGAAAATGGCGCCGTGCTTGCCTATCGAAAAACGCTCATAAAACAGCCTGAAATAATTCATGTTGATGGTTGCCAGTGCCACGCCGCCGAAACTTCCATCGGGCAAATTGATCCGCCGCGATACGGTAACGATCCAGTCTCCCGTTGACTTGCTGCGCACGGGAGGCCCGATATAGGGCCCCCGATCATCATGCGTTCGGTGGTAAATGAAATAATCCCGATCGGAATTATTCAGATTGGTCAACAGCGCTTTCTGGGAATTCACCAGCCACCTGCCATCTTTGGCATAGATGAAGATGCCATGCAGCTGAGGCAACTCGGCTACGCGGGTAACCAGCAATTGATGGATACGGGCCAGTTGCGTATCCGAGACACCGTCATTTTCCACGCGCTCCACCAGGCCGACCAGCACCGTATCCGCCTCTTTGATCGTGTCATACGCATGCTGGGCAACAGAGTGCGCCAGATTGGAGCTTTCGCGCGCGGCCTCATTCAGTTGCACTTCCCGCGCCCGCAACGTCATCCATAACTGGATCGCCAGCAGCGACAGGCAAACCAGTACGACAAATGAGATGGCCAGCGGCAGCAAGGAAAAGCCACGAAAACCTGCTCCCGACCAGCGTAGCGGCAAGCTAAGCGACCTGATCATAGATCAACTCCCCGTTTGATATCCGGCAAAGTGTGCACCAAACAGATGCCAAAAAAACTCACACATCATCACAAGCAAGAGGCAAACATCAGCTTTGCACTGCCCGCGCCCATGCAACGCCGCTGCTTCCCGCTACGCTGACGAGCATGCGGCGCTCCTGCCCCGCCATGGCATCGGCAAGCCCGGCTGCAGTTTGCAATTGTTTGCGATACCGCAATTCCAGACGGAACGGAATGCGAAACAATGCCAGCGCCCCCAACATGATGATGGCGCTCCTGTACGTAGAGCGCGAATGGCGAGCGGCCGGTAGTAGAAAATTTTGGATCGGCACCATAAGCCTGGAACTGAGCGCCTGATACGAAAACACCATGGGCCATGGCCTTGAGCGCCCTTACCATCGTTTCACTGGCTTATGCCGGTGGCAACAGCAATTGGGGCGAATACCGGCCACTCAACGGTACTTATCTGATCTATTCGAATGCCTTGGACGAGCTACAGCCTCCTGCAGCGCATGACCGCAAGATTTCTTTCATGGTCACAGGTGCCGTTGCCAAGGACATGTTTGAGTCCATGGCTCCCGATTCGAAAGACCGCTGCAGCCTGGATAAAGGCTACCGTGAGCGCATCAAGGAAAATATCGCCTGCACCCTCGATCGAGACGGGTACGCGTGCCACCTCGGCATTAACCTGCGCAGCGGAAAAAGCATTGCGGGTGCGATTTGTCAGGTCGCCGTTCTCTGGCGCCGTCAAACGGCGCCAGCCTCGGCATCCCTACCGCCGGCTCAACGGCACATACTCGCCCGGCAAGCCCGCCGCTTCCAGCGCATCGGCAAATGCCAGCAAGAACTTGGCCGGGCCATGTTCGGACACCAGCAGGGAGGCGCCCTTGTGGCGCAGCAGCTTCAAGACTTCCTGCTGGTGCGCCTGGTACTCGCTGGAGTTGCCGTAAAACGTCTGATACATCTCAAGGGTTTCCATGGCCTTGGCGGCCAGGATGAATTCGGGTTTGTCCATGATGTCTCCTCGTCGTTGCTGCTGCCAAAGTGCTGCCAAAACCACGAAAGAATCCGGCAAGACGTCCAGCCGGCGCGGCATGCCATGCCGGTCGCACTGCCTTGCGGCAACCACATCCGTGCTTCCATCATACGCTTCAAGCCGGCCATTGCGCCGTCCTGTCGTGCATTTTTCCTGCCCTGCCGTCCCGCATCGCTTGCAGCACGTCCACCTTGCAGCGTGGCCAGCACGATTCCTCGCGTGCGCGCTAGCCACAGGATTCCGTGCGTGGCATCATGCGCGCTACCCATTCACTTTGGCGACACATGGATCAATATCACTTTCTGGTAGGTGAATTCAAGAAAAATACCCCCTTCATTGCCGCCGCGGCCAGCGCCCAGCTGTTCGCCTGGTTCGCACACATCGGCGAACCCGTCGAGCGCTACGGCAACAAGCGCGGCAAGATCGTCAAGTACTCACAGCGAAATTACGAGAAGATGCTGTTCGCGCCAGAGACCAACAGCATCGGACTGCTTTCGCCCCGTCTCGTGCCGCCCGACGAAGCCTACGAGGCTGTCAACTGCGACGCGCATGCCATGTACTCATCGGACTCGTCGCTGATTCTGTCCATACGCGCCAGCAAGCTTGCGCTGGCGCCGTTGTTCGACGCTGCGCAGGCCATACCCGGCCTGTTCGAGCATTGCGAATATGTGTACTGCTACGCTGAAACGCAGGGCTATGGCACCGGCTACGCACTCGGCTACCGGCAGCTCGATGAGGCCCATCCGATGACCTTTGGCATTCCTTGCCCCGCAAATAACTGGTCCGCCATCAAGCGGCGCGGGCTGCAAGATTCGCACCTGCGCGATGTATATCCCATCAATGGTTTCACGCAAGCCAGACTCGATGCGCTGCCGCCCGAGCGCCGGCAAGCGCTGCGCGACGCGATGCACGCGTATGGCCACTGTGAAGACCATGCCGGCTTGACCTTCTGGTACCTGCCTGCCGAAGAACTGGACGCCGCCCGCGCCGCGCTGAACGCGCACGCCATGCTGGGCGCGTACGTCAACAATTGACCCATGAACACGCACCTTTCCCTGCATTGCTACTTGCAAGATACGCCGTCCGAGCAAGCGCTGCCCTGCTCCGACGTGACGATACAGGCCGACCCGGCCACCCTGCGCGCCATCGCCCATTTTCTGCTGGCCAGCGCGGACACGTTTGAGCAGGCGCAAGAGCGCGCCGGCATGCACGCCCACCTGCAAGACGAATGGGGCGGTTGGCAGGACGACTTCCCCGACCTGGTCGTGGTGGCGGCCTGAGGTGAGACATAGAGCGGCGCCTGCGTCCGCGCGCGTCGGGTAACATACGCCACCTTTGCCACACAGAGATCAACGATGCCCGATTCCCGAACCACCCTGCCCTGGCTGCGCACCGTCGTGCTGGCCGCCGCGCTGGCCAACCTGTCCGCCTGCGCCAGCCCGCCCGCGCACGAAGCGCTGTTCCTCGCCACCACCCTCACGCCCGCGCACTCGTTCACCAAGGGCATCGAAGGCCCGGCCGTCGATGCGGATGGCAATATCTATGCCGTCAACTTTGCGCGCCAGCAAACCATCGGCAAGGTCAGTCCTGGCGGCATGGGCGAGGTGTACCTGACCCTGCCCGGCACCAGCATCGCCAACGGCATCCGCTTCGGCAGCCGCGGCCAGATGTACCTGGCCGACTACATGGAGCACGCGATTTACCTGGTGGACCCGGCCACGCGCGCGCTCACCGTCCACGCGCGCGAGCCGCGCATGACGCAGCCGAACGATATCGCCATCACGGCCGATGACGTGCTGTATGCGAGCGACCCGAACTGGAAGGAAAACACGGGCCGCGTGTGGCGCATCGCGCAAGATGGCACGGTGACCCTGGCGCTCGACACCATGGGCACGGCCAACGGCATCGAGGTCAGCCCCGACGGCAAGATTTTGTACGTGAATGAAAGCGTGCAGCGCAATATCTGGATGTATGACATCGCCGCCGATGGCAGCCTGAGCGGCAAGCGCCTGCTGATCAAGTTCGACGATTTCGGCATGGACGGCATGCGCGTGGACGTCGACGGCAACCTGTACGTGACGCGCTACGGCAAGGGCAGCGTCGTCAAATTGTCGCCGCAGGGACGCATCCTGCGCGAGATCAGCGTGCCCGGCGCCAAGCCCAGCAACATCACCTTCGGCGGCCCCGATGGCCGCACGGCCTACGTGACGGAAGTGGTGCAGGGACGGCTGCTGCAGTTCCGCGTCGACCGCCCGGGCCTGGAGTGGCAGCGGGCGCGGCAGCACAGGGCGAATGCGGCAGCAGCAGCAGCAGCAGCAGCAGCAGCAGCGCCGCCTGCCGCGGCCGAACGCGTCAGCGCGGAATGATGCGTTGCGCCTTCAACTGCTCGAACAGATGGAAGAAGGCGTCCGGCGTATCCTGGTAGTCGAGGAAGCCGGCCTTGCGGCTCTTGCCCATGTCCGTCATCACTTCCATCGGCCGCCCCAGGTCGGCATCCGTATGCCACCAGGAAGCGAGGCGGCCGATGTCAGGCTCCGCCAGACCATGCTGCTGCGCGATGGCGCGCCATTGGGCGGGCGCGTCCTGCATGCGGCCGGCCAGCGGCGCCATCGTCCCGGGCAGGTCCGCCGCCTCGATACCAAAGTACGCGGCCAGGCGGGGCCACAGCCACTTCCAGCGGAACACGTCGCCATTGACGATATTGAAGTCCCCGTTGCGCGCGGCGGGGCTGTCCGCCGCCCACGCCAGGTGGCGCGCGATCTGGCCCGCGTCCGTCATGTCGGACAGGCCGTGCCACTGCGCGGGCGAACCGGGAAACACGAAGGGCTGGCCGCTGGCCTTGCACAGCTGCGCATACACGGCCAAAGTTAATCCCATATTCATGGCATTGCCCAGCGCATAGCCGATGATGGTGTGCGGGCGGTGCACGCTCCACGTAAAACCATATTGCGCGGCCGCTTCAAACAGCCGGTCTTCCTGGGCATAGTAAAAATTCTCGACAGCCTGGCGGCCCTGCTCTTCGCGGAACGGCGTGACGGGCACGGCGCCCTGGCCATACGCGTCGAACGGTCCCAGATAATGCTTGAGGCCCGTCACCAGCGCCGCGTGGCGCAGCTGGCCCGAGGGTCCCAGCGCGGCCAGCACATTGGCCACCATCGCGCCATTGACGCGAATGTTGTCCTGCTCGTTTTCCTGCCGCGCCCAGGCTGTAAAAAAGACGTGGCTGGCATCGAGGCCCGCCAGGCCGGCGGCGACGGCCGCGCCATCGGTCGCGTCGAGCTGCAGGCAAGCGCAGCCGGCGGGCACGGGCGTGCGGCCCCGCGAGACGCCAGTGACCTGCCAGCCTTGCGCCAGCAAATGGCTGGCCAGCTTGCTGCCGATGACGCCGCTGGCGCCGATGATGAGGGCGTGTTTTTGCATGGGATACAAGCTCCAAAAGAAAAAACCATCATATCCGCGACATCAATTCTTATCCGCGATACTATTTCACTCTATTCATGAATAATATTCGCGGATCATGTTTTCATCGGAACATTTAAAGGGCCTCACACCCTTCCTCGCCACGGCCGACGCGGGCAGCTTTACCAAGGCGGCCGAGCGCCTGCACCTGAGCAGCTCGGCCGTCAGCAAGAGCGTGGCGCGGCTGGAAGAACGGCTGGGCGTGCTGCTGTTCGAGCGCAGCACGCGCCGGCTGAAACTGAGCGACGCGGGCCGCGCCTACTACGCCACCTGCAAGCGCGTGCTGCAGGAACTGGCGGACGCGGAAGACGTGCTGGGCGAGCACGCGACGGCACTGGCGGGCAAGGTGCGCATCGGCGTACCCGCCTCGTATGGCCGCCTGCGCGTGATGCCGGCGCTGCTGGCGCTGTGCGCGCAGTATCCGCGCCTGCAGCCGTCGATCGCCTTCAGCGACCGCTTCGTCGACCTGTTCGAGGAGCGCATCGATATCGCCGTGCGCATCGGCGCGCCCTCGCACTGGCCCGCCGCGCTGGGGCAGATGCACCTGGGCGACGAACAGCTGATCCTGTGCGCGGCGCCCGCCTACCTGGCGCGGCGCGGCACGCCCGCGTCCATCGCGCAGCTCGATGGCCACGACTGCATCGCCTACGGACGCGGCGACGGTTCGCCCATGCCGTGGCTGTTCCGGGACGGGGACAGCGGCGGGCAGATCGAGTACCGCCTGGCCTCTCCCCGCATGACGGTGGGCGACGCGGAAGCGCGCACGGCCGCCGTGCTGGCCGGCCTGGGCGTGGCGCAGCTGGCCACCTGGCTGGTGCACGAGCACCTGGCCACGGGCGCCATCGTGGCGGTGCTGCCGGCACTGGCCACGCAGGGCTTGCCCCTGTACCTGGCGTGGCCGCTGGCGCGCCAGCTGACGCCGAAAACAGGCACCTTGCTGCAGGAACTGCGGCAGCGGCTGACGATCAGTTGATGCAGTTGAAAATTCCGCTTGACCCTGACGCTACGTCAGGCGCGATTCTGCTTGCACGCACCCGGAAAGGAGTATCCCATGCTGTTGAAAATCGGTGAACTGGCCAGGCTCACGGGCCTGAGCATCCGCACCCTGCACCACTACGACAGCATCGGCCTGCTCTCGCCCTCGGCGCGCACGCAAGCTGGCTACCGCCTGTACCAGCACAGCGACATGGACCGGCTGCACCGGATCATGGCGCTGCGCAAGTTCGGGCTGTCGCTGGCCGATATCGCCAACGCACTCGCCGGCCCGGATCTGCCCTTGAGCGCCATCGTGGCGCAGCAGATCGCCATGCTGGAACGCCAGATCGCGCAGGCTTCCACCCTGCGCGAACGCCTGCGCAGCTTGCAGGCACAACTGGCGCAGGGACAGGCGCCGGAACTGGCCGAGTGGCTCACCACAATGGAGTTGATGACCATGTACGACAAATACTTTACCCCCGAAGAACTGCAACAGATCCCGCTGCTGTCCGATGCGGCCGTGGAACAGGAATGGAAGGAACTGGTAGCGCGGGTGCGCGCCGTCAAGGACGCCGGCGCCGGCGCCGGCGATGCACGCGCGCAAGCCCTGGCCACGGAATGGATGGTCAAGCTGGTGCGCGACACGGGCGCCCACCCGGGCCTGTTCGCGCGCCTGAACAGCATGCACGCGCAGGAGCCCGCCATGCAGGCCACGACCAGCATCGATGGGGACTTGATGCAGTTCATCATCGCCGCCTTCAATGCCTCGCGCATCGCGCTGTACCAGCCTTTCCTCAATGAACAGGAATACGCGCACCTGGTGGCCAACTACGGCAGGCGCTCGGGCGAGTGGCCGGCCTTGATCGCGGCCGTGCGCGCCGCCATCGATGCGCGCACGCCGCCCACCGACCCGGCCGTGCTGCAGCTGGCGCGGCAGTGGCTGGACCTGTTCCGCTCGTATGCGGGCACGGACCCGGCCACGCAGCTGAAGTTCCGCCAGGCGCACCAGCAGGAACCGCGCTTGATGGAGGGCAGCTTTGTCGACGCCGCCATGCTGCAGTACCTGGGCGCGGCGATGGCCGTGGTGGCGCAGGAAAGGCCAGCGTAAAAGTTGACGTGTGGCATCTCGCGGGCGGGGCCATGTAGAATCGGCCTTCGCCCACGAGAGGAAAAACCGATGCGCCGCTTTCTGCTTGCTTGCCTGACCCTGCCCGCCCTGCATGCCGCCATGGCGGCCGAGCCGCCCGTGCAAGGGGTGTGGCAGGGCACCGTGGGCAAGGCCACTATCGTGGCTTGCTTCAACCAGCCCAGCCCCACGCAGGGGGCGGACCGCAGCGGCAGCTATTACTACACGCGCTACAGGACGCCCATCATGCTGGCCAAGCCGGACGGTAAAATTCTGTGGCAGGAACTCGACGCCAAGGGCGACACGACGGGCACCTGGTCCTTGAATGCGCCGCAAGATGGCAAAGTCACCGGCACCTGGACAGACCCGAAAAGCGGCAAGACCCTGCCCCTGGCCCTGACCCTGCTGGAAGCGGCGGGCGACCGCGAGCACCCATCCTGCGCCAGCGATGCCTACAACCTGGCGCTGGAAGACTTTCCCAGCACCAAGGTGAGCAAGCCCATCGCCTTCGAAGGCAGGCAATACCGCAATCTGCAAGTGGGCGACACCATCACGGTGGAATTGATCGCGCCCGGCGATGGCGTGACAAAAATCAACGCGCAGCTGCGCGCCGTGCTGGCAAAAAATAAAAAAGACCTGGCCGACTTCTATGCCACGCGCCGCGAATACCTGGGCCGCAACGGCTTCACGACGGAAGACGAAGTGTATGCGGAGCCGACCTACTGGTCGCCGCGCTGGGTAACGATCAAGTTCTACCGCTGGGCGGCAGGCTATGGCGCCAGCGGCATCTCCATCAAGTTCCGCACCTGGGACGTCAAAACGGGGCAGGAAACGGACGTGTGGAACTGGTTTGGCGCCAGCGCCAGCGATGGCGACGACAAGGCCGAATTGCCTGACCGCCTGCGCCAGGCCCTGTTCAAGGGCGTCACCATCGACGCCGAGTGCAAGGGCACGGATTACGACGGCCGTGGCCGTTTCCACCTGTCACTGAAGCCGGACGGCGTGTCGTTCTGGGAAGATGCCAACGGCAGCGGCTGCGAAAACGACTTCCTGCTGCCCTACAACAAGGTCGGCCCCTTCCTCTCCGTCAAGGGCCGCGCCGCGCTCAGCGATCTATTGCCGAAGAACTAGGCGCTGCTTCAGGCATGGTAGCGGTCGCCGGGCAGCATGTCCTCGAAAAACGCGCCATACGGCAAGGTCGGATGGCGCACATGGATTTCCAGGGTCCAGCGCATGGGCGATGGCGAAAAATCCGCGTCGGCCAGCGCGCCCGCGTAAATCGTGGCCTGCGGGAAATCGGGCACGCGATGCCCGCCCAGGTCAAAGTTCAAATGCATCCCAGCTTGCGCGCCTCCTGCTACGCGCAGGTGTACCGGGCCTGCCCTGTCAGCCGCTCGCGCTGCCACACGGCGCGCACCCGGTGGAACAGGTATTGCGCATCGCGCGTGCAGCGCGCATGGTCCGCCTGTTGCCCGCTGGCGCCCACCGTAAACCTGGCGCCGCCATCGCCTTCCCATGCCTGTATGCGGGGCGCGATATCGAGGAAGAAAATATCGTGCTCATGCAAGACCACGCCCGGCTCGGATGCGCGCTGCATCGGTTTGAGCGTGTTGCGCCCAAAGCGCACGCGCATGGGGTGCCAGCCCCATGTCCAGCAGTACTTGTTTCGCCATCGCCACGTCATCTTCTTCCAGCATACCGGGCCGGATGCGCGCGGCAATGGCGGCGAGTGCTTCGCGCGTCTCGCGGCGCGCCAGCAGCATGCCGTCTTCAGTATAGGCGGGACCGACCCGCTCGGCGTCCAGTGCGATGTGCATGTTTGACTTTCCTCAAGGGCGCAGCCGAAGTGGCGCGCCTGCACGCCAGGAAAGATGAGCATGGCGATGCTGGGCATGGCTCAGTCCTGCGCCGCGGCCGCAAGCTGCTGCGCCACCAGCTCGGCCGTCGCGGCCGCCAGGGTCCAGCCCAGGTGGCCATGGCCCGTGTTGTAGTACACGCCGGGCGCCTTGCCCGCCCCCACTTTCGGCAGCATGGCCGGCAGCATGGGACGCAAGCCCGCCCACGGGATCACCTGGCGCGTATTGACACCAGGAAAACACCGCTCCACCCAGCGCACCAGCGGACGGATGCGGTCGGCGCGGATGTCGTAATCGACGCCATTGAATTCCGCCGTGCCCGCCACCCTCAGCCTGTCCTCGCCCAGGCGGCTGCTGACCAGCTTGGTTGCGTCGTCGAGCAGGCTGACGGACGGTGCCGCCGCCCGGCTGGCTAGGTCATCGAGCTGCACGGTGATCGAATACCCTTTCACGGGATACACATTCACATGGTCGCCCAAGGATGCGGCCAGGGCGCGGCTGGCCGTGCCCGCGCACACGACGACGGCGTCGAACAGGGTGCTGTCCTCGCCCGTGGCGACGCGCACCTTGCCGTGTTCGCGCGCCAGCGCCGTCACCTGCGCGCCATAGCGGCACGCCACGCCCAGGCGCATGCAGGCGTCGGCCAGGCCGCTGGTGAATTTGTGGATGTCGCCCGTGGAATCGCTGTCCGTGTAATAACCGCCGTAAAAGTCGCCCTGCAAGGCCGGCTCGATGGCGCGCATTTCCGCCAGCGTCACGGCGCGCCGCTGCAAGCCCCCTTGCGCCAGCAGGCGCGACACGCGGGCCGCCCGCTCGAAGCCGGCACGCTCGCGGTAGACGTGCAGGATGCCGGCGCGGCGGTGATCGAAGGCTATGTTTTCTGCTTGCGCCCACGCAAACAGGTGTTCGCGCGCGGCAATCGCCATGCGCGCCGTGGCGATGGTGTTGCGCTCGTAGTCGGGCATGGCGGCGAGAAATTCCGCAAACCAGCTCAGCTTGTGCCAGCTGGGCCAGGGATGCAGCAGCAGGGGCGCATCGCGCCGCGCCATCCATTTCAGCGCATTCCATATCGTCGCCTTGTGGTTCCACACTTCCGCGTGCGAGGCCGACAATTGCCCGCCATTTGCATACGACGTTTCCATGGCCGCATAGCGGTGGCGCTCGATCAGGGTCACGTCCACGCCCCGTTTCGCCAGCGCATACGCCGTCGTCACGCCCGTAATGCCCCCGCCCAGCACAGCGACGCGTTTCATTGCGGCGACACCTTGTGCACGACGGTATCGCCCGCCTGCAGCACGCTGCCATCGGGCGCCAACACCTGCATGCGGCGCACGGACAAGCCGGAACCGCGCTGCCGCAGGGTGGAATGGGCCTCGCCTGGCGCGAACAGCTGCGCCTCGCTCCACTGGCGCAAGCCCACCACGACGGGAAACAGCGCCAGCCCCTTGGCCGTCAGCACGTATTCCTGGTAGGCCGTGCCGTCCGAGGCGGGCGCGACCGTAAAAATTCCCTCTTCCACCAGGGTATGCAGGCGGTCCGCCAGGATGTTCTTCGCCACGCCCAGGCTTTTCTGGAACTCGCCGAACCTGCGCATGCCGTCGAAGGCGTCGCGCACGATCAGCAGCGACCAGCGCTCGCCGATCGCGTCGAGCGCGCGCGCCACGGGACAGGGGTCGGTTTTCAGGCTCTTGCGTTTGGCCACGGGCATGCTCCAGGATTGACTGGTTGCATTTTAAAACTTCTCCGCGTAGACTCCAACTAGTTTTAATTTGAAACCACATAAATGACCATGCGCGACACGACTCCCCTCCCCAGCCAAGCGACACTTGCCCCCTCCCTCGTCTGGCTGTTCGCCACGGCGGCCGGCCTCAGCGTGGCCAATGTGTATTACGCCCAGCCCTTGCTGGCCACCCTGGCGCACGAATTCGGCATGCCGGAGGCGGCCAGCGGCATGGTCGTCACGGCCACGCAGATGGGCTGCGCGCTGGCCCTGCTGCTGCTGGTGCCCCTGGGCGACATGCTGAACCGGCGCCGCCTGACCTTGATCCAGCTGGGCTTGCTGGCCCTCACCCTGGCCGCGCTGGGATGCGCCCGCTCCACGGCCGCCTTGCTGGGCGGCATGCTCCTGGTCGGCTTGCTGGGCACGGCCATGACGCAGGGCTTGATCGCCTACGCGGCCAGCGCGGCGGCCAGCCACGAGCGGGGAAGAGTCGTCGGCATGGCGCAGGGTGGCGTGGTGATCGGCTTGCTGCTGGCGCGCACCCTGTCCGGCGTGGTGGCCGATGCGGCCGACTGGCGCGCCGTGTATTTTGTCTCGGCGGCCATGGCGTGCGCCCTGCTGTTGCTGCTGTGGCGCAAGCTGCCGCCCGCGCAGCCGGCCAGCCGGCAGCTGGCGTATGGCGCCCTGCTCGCCTCGATGCTGGCCATGCTGAGGCACAACAAGGTGCTGCGCGTGCGCGGCATGCTGGCCCTGCTGATGTTTGCCGTGTTCAATATTTTCTGGAGCGCCCTGGTGCTGCCCCTGACGGCGCAAGGCTACAGCCATGCGGCCATCGGCGCGTTCGGCCTCGTGGGCGTGGTGGGGGCGCTGGGTGCGGCGCGCGCCGGGGCGCTGGCCGACGCTGGACGCGCGCAATGGACGACGGGCGCGGCCCTGCTGCTGTTGCTGGCTGCGTGGCTGCCGCTCGGCTTTGCGGGCGCGGCCCTGTGGCCCTTGATCGTCGGCATCATCGCGCTGGACCTGGCGGGCCAGGCCATTCACGTGACCAACCAGAGCCTGATTTTCAAACAGGACAGCGATGCGCACAGCCGCCTGGTGGCGTGCTATATGCTGTTTTATGCGGTGGGTAGCGGTGCGGGAGCGATTGCCGCCACCAGCGTGTATGCGCTGGCGGGCTGGCATGGGGTATGCGCGCTGGGCGCGGCGGTCAGCTTGCTCGCCCTGCTGTTCTGGCGGCTGACCTTGCCTGCTGAAAAAGCTTAGTTCAGCATGGCCGTGGCGGAACCATGACGGTAGGTTTTGAGCGCGTCGGGCTGGATCTGGATCAGCGAACCGCTGACTTTAATCAGGTGCAAGTCCGTCAGCTGGTGCAGCACGCGCGACAGGGTGGCGGGCGCCAGGTTCAGGAACGAGGCCAGCAGGCTTTTCTTCAGGTCCAGCTTGACTTCGTTCGAGCGCTGCTGGTCCGAGGCCTGCAGCAGATACTCGACCACGCGCTGGGTGGCGTTCTGCACGGAGCAACGCTCCACGTTGCGGATAAAGCCCATCAGGTGGTGCGACAGGCTGTTCATCATCTGGCGCGCGATACGGGGCGACTGGTCCAGCAGGCGCAGCAGTGCGTGCGGCGGGATGCGCAGCAGCAGGCAGTGCTCGAGCGCCTCGGCGCAGAACGGATACGGTTCATCGAGGAAAATCATGGCTTCGCCGAAGCTCTGGCCCGGACGGATCAGTTCCAGTACCTTGTCCGTGCCTTCCATGGAAAACACGCTCAGCTTGACGAGGCCGAAAACCACCACGTAGGCGCCTTCCGCCACTTCGCCCTTGCGGAACAGCACTTTGCCTTTTTCCACTTCAACACGCACGACATCCTGGCGCAATTGCTCTAATTGCGAAGGGGAAATATGGCGGAACAGAGCCTGGCTCGATAGCAAGCCATCGACGTTGACCTTATGCATGACACTCTCTTATTAGATTAGCGAATGACTAAGAGTGTAATGCGCAGGCACGGTCAAGGCCATACGTCAAAGGAACTAGGGTTGTCTAGGCCGGAACGCCATGCAGATCAAACAATCGCGCATTCCTTGTGGCTTTTTAGCACGGTTTTTGCGCTTTGCTTGATCTTTATTTGCCTAACTCACGCTCGACGGCATACACGGCGATCTGCACGCGGCTGCTGAGCTTAAGCTTTTTGAGGATGTTTTGCACGTGGATTTTCACCGTGCTTTCCGCCACGTCCAGCTGGCGCGCGATTTCCTTGTTGCTCTGGCCCCGTGCCAGGCAGGCCATCGCTTCGCGCTCGCGCGGCGTCAGTTTGTCGTAGTCGGCCTGCGGTGCGTTCTGCCCCGCGCGGAACTGCGACACCAGCTTGGCCGTCATGGCGTCGGCGATCACGGACTCGCCGGCGGCGGCGCGGCAAATGGCCTGGCCCAGCTGCTCGGCTTCGATATTCTTCAGCAAGTAGCCGCGCGCGCCCGCGCGCAGGGCCGCGCCCAGGTCGGCCGCGTTTTCCGACACGGTCAGCATCAGCACCACCATCTGCGGCATGTCCTGCAAGATCAGCTGCAGCGCCTCGACGCCGGACACGCCGGGCATGTTCAAGTCCATCAGCACCACGTCGGGCCGCAGTTCGGCCGTCAGGCGCACGCCGTCGAGGCCGTTCGATGCCTCGCCCACCACCTGGAACAGAGGATTGCGCTGCAGCAGCAGCTTGACGCCGCTGCGCAGCAAGGTGTGGTCGTCGACCAGCAGGATTTTGATTGGAGCGTTCACGTATTTGTTTCTTCTGCCTGATAGGAATAATTCACTGTTACGCGGCCTGGCGCCGCGCTGCCGGCAAGGCCAGCGAGATCGTCGTGCCGCCGCCGGGCGTGCTGTCGATGGCAAATTGCGCACCGAGCCGCTCGGCTCTTTCTTGCATGATACGCAAGCCGATCTGCAATTCCGTTTTCTTGTCGCGCAGGTTGGCGGCAAAGCCTTCGCCATCGTCGCGCACCTGCAGCGCGAAATCGCGCCCGTTTTCCACGCGCAGCGCCACGTTGCCGGCTTGCGCGTGCTTGCGGATATTCGACAGCGCTTCCTGCACGATGAACAGGATCTGCAACTGCTGCTCGGGCGCCAGCGGCGCGCCGTTGCCGCTCATGTCCAGGGTGCCGACGACGCCCGTCTGCAGCTCGAACTTGGCCAGCACTTCCGACAGCTTGCTTTCCAGGTCGCTGCCATGCCAGCGCGTGCGGAAATTGACCAGCAATTCGCGCACGTCCTGGTAGCTTTGCTCGACGCCCATGCGCATCAGCGGCAGCACTTCGGCCGCTTCGTCGAGCTGGCCCCGGCGCACGGAATCGTCGAGCATCTGCACTTGCAGGCTGATGAAATTGAGGCTTTGCGCGATGCTGTCGTGCAAGCCTTCGGCCAGCAGGCTGCGTTCGCGCGCCACGGCAAATTCCTTCTCGCGCGCGATCAGGCGCTGGTTTTCGATGGCGATGCCCAGGCTCTGGCCCAGGGTTTCCAGCCAGCCCTGCTGCTGCGCGTGGGCCGCTTGCGGCCGCGCAAAGTGCAGCGAAAAGCTGCCCACCACCTGTTCGCGCGCGAGGATGGGAAAGACGGCGATGGCGATGAACCCTTCGTCCTGGCAACGGTAGCGCTGCAAGGCATCGGCCTGGCGGAAATCGCGGATCTGGATCACGCCTTGCGCCACGGCCGCGCCGCACAGGCAATCGTTGTTGCGGATGCAGTGCTCCTCTTCCACCATGGCGTCGGAAATGCCTTCGTGCACGATGATGTGCACGGTGTCCTGCTGCGGATCGAGGATGCGCACGGTGCCCCCTTCCGCCTGCGCGAACTGCATCACGTGGCGCAGGAAGCCGCGGCACAGCGCATCGATGGCGTGCTGTCCCGCCAGCAGGGTGGAAATGTCATGCAGGGTGGCCAGCTGGCGTTCCTGCGCGGCGCTCAGGCCCGATGCGGCTTGCGCCAGCCGGCGCTGGCGCCAGCGCGATGCTGGAAGTTGTTTGCGGGAAGGTTGACTGCGCGGCGCATGCATGAAGAACTCGAATCTGAAAAGTGGTGCGCCCGGCAAGCGCTGCGGCCTGCCGGGCTGGTAAAGGTTACAAATGAATCTCGGTGCCCAGCAGCTTGACGAACTGCGCCAGCCAGGCCGGATGCGCGGGCCAGGCGGGCGCCGTGACGAACTGGCCATCCGTGACGGCGTCCGTGACGGCAATGTCGGCATACGTGCCGCCCGCCAGTTTCACTTCCGGCGCGCAGGCGGGATAGGCGGAAATGCGCTTGCCGCGGATGACGTCGGCGGCGGCCAGCAATTGCGCGCCGTGGCAGACGGCCGCGACAGGCTTGCCCGCGTCGGCAAAATGGCGCACGGCGGCGATGACTTTCTCGTTCAGGCGCAGGTATTCGGGCGCGCGGCCGCCGGCGATCATCACGGCGTCATAGTGGGCCGGGTCGATCTCGTCGAAGCTGGCGTTCAGGGCGAACAAATGGCCCGGTTTTTCCGTGTAGGTCTGGTCGCCCTCGAAATCGTGGATGGCCGTCTTGATCGTCTCGCCGCTTTTCTTGCCGGGGCACACGGCATGCACGGTATGGCCCAGCATCAGCAGGGCCTGGAACGGCACCATCGTTTCATAATCTTCTGCAAAATCGCCGGTCAAAAACAGAATTTTCTTCGCTGCCATTTAGTTCTCCTATGAAAGATTGATCCCGCGTCCCTGCCAGCAAGACGCACCGCAAGGCGTATCTTAGCGCGACTTGGCAGCCATACTGGATATTTATCAAACTTTTGCGCCTTGATCGAGGATTTTACAGGCTGAGGCAGAATTTTTTACAGGCTCGCAGGTCCAACTCGGATGCCCCTACCTGAAAGCCTGGCCATGAGCCCTTCCACCAGCCCCCTCGCTGCGCCTGCCCTGATCCGTATCTTCGACCATTTTGCCTATGCGCAGCAGGCCCGCAGCGCCCTGCTGGACGACGGTTTTTCCGCGCACGCCGTGCAGCTCGATACGGTCGACGATGAAGCCGTCCCCGTACAGGGCAAGGCCGCGTGGCGCGGCATGTTCCGCCTCGTCGTCGCCATCGGCAATGCACAGGAACGGGAACGGGCGCACGCCATCGTGCAAGCGTGTCACGGCTGCGATATCGAACAGCGCACGGCCAGCCACGCGGGCAGCCGGCGCGCCGGCGCCGCGGCGCTCGCCGGCTGAGGCGCTCTCCCCCGCGCGGCCGAATTATGGCAAGATCAGGCTTCCTTCATTCCACAGTGGAACTTGCCATGATTTTTGAAATTGCCCATATCCAGATCAAATCGGCCACGCATGCTGCCTTCGAGGCGGCCGTGACGCAGGCCGTGCCCCTGTTCCAGCGCGCGCGGGGCTGCGAATCGATGCGCCTGGAACGCTCGATCGAAAACGGCGACGCCTACCGCCTCGTCGTGGGCTGGAGCACCCTGGAAGACCACACCGTGCATTTCCGCGGCAGCGACGACTTCCAGGCCTGGCGCGCCCTGGTGGGCGAATTCTTCGCCGCCCCGCCCCAGGTCGAGCACATGAACACGGTGGTGACGGGGTTTTAAGACGGCTGCTGCGGTGAACCCGGCACACATGGCGGGACATGCCACTGCATTCCCGTCCGCCTTGCCGGCCACCAGGTGATGTGCTGTGTCCGCTCAGCTAGTCCGATTACGCGCGGCCTTGCCGCGCTGATCGGACCTGCTTAGACCGGTGCCTGGACGGCGGGATGGTGAAACACCTGCCGCAGATATGCGAGGAAGGTTTCATCCTTGCACAGGGTCTTGCCCGGCGAATCCGACAATTTCGCCACGGACTGGCCATTGCAGCGCACCAGTTTCATGACAATGTTGAGCGGCGTCAAACCGACGTCGTTGGTGAAATTGGTGCCGATGCCGAAGCCCGTCATGATGCGGTCGGCAAAGTGCTGGTACAGGGCGAACGCCTTGTCCAGGTCCAGCCCGTCCGAAAACACGAGGCGCTTGGTATTGGCGTCGATGCGCAGGGCCGCGTAATGGGCCAGCGCCTTTTCGCCCCACTCGACGGGGTCGCCCGAATCGTGGCGCAAGCCGTCGAACAGCTTGGCGAAATACAGGTCGAAATCGGCCAGGAACGCATCCATGCCCACCACGTCCGTCAGGGCGATGCCCAGGTCGCCCCGGTATTCCTGCACCCAGTCCTCCAGCGCCGCCTTCTGGAAGTCGCGCAGGCGCACGCCAAACGACTGGAACGACTGCATGTATTCATGCGCCATGGTGCCGATCGGCACGATGCCCAGCTTTTTCGCCAGGTACACATTCGACGTGCCCTTGAAATACTCGGGCACTTCGCGCGCCAGGCGCTGCACCACCTCGTCGTGCCAGGCGCCGGAAAAACGCCGGCGCACGCCGAAATCGGAAAATTCAAATGGATGCTTGCGCCGCGGCAGCTTGCCGAATTCCTTGACGGCCGCCACTTTCAAGCCCAGGCGGTGGCGCCCTTCGCGCATGGCCGCATCGCGGTCGAAACGGCGGAAATACAATTCATTGATGATGTACAACACGAAAATCTCAAAGCCCATCACATGCACCTGCGGCCCGGCCGCGTGCACGAGCAAGGTGCCGCCGTCCGTGCTGACTTCGATGAACTTGCGCTGGAAGCGGAACACCGTCAGAAAGTCGACGAAATCGCTCTTCATGAAGCGCAGGGTGCGCAAATAGGCCAGCTCGTCGTCGGCAAACGACATCGAACATAAATGGTCGAGCTGCTCTTCCAGTTCGCCCTTCAGTTCGGCCAGGGGAAAGGCGGTCGCGTTGCGGCAGACAAATTCGTATTCGGTATGGGTGTTCGGATGACCGTGCAGCAATGCTTGCCACATTGTAAATTTATACAGATCGGTTTCCAGCAAACTGCGCACTATCGGGGTCATGTGTGTTTTCTCCAACTTCCTGAAGCCAGAATAGTACGCCACCGCAAGCATTTCAGCAGGACATGATCGACTATGGCTCAGGCAATCGCGTTCGCCCGCAGTTCGGGCAAGACGTCGGCGGACGTGGCCAGCCGCGCGCCGCGCGCTTTCATGGCAGCAAGAAAGTCGCGTTGCTGCGCGTCGAAGCCCGTGACGGGACTCATGCAATCCGTCAGCAGCACCAGCCGCGCCAGCGCCTGCGGTCCCTGCTGCGCCTGCAGGTAGTCGGCGATGTGTTCCGTGCTGGCTTTCACGCAATGGCTGCCCGCCTCGCCGGCGATATAAATCTGCTGTGCCGGCAACAGGGTGGCAAGGAAGTCCAGGTTCAGCTGGGTGGCCGCGTCCTGCGGGTCGGGCACTTCCGCCATGACGGCCGAATAATGCTCGGTCCAGGGATTCGAACCCTTGCTCAGCTTGGCGACCACTTGCAGCCGCGCCACTTCCCAGCCGTTGTAGGCGGCGCGCACGGCCGCATGGATATTCTGCCCCCAGCTGCCGATCTCGCAGTGCACGGGCCACACCATCAGCTGGTAGCGCCCTGCTTGCTGCAAGGCATCCAGGTAGGCCAGCGCGCGCGGCAAGGCGCCGCTGGCGGCGGGCAGGAACAGGCCGTCGCGCACCTGCTGCGCAGCGATCTGCGTAAACGGTGCGACGGGGCCGCCATCGCCCGTGCGCCAGAAGGCGGGGTGGGCGATGTCGTAACGGTGATGGGCGTCGAGCGTCACGCTGATCTGCGTCAAGCCGCCGCCCCCTTCCCGGATCAGCTCTGCCACGCGCAGCATGTCGGCGTGGGCGCCGGGCACGGCCAGCGCCGGCGCGGCATCTGGCGGCAGCCAGGCGGCAGGCAAGTCGCAAAAATCGTTTTGCGGGTCGATGACGAGCAGGTGCAACTGGCGTTTCATGGCGGTCCTCAGGCGTGGTGATATCCTGCATGATACGGGCAACAGCGCCGGTGCGCCCGCACCGGCTACGCCCGGACCGTGCTCATTCGCAATAACTCGCGCCGGAACAAGCCACGCGGCGCTTCAGGGATGAAAGACGTAGCGGCGCCGGCGCCGCTCGACCAGCTTGACGGCCACTTCGCCCGCTTCCGCCACGGCGTCCGCTTCCGATGTAAACTGGTGATCGGCCGAGACCCTGCGCTTCTTCACCAGGTTCACCCGGTGCATGGGGTTGCGCGACGGGGCATAGATGGCGACGTAGGCGCCCCACAGCTTGCAGCCCCGCAAGGGTTCCGCCGTGTAATTCACCTCATAAAAATCAACATACTTTATCGGCACGATGTTCGCTCCAAAAATGACATGGCCGGACAGCTTGTCTCTACGGACTGACACGGTAAAAAGGTGAAACCATGCGCTCGCGCCTGCTCGGAATACTCGATGCGGCTCTCTGTTTTTATCACGCGGCACAGGAGAAAAAGGATGAATGACTACATCATCTTCATGCATGACGACACGCAGGTACCGATGGACATCGCCACGTCCGCCTGGGCAGACTACTTCGCCATGCTCAAGGCCAGTGGCCGCTTCTGCGGTGGCAGTTCCATCGGGCCCGGTATCTGCGTGCACCGGTCGGGCCAGGCCAGGCCCGTCACGCCACACTTGTCAGGCTATATACATGTGCAAGCTGAAAGTATAGACGATGCAAAAAAATTATTGGTGGGCAACCCCGTACTGAACGCTGGTGGCACGGTGGAAATCCGCGAGCTGCCGCGCGACTGACGCGGCGTGGCTGGCCCCTATTTTCCCGCCTCGGACGCGGGATGCATGGACCAGACGACGCTGAGGATCTTCCATTCGCCGTCGCGCTTGACCATCTGCCAGGCTTCCACGCCATAGTTGGACAGTTTGTTGTCGACGAGAAATTCGTAGTCGAAGTTGACCCATGCCACATGGCGGTCCTGGGTGATCTTGACGTTGTAGAATTTTTCTTCCGTGCGCAGGGGTTCGCGCTTGATGAAGTTGGCGAAAGCAATGTAGCCTGCCGGCGCGACGCCGTCGAAATGGACATCCGTCGTGTCGCGCATTTTCTTGATGAAACCGTCGTCGGCGGGCGAGGCGAACAGGATGTTCGTATGCAGCATCAGCGACGACAGCAGTTTGACATCCTTGGCGATCAGCGCCGCCTGGAAGTCGGCGACGACTTTTTCGATGGCGCGGATGTCTTCAGGCGTGGAGGCGTGGCGCCCCACGTGGGGCGGCGCCACGGGCGCAGTTTGCGCTTGCGCAATGCCTGCCGCCAACAGGGAACATCCGAACAGTACTGCGCTTGCCAGCTTGTGCATGGGGGACTTTCATGGCGAACCGCTCGCCGGGCTGGCACGGGGCGCGCCGCCGGCAAGCTTATGTCAACCATGGCAGATTGGCAATCCCCCATCCGAACTAGGCTTGAAGCAAACTCAGGCGGCCAAGGCCTCGATCGAGGCGCGGCCCTTGGCGATCGCGCTGGCAACGGCATCGTCGCCCATGGCCACGCCTTCGGCCTGCACGAACTCGATCTCGGTGATGCCGATGAAGCCCAGCGCCGTGCGCAGATAGGTGCTCAGGTAGTCATACGCGGCACCGGGGCCCTCGCTGTACACGCCGCCGCTGGCCGTGAAGATAACCGCCTTCTTGCCCGTGGCCAGGCCAACGGGGCCCGTCGCCGTGTACTGGAAGGTGCGTCCCACGCGGGCCACGTGGTCGATCCACGCCTTCAGGGTCGAAGGCACGGAAAAGTTGTACATGGGCGCGGCCAGCACCAGCACGTCGGCCGCCAGCAATTCATCGACCAGGGTATCGGACACTTGCACGGCCGCAGCCGCCTGCGCGCTGCGCTGGTCGGCCGGCGTGAAGAAGGCGCCCATCATCTCTTCCGTCAGGTGCGGCACGGGCTGCGCGGCCAGGTCGCGTTCGATGACGCTGGCCCCTTGCGCCGCCAGTTTGGCGACGAATTCGCCGGACAATTGACGCGACAGGGAACCGCTGTTGCGCACGCTGCTATTAATGTATAAGACCTTGCTCATGAAGTGCTCCTGTGAAAACGGGGATGGGGATGGGCCGCATCGCAGCCCTTGCACACAGCATAGTTCGGGTCTACCATCGATGAAACCGTGTAAATATAAATGATTAGCATCGAATTTTTAGATATGGAGTCGCCATGAGAGAACCGGGCCAGCCTTCGCTCGACCAGTTGCGCGTGTTTGTCGCCGTCATCGACGCGGGCGGTTTCGCCCACGCGGCGCGCCAGCTGCACCGCACGCAATCGGTGATCAGCTACACCATCGCCAACCTGGAGGAACAGCTGAACGTGGTGCTGCTCGACCGCGGCAAGCGCAAGCCCACCTTGACGGATGCGGGCAAGGCCCTGCTGGCCGATGCGCGCGCCGTGGCCCTGAAAGTCGACGGCATGCGCGCGCGCGCCAAGGCGCTGGCCGGCGGGCTGGAGGCGGAAGTATCGGTGGTGGTCGACGTGATGTTCCCCACCTGCGTGCTGGTGCGCGTGCTCGAGGCGTTCCAGGCGCAGTTTCCCACCGTCGCCCTGCGCCTGCGCATCGAAGCGATGGGCGCCGTGGCGCAGCTGGTAATGGATGGCAGCTGCCACATCGGCCTCGGTGGCTGGATGACGGCCACGGCCAGCGTCTTCGAGCGCCTGGCCGTGGGCCATGTGCGCCTGATTCCCGTGGCCGCCCCCAGCCACGCGCTGGCGCAGCTGGAAGGACCGATCGCATCGAACGTGGCGCGCGAACACGTGCAGCTGGTGCTCAGCGACCGCAGCGACCTGACGCAGGGCCAGGATTTCGGCGTGCTGGGATTGCGCAACTGGCGCCTGGGCGACCTCGGTTCCAAGCACGCGCTGCTGCGCGCGGGCCTGGGCTGGGGCAATATGCCCGAAGCGATGGTGCGCGACGACCTGCAGGCCGGACGCCTGGTGCACCTGCCGCTGGCCGTCGACAAGGGCGAGAATTACCCGATTTACCTGATCCAGCGCGCCGACACGCCGCCGGGCCAGGCGGGCAAATGGCTGACGGAGCGTTTTGCGGAGCAGCTGCCGCTGCTGGTGCAGATCCTCTAGAATCGCGCACGGGCGGGTATCATGCCTCAACAAACCCCAAACAAATGCTGGGGTCAGACCCTCAACACCGCCAACGTAAAGCTTAGGGCCAACGTTTCCGGGGGTCTGACCCCAATTTCAGACACAACCTTGAAGAGATTTCCCATGGCCGGCATCGACGACTTCGTCAACAAACAAAAACCTGGCGCGCGCTTCGTCATCACGGCGCAGATGCTGCGCATGACGCCGCAGCAGTTCGATTCGCTGGCGCAGGAATGGATGGAGGACGGCGGCCCCGGCTTCGACGTGGCCGGCATTCCGCACCGGGTGGTCGTCGACGGGCAGTTCTATATTTCCCGGCTCACCGTGGCGCGCCACGGCGAGCCGGCATAAGGCCTAGTCGACGCCCAGCACGTGCAGGCGGCGGCGCAGGCGCGCCACTTCTTCCGACAGATCGACCACCAGCGCGGCCAGTTCGGCGTTCGCGTCGAACACGGATTCGATTTCGTGCAGGCGGCGCGCGCGCACCAGGTCCAGGCTGGTGAAGCGCCAGGCCGTCAGTTGTCCCGCCGGCGGGCCATTCTGCAGCAGCACGCCTGTCTGCACATGCTGCACCACCCAGTCCGGCTCCACGGCGCAGGCGCGCGCCAGTTCTTCCAGGCTCAGGGCACGGTCTTCGAGCAATTCGCCAATTACCTTGTTTGTCATGATTTACCCTCCCAGCTTCTGGCGCGGATTGAAAGCCATCTCGCGCGCCATGGTTGCATACAGTTCGCGCGCCTTGTCGTCGTTCGCCGGCGGCAGCACCACTTCCAGCAGCAGGTACAGGTCGCCCGGCTGGGCGGCGGGAATGCCGCGCCCCTTCAGGCGCAGCTTGCGCCCCGTCTGCGAATTGGGCGGCACGGTGACGGCCACCGTGCCCGATGGCGTGGGCACGTCGATCTCGCCGCCCAGCGCCGCCTCCCATGGCGTGACGGGCACCGTCTCGAACACGTCGCGCCCTTCCACCTTGTAGCGCGCATCGGGCTGGAAGCGGATTTCCAGGTACAGGTCGCCGGCCGGCGCGCCGCCGCTGCCCGGATGGCCCTGGCCCTTCATGCGCAGCTGCTGGCCTTCCGTCACGCCCTTCGGTATCGTCACTTCCAGCGTGCGCTCGCGCGTCACCACGTGGCCCTGGGCATCCGCCTCCGGCACGCGCATGACGATGTGGCGCCTGGCGCCCTGGTAGCTGTCCTGCAGGTCGATGGTGATGGCGGCGTGGCTGTCCTCGCCCTGCATCTGGAAACTGCTGTTGGCGCGACGGCGTCCGCCCACGTGGGCAAACAGGTCGGCAAAGAAATCGCTGTCGTCGGCGCCCGACGATTCGTAGCCCGAACCCCAGTCCGGCGGCGGCCGGAAGGGCTGGCCCTGCGCCCCCTGGTTGCGGCCCAGTTCATCGTAGGCGGCGCGCTTTTCCGCGTCGCCCAGCACGCCGTAGGCTTCGTTGAGGGCCTTGGTGCGCTTGTCGGCGTCCGGCTCCTTGCTCACGTCGGGATGGTATTTGCGTACCAGCTTGCGGTACGCCTTCTTGATCTCGGCCTCGGTCGCCGTCTTCTCGACGCCAAGTTCCTTGTAGTAGTCCTTGTATTCCACCGTGCTTGCTCCCCATGGTTGAACCGCCTGTGGGAAGAGTACACGAATTGGCGCCGATGGCGCGTGCGCACAATACAACAGCGCCCGCGGGACTCGGGTCGCGCGGGCGGCGGCAGGGAAGCGGAAACGCCTAGCGCACGCGGCGCAGCGAGGAAATGCGGCGGTCGAAGCCGCCGTGCAGGCGGCCGTAGCTGCCTGGCCCCATCACCATGCAGCGGCCACGGAAGTTCGCGTCGACGCAGAATTCCCAGCGGCCGTAATTGACGACGATCGATTCGGCGCGGTCGTTGAAGCCATAGCGGCTCAAGTCGCGCACTTCGCGGTCCAGGCGCACGGGCCGGCCGCGCATGCCCGCATCGGGGAACATCAGCACGGCGCCGTTCATGTCGGGACGGTGGCCGCCGCCATGGCCTGGATAGCCGGGATAGGGACGATCGGGCTCCGGACGCGGAGGACGGGGCGGATACGGACGGTGATCGCCGCCGCCATGGCCCGGACGGCCCACTTCGCGCACGGAAGACACGGCGTCGTTCATGCCCGGCATGGTGTCGTAGCGGCCAGGCTGCAGCACGCGGCAGTTGCCACGGTAATTGGCGTCCTTGCACACTTCCCAGGTGCCCGAGCGCACGATGATGCTGGAGGTCTTGTCGTTAAAGCCCATGCGCGACAGGTCGCCCGTATCGGAACGCAGGGTGACCGGGCGGCCGCGGAAGCCGGCATCCTCGAACAGGGTGATTTCGCCCGCGGATGCGGCAAGGGGGGCGAGGAAGGTGGCGGCGCACAGCAGCGCGGGCCGGAAAGATCGAACCATGACAACTCCAATACTGATTACATTTTCGCCAGTGTAGTCCAGGCGGCAGGGGGCGAGTGTAACAAAGGGAAAGCAAATGTCAGCACACGGCAGGGAATGTAAAAACCGCCTGGCGGGATCAACCCGGCAGGCGGCCTGTCAGTACCGCGTCAAGGCGGCATCAGCGCACGCGGCGCAGCGAGGAAATCTGGTTTTCCATGCCGTTCAGGCGCCCGTATTCGCCCGGCCCGATCACTTCGCAGCGGCCGCGGAAGTTCGAATCGCTGCACACTTCCCACTGGCCCTCGTTGACGACGATGGACGAGGCGCGGTCATTGAAGTTATAGCGCACCAGGTCTTCCGCATTGCGGTCCAGCGCCAGCGGTTCGCCGCGCATGCCCGCTTCGGGGAACAGCAGGACGGCGCCGCGCTGCTGGTACTGCGGATATTGCGGCTGCTCGTACTGCGGCCGCTCGTATTGCTGCTGGCGGCGCGCTTCGCGCTCGTCCACCATGCGCGCCGACGAGACGCGCCCATCGAGGCCGCGTCCCAGGTCGTCGTGGCGGCCGGGGCCGAAGATGCGGCACACGCCGTCGTAGTTCGCGTCGCTGCACAGCTGCCAGTAGCCGTTGTAGATGACGATGCTGGTGGTGCGGTCGTTGAAACCGATGCTGACGAAATCGTTCGTGTCGCGGTTCAGGCGCGCCGAGCCGCCATTCTGGCCCGCGCCCGAATACACTTCCAGGACGCCGCCGCGGCCATAGCCGCCGTTACCCCGATCCGGGTCGCGCCCCGGGCGTCCCGGATTGTAGCCGTCGCCGCGCCCCGATTCGCGCACCGAGCTGATGGCGTCGTTCATGCCCGGCATCGAACGGTATTCGCCTGGTCCCAGGGTGCGGCAATTGCCGCGAAAGCCGGCATCCGTGCACACGTCCCAAGTGCCCGAACGCACCATGATGCTCGATGTCTTGTCGTTGAAGCCCATGCGCGACAGGTCGTCCGTCGTCTCGCGCAGGGTCACGGCGCGGCCGCGGAAATTATCATCCTCGAACAGGGTGATTTCGCCCGCATGGGCACCGGCGTGGGCCGCCAGTGACAGCAGCAGGGTCGCGGCGCATGCCAGCGCGTGTTTGAAAGGGCCCGTCATGATTAACTCCATTCTTCATTCTTTGGTGATGATACGCCTGGCGATTGCGCCAGGGTGTTATTGTAACAAATACAAGGCCTCGGCGAAGGCCCGATCGCGCGCTCAGTACAGGCGGCGCAGCGAGGAAATGCGCTTTTCCAGCGTCGTGCCCAGGGTTTCATACCTGCCCGGTCCCATGCGCTCGCAGGTGCCGTTGAACTGCGAGTCCGTGCACACTTCCCAGGTGCCTTCGTTGATGGCCATGGAGGCGGCCTGGTCGTTGAAGTTCAGGCGCACCAGGTCGTTGACGTCGCGGTTCACCTGCAGCCCGGGTCCATCCAGGAACGCGCGGCCGTACAGCACCACCAGTCCCTCGTTGTTTTGCGGACGGTTCTCTTCGCGCGGATCGACCATGCGCGCGGACGACACGCGCCCGCTCAGGCTGCCCAGGTCGTCGTGGGTGCCAGGCCCGAACACGCGGCAGCTGCCGCGGTAGTTGGAGTCGCTGCACAGCTGCCAGTAGCCATATTCGATGCGCGCGCTGCTGGCGCGGTCGTTGAAGCTGATGTCGACCAGGTCATCGCGGTCCGCGTTGATGCCGGCCGACGCGCCGCGCTGGCCGCCGTCCGCATACAGTTCCAGCGCCGCGCGCCGGCCGCCGCTGCTGCCGCTGCCGCTGCCGCCGCTGCCGATTTCGCGCACGGATGAAATCTTGTCGTTCATGCCCGGCATCGAGCGGTAGTCGCCGCGTTCCAGCGTCTTGCAATCGCCCTTGAAATCGGAATTCGTGCACACTTCCCAGCTGCCCGACTCGACCTGGATGCTCGACGCGGTGTCGTTGAAATTGACGCGCGACAGATCATCGGTGGTATCGCGCAAGACCACTACCCTGCCCTTGAAATTATCGTCGGTGTACAGGCGGATCTCGCCGGCCTGCGCCGCGAGGTGGACAAACAGCGAACTGGCGCACAGCAGGGCAAAAGCGAACGGGCGATTCATGGGGCGGTCTCCGGTGGCGGCAAAAGTAAGTGATCGACATGACAACTGATGCCAGTGTAGCCATCCGTAGAAAAAACGGTGTAACAAAGTATGGGAAAAGGACAACAAATTGTTACCAAAAGCAATAACCAGCCCTGCGGGGGCCGGTTATTGCCGTTTGGCTGACGCGCTGCCCAGCGTCAGCGCACTTCGCGCACCGAAGAGATGCGGTTGCTCAGGCGCTCCAGGTTCGCGTATTCGCCGGGCCCCAGGGTGCGGCAACGGCCGCGGAAGTCCACGTCCTCGCACACTTCCCAGTACCCGGCGCGCACGCGCACGCTCTGCGCCGTGTCGTTAAAGTCGCGTTCGCGCAGATCGGGCGCGCCATTGCGCACGGTCAGGCTGCGGCCGGCAAAATCGTCGCGCGTGTACAGGGTCAGTTCGCCGCCCAGCGCGCGGCCCGGCAGGTGGCCGCGCTCGCGGTCACGCTCCCGGTGCCCGTCCCACTCGCGTTCGCGTTCGCGGTCGCGGCCCCAATCCCGGTCACGTCCCGGGTAGCCGCCGCCCCAGCCGCGCACTTCGCGCAGCGAGGTGATCTTGTTGGCGCGGCCATCGAGCGACGGGTAGTCGCCCGGTTCGAGCAGGAAGCAGGCGCCGCGGAAATCGGCGTCCTCGCACGCCTCCCAGCGCCCCGAGCGCACGCGGATGCTTTGCGTCGTGTCGTTGAAACGGACATCGTCCAGGTCGGCGACGGCGTCGCGCACGGTCTGCGAGCGGCCCATATAATCGTCGCGCGAATACAGGGTCAGTTCGCCGGCGGCGGCCAGTTCGGCCGTCATGGCGGCGCCCAGCAGCAGGGCGCAGTTCAAGGCTTTCTTCAACATGGTCTTACTCCATAGTCAGGATGGTACGGTGTGACTATTTGGTCATCTTGCCAAATAGAGCGCGCAGTCTATCCGCGACTGGCATTCTTAGCTGTAACAAATGATTACCGGGGCCAGGCACCCGGGACCAGCGGCGGACAAGCACGGCGAATGCCGGTAGAATCTTGTGTTTAGTCAAGCTTTCCGCCCATGCCACACACTACCTCGTTCACCCTGCCCGCCATCCGCACTGAAGTGTCCTCGCTGTGGAAGCTGGCCTGGCCCATCCTGATCGGCCAGCTGGCCACCGTCGGCATGGGCGCGGCCGACGTGGCGATGACGGGCCACACGTCTCCAGAGGAACTGGCGGCCGTGTCGCTGGGCGCCGCCATCTGGTCCATCGTGCTGGTCACCGTGAGCGGTGTCATGATGGCGATCAATACGCTGGTCGCGCATGAAATCGGCGCCGCGCGCCACGACCGGGTGCCGCACATCGTGCGCCAGTCGCTGTGGAAGGCGCTGTTCGTCGGCCTGGTGGCCTGCCTGCTGACGAACATGGCGGCGCTGGTGTTCGACCACCTGATGCTGGAGCCCGCCGTGGCATCCAGGGCCAAGCTGTTCGTGCACATCATCAGCTGCGCGCTGCCGCCGTTCGCCGCCTACCGCGCGCTGTACGGCTACAGCACCAGCATCAACCAGACCAAGCCCGTGATGGTCATCGCGCTGGCCGCGCTGGGCCTCAATATCCTCGTCAACTACCTGCTGATCTACGGCCACTGGGGCATGCCGAAGATGGGCGGCGTGGGCTGCGCCGTGGCCACCACCTGCTGCGTGTGGATGATGCTGCTGGCCATGCTGGCGTGGATCAAGATTGCCCCCGCCTACCGCGCCACGTATCCGTTCACGCACTGGGAATGGCCGCAGCTGTCGTCCATCGGCCCCATGCTGCGCCTGGGCCTGCCCATCGGCGTGACCTACTTTGCCGAAGTGAGCGCCTTTGGCGTGATCAGCCTGCTGGTGGCGCGCTTCGGCGTGATCCAGGTGTCGGCGCACCAGATCGCCCTCAATTTCTCGTCCGTCGTCTTCATGGTGCCCCTCACTTTCGGCATCGCGCTGGTCACGCGCGTGGGCCATGCGGTGGGCGAAGCCAACCTGCGCAAGGCCCGCTTCATTTCGTGGGTGGGCGTGGCCATGTCGCTGACGGCGGCCATCGTCTCGGCCACCGTCATCACCGTCTTCCGCCACCAGATTGCGCAAGCCTACACGTCCGACCCGCAGGTGCAGGCGCTGTGCGCGCAGCTGCTGCTGTTTGCCGCCCTGTTCCAGCTGTCCGACGCCACGCAGGTGGCGACGTCGTGCGCGATCCGCGGCTACAAGGTGACGCGCCAGCCGATGCTGATCCAGCTGCTGGCCTTCTGGGGCTTCTCGCTGCCGATCGGCTATGTGCTGGGACTGGCGCCGGCCGGCTTCCCCTGGTCGCCGGCCGAGCCCATGGCCGCTGCCGGTTTCTGGATCGGCCTCGTCACGGGCCTGACGGTGGCCGCCGTGCTGCTGACCTGGTACCTGAACCGCCTGTCGCTGCGCCGCATGCGCGAAGCCTGATGCCAGGCCTGACACCAGAACAAGGAGCCGCCATGCCGCAAGCACGCCCATTCAGGCAAGTCGATGTCTTCAGCAAGGTGCCATTCATGGGCAACCCGCTGGCCGTGGTGCTCGACGCGAATGGCCTGGGCGACGCGCAGATGCAGGCCATCGCGCGCTGGACGGGCCTGTCGGAAACCACCTTCGTGCTGGCGCCGCGCGACCCGGCGGCCGACTACCGCGTGCGGATCTTTTCGCCCGAGATGGAGTTCCCTTTCGCCGGCCACCCGACCCTGGGCACGGCGCACGCCCTGCTCGACGCGGGCATGCAGCCCAAGGGCGCGCGCATCGTGCAGGAATGCGGCGTCGGCCTGGTGCAGATCGAGCGCAGCGCTGGCGGCGAGCTGGCGTTCCAGGCGCCGCCCTGCACCGCGCGCGCGCTCGCCCCCGCGCTGCTGCC